>CALMLW010000067.1 GCA_937868015.1 uncultured Synergistaceae bacterium | reverse complement strand
CGTCGTGCACGCGGTCGTGCATTTGCTTGCCTTCGACGGTGAGCACGTTTTCCCGCCACTGCTGCTCCAGATGAATCAGTGCCCACCGGCGTTCACAGAAGGCCAGGTGATGCAGGGCAGAAATTGGGAGCAGGTCGTCTTCCTCGTACATGGAAGCGGCCTTATCCGGCGACGGAAACCACCTTGAAAGTTTCCACCAACGGTGTGCCGTCGATCAAGATGCGATAGTCTTTGAATTCGCGGGCGGGACCTTCGGTCTGTCGCTCGCAGGTCACCCGGGCGAACAATTCCTGGGCATGCTTGTTTCCCAGCGCTGTGGCGTGTTCGAAGACCACGAGTCCCCGGGTACTCATGAGCCCTCGGGCCGCAGACCGGTCGTGCTCAAACATGTTTTGCAGTGCCTCCCAGAAGAGGTCCAAATCTTCCTGGGAAAAGCCCGTCTGCGCCGCCAGATGGGCTGAAACGAAGCCATGGGCACGGTAGAGGCCATAGGGCACGGTGTACTTACGCCCCATGGTGCGGTTGTCGCCGCTCTGTTTTTCTGCTTCGGCTTCGGTGGCCACCGCCATGCGGGTGATGCTGTGTTCGAGGGCGATGACGGGCTCCACGGAGCGGGCGAAGGTGAGCTGGACGGGGCCGCGCACCTGTCCCGCGTTCTTTCCTGTGCTCATGACTGCTCCGAAGGTGCGCACGTCGTAGTATTTGCCGCACATCCACTGGCGCGCGGCCTCGGTCTTGTCTCCTTTTTCCTTTTTCTTGACGTCGTCCTGCTCATGGGCTTCGTCGATCAAGGTATTCAAAACCGCCTTTTCTTTTACGAAGATTGCATGTCCCATTTCATTCGCTTTGGGGGAAATCTGCACATAGTTTCGCACCTTGCGTTTCAGGCACACATCGGTGACAAGGCCCATGCCCGTTTCTGCATCCACCCGAGGAAGGTTGCCCGCATCGGGATCGCCGTTGGGATTGCCATCTTGCACGTCGAAGAAGAGGACAAAATCGTACCGTTTCGTGATCGCGCTCATCATAATTCTCCTTTCAATTTTTGAAATAATAATAGCTATTCAGCGTTCTTTTCCGAATTGCCAAAGAAATCCTGCCGCTGATGGTAGTATCCCACAGCAAAATACGCCTGTTCGTCGAGCGAGAGGTGGGCGGGGAATTCGTTGATGCCATCGAAGATATCGCCGAGTTTCTTCTCGAAGTTCACCCGACGCCCGGGACTACTGAGCTTGGAAAGATGATGGTTTTTTAGTTTGAGGAGTTGAGAAAACACCGCCACGGGGCTCGACGATGCGGCGCCGTAGAAGCGGTCTCGGATCGTGGCGTTGATTCCCGGGTTTGCCTCCTCCTGAATTTTCTCCAGCACGGCAAAAAGCCGTCCCAGCCGGTAGCCGATGTTGCTATTCGTTTTGTCGAGGCCCACTTTCAAAACCTCCCTGTTTGAGTTTTTTGCCATACGGTTGAGACATCCCTTCAGGATCGCCGCCCTCGCCCGGTTGACCTGCCGCTCTGCCCTTACGCGCCGTACGCACTGCTGCAAGAGGGTCTTCGGGTATGGTGTGCCGTCTAAGATGCTCGCCATCACCATTCCCGCCATGTTTGGCGGAATGTTGTCCATTTTGTATTCCAGCGCCGTGGCGCGAAGCATCTGGTTCAGCGTCAGGTATTCCGGCTCTTTGGGACCGCATATAATGGCCACGTCATCAAAATGTTTTGTAATTTTTTCCGCCATCCCCTGCACCGTGCCCGTACGCCAGAAGCGAACGGCAATGCGTGCCGCATTGGGAGCAAGGCTCAGCACGTAGAAGCGATCGTCGCTTCCCGAAGGCAAATGACCTTCCTTGGTCGCCTTGTAGAGGGCCTTCACCGCCCGGACCCCTTTGTCGGGGTCGTCTTTTGGCGGATCTGCCACGTACCAGGCAAAATCCTGCTCCATATCGTACTTCTCCACCGCAGGCCGCTGCTGTGCCCAGAAAACCGTGGTGGCATCCCCCACGGAGGTCTTGTTTTGGGAGTCCTTGCCAAGCAACAGGTTGAGTGCCGTTGTATAGGCAAAAGACGCGCTTGCCCCCAGCGGGGCGTTGTAGTTCTGTTGTTTGCCGTATGATGCAAAGGCCGGAAGGTTGAAAGATACGAGCGCTGCCCCCGACGTATTTGTGCCCCAGACGCCCTTTATAGACGGATGCAGCCGGGCTATGGGGGCTGTCTTCCCCGTCACGAGGCAGAGTCCCATTCTTTGGGTACCGGGAGATGTTGTCTGCTCCGAAAGATTACGGTTCTGCTCCGAAAGCTTACGGCGCAAAGTGTCGCAGATCGTGGCGTCCTCCGACCCATCAAGACGAAATGAAACAAAGGCGTTACTCCCCTGCGCCTCTTTCCATGCTTCCGCGCTGTTCGCGTTGCCCTCGATCTGCTTTATGGGGTCGTTTTCGAGAAAATCAAGGACAGCTTTTATCGGCATGTCGCTGCAAAAAGACTTCAGGTCTTCCTGGATCTTATTCTTAAAGGCTTCGTGCCGTTCCACCACGTCATTGCGCCCCCGGGGGTTTGCTCCGAGGGCATACTCTACGTTGTCCCAAAGCAGACATGCCTTGATGTTATTAGCACGTTTTTCCCCTTGCGGCACGAGAAAACGCCCCGAACGCCGTTTTTTCCCCTCTCCCTCCCGGGTATCCTGCAGTGCCTTGAATTTGCCCTCTTCATCGATAACCACCAGAAAGGGAAGCTCTTTCCGCTCCCATCCTTCGGGAGCGATCTGGCTTGCCGGGTCTGCCGCCTTGCGATGGTAATAGTCGTAAAGCGCCTGCAAAATCAACGCCGCACCTCCTCGCTCTCCCACGGGGGCACATCGATAACTCCATTTTTAATAGTTGCCCGAAAGAAGGCGGGCTTCACCTCGGAGGGGTCGGAGAAATCCAGATCATAAAGCATGAAGCCGAGATCGCGGGTCTCGTCGATGGAGTTCTGTTCCGTTTCGGGCCCGTCCACCAGTCGGAAAGCGCAGCTGAACTCACGACACCCCAGATAGGGTTGATGAAAACACTGTCCCTTGCGGGCGCGCCGCTCGAAGATGGCATGGTATTTGCCGGGGTTTTCGTCTTTACGGTATTCATCGCGGTCCTCTTCGGTCTCCAGCCATTCCGGGGTTTGCCAGAAGGCTTTTTTTCGATCACGCGGGGGGATGAACTCCATGGCCGCATGAATCCGGTACCGCACGTCGCGCAGGAACAACCCCGCCCGCTGCTGCCGCTGCTCTTCGACGAAAAATCCGTCGCTGCGGTCGCTCATGACAAGACCCACCTCATTGCGCCGTACGGAAATCCATTTGATCGGGTTCAACACTTCGATTTTTTGTACTCGCCACCGCACTGCGGGTTTCCAGAACACCGCTTCGAAAACACCCCGCGCCGCCGAAGGGGTAATGACGTCGTAGCTCACCCGCTCCACCTTCATTTCCGGGCGAGTAAAGCAGGCGTAGTCCCCCCAAACTTCAAGACAGAAGCTTTTGTCAAAAAACGCCTTGCTCACGAGTACCTCCTTTCCGCACCATGGCCGGATCAAACCAAAAGCAACTCTTCGCACCACTTTTTTTCTTCGGCCAACAACCCTAAACCGGGCTTGTAGAGCCCGGTTCCCGCCTGAACGAAAAAGCCGTGAACTTCTTCTGCCATATTCGCATTGACAATTTTATCGAAAATAGGCTTCGGCACGCTCACCGAAAATCTCTGCAATTTCCGAGAAAGCCATCGGCTCGGTCCCTGTCGGCGGAGCGTTTCGATCAATGAAACGCTGGAGACTCCACGCCGGGATCCCTCGTATTGCACGATAATACTTCTTTGCGCCGCATCGTCTATCAGATTGAACGCCCCGGCGATGGTGCGAAACTGCATCTTAAAATCCCGGGCTTCTTGGAGTAACCGCTGCTCAAACTGCGGTTTGTCGAAATTTCCTGCTTTGTTAAAGAATATCCGGAAATATTCCGTAAAGAGATCAGGGTCAATCTCCTCGATGGAGCGCGTCCGCAGCATTTCTCCGCAGGTGTCTTCGCCCTTGCGCAGAAACCCCGGTGGGGCGGGTCTAGGTGGCTTGAACACCACCACGCGCCCCAGATCCTTTCGGCGTCCCTCGCGATTGCAACGCCCTGCTGCCTGGGCCACGGAATCGAGCCCCGCTAAGGCACGATAGACCACGGGAAAATCTATGTCTACTCCCGCTTCCACGAGCTGCGTGCTGACCACCCGTACCGGCTCCTGCCCTTGACGCCGTAAACGAGCCTTCACGTCGGCAATGATGTCGCTGCGCTCCTCGCCGCACATGAGGGCGGACAAGTGTATTGTGCCTTTGGGCATGAGGGCGTGCAGCTCTCGGCAGTCTCGCCGGGTGTTCACGATGCAGAGTACTTGCTCGTGCTGCTGGAGTTCTTCGGCGATTTCTTCCCATTCGCGCCGTGGCGCTTCCTGCGAAGGAAAGCACACCGAGACGCGACGAAAGTCTTTTGCCAGGCTATTGGGGTCATCCATTATCTCGACGCATCCTTCCAAGCCAGAAAATCGGGCTTCTCCGGACCCGACGAAGCCGGAAAAAGCGGGTTGCGTGGCGGTGCACAGCACCACGGTGACGCCAAAATGGGTCACCAACCCGCGTAGGACGGACAAAATGGGTTTGAGAAATTCCGGCGGCAACATCTGGGCTTCGTCGATAATGATTACGCTATTCGCGATGTTGTGAAGCTTGCGCGCCTGCGAGCTGCGACAGGCAAAGAGGGATTCAAAAAGCTGCACGTTGGTCGTCACGATGATCGGAGCGTCCCAGTTCTCCGAGGCAAGGCGGCTTCGGGCGTCCTCTTTGTCGGGGTCGAGGTTGCTGTGGTGTTCCACCACGTTGTCCTCGCCGAAAAGCTCTTCGCCAGCGGCAAGAATTTCCGCGATGCGGGAGTCGTCGTCGGTACCGTACTTAAAGACCTTCGCTGTCTGTTCGATGATGCTGGTGTAGGGGATGGCCATGATGATGCGACGCTTGTTGTGTGCCAGGGCGTGTTCGAGGGCGAAAGCCATGGAAGAAAGGGTCTTTCCGCCTCCGGTGGGCACCGTGAGGGTATAAAATCCCGGCTTTTCTGCGGCTTTGCGCCGACACTGCTCCAGGATTTCCCGTCGTTTGCGATTGATGAGGGAGTCTTCTGCCTCGCACACTTTTCGCTCCATGTAGGCGTCAAAGCGATCTTTCAACGCGGCAAGGGATGCATGCCCGCCGCGACTCTCCGCCTTCTCTGGTTCCATGAACATCTCGGTGTCGAGAAAATCGGCATCCACGAGGCACGAGAAGAGCATGCGAATCCACAGGTGTAAGTGTTCTTCGGGCAGCTTCCCGCCGGAGGTTGCCCCCATAGGTGAGCTTTTTGGAAAACTTTTTTCAAGAAAGCCTTGAGCCGCACCAAGGGAGCGAATTCGATCCAAATCGCTGGTATCAAGTGCGCAGGTCAGGGGGTCTTTGTAGACGCGGTTCGGCAGGGGTTCTCCCGGGGCCTCATCGGCATACCAGTCGGGTAGTCCGGCATGATGACCCGCAATGGGATAAGAAAGGGCTCTTGCCACGGGGTGGCCCTTGAGACGTTCGAAAGCCAACACGGCACCGGCGGAGCTGTGGTTCACACGACCTCCATATGTTTCAATGTGGGCATCGGCATCGTATCCGGAACCCTTGCGGATATGCATTTGCCAGTCGGGGACGAATTTCCCCAGGTCATGCCAAAAACCCAACAATTCTCCCCAGTCCCGGTTGCCAAAAGCGGCGGCGAACTCTCCCGCGATCCGAGCCGTGGCTTCCAGATGTTCTCCAAGAGGCTGGGGAACCCACCCTTCTCGCGCGTTGCCCTTCACATGGGCGATGGGTTCTTGTGGCGTCTCCATCAGCAACCCCGTCCTTTCTTTAGATACACTCCCCCGTATGCGGTGATCTAAAAGCTCCGACTCCGAGAACGTCCTCCTGCTTCTCCGTAGTAATTTTGATTATAGCAGGGAGGTCCGACATCATAAGTGGGTCCTGCGCCGCCACGCAAGGTTTTTTCGAGAATCTTTTGGCGTTAGATGTGTTGAGGGGGAGGTGTGGTGTATAAAATTCATAAAACCAATTTAACGCGCTTTGCATCCATTGTCACGCCCTTCTCGGTACCTTCCGTGACCAAGCATTAATGTGAAAAGCTCCCGGTTTCTGGCACACCTTCCTCTGCGGCACAAAACTACATAGGGCTTCCCCCCGTTCGACGAGAAGCTCCCTTCTCGCCCTCCCTATAAGGGATTGAAACGGCCCCCCCCTCTCGTACAAGGCCGCAGGGACCGGTGGGGGGGCCCTCGCACGGTGACACGGGGGCCCATCTCGGCTAGCATACGGCCATGAAAAACATGAATGACATCTTTGTTTCCCTTTCGTCGGCTCAAATGCTGCGCGCTGGTGCTACGCCTGTCGCCTTGAAACTCGCCCAACGAGGAGGAATCGGAGCATCGGTGGACAGGCTCGTGGCATGGGATCAGACGGAGTGCGCGGTTTCTCCCGGCGTTCTGGCCGAAACGTTGGTGGCGGCGATCCTCTGTGGCCACAACCCCCTGACAAAGCTTCGGGACTTTTGGGAAGGGCGCGAATGCGAACCCTACTTTGCCGCCCACGGCGTTCGTCCGGAACAGCTCGACGACGCCGCATACGGCCATCTCCTTGACAGGATCGCCGAAGACCGTGGAAGATCCCTGGTCGAAGCCGTGGCGTTGCGGTACCTTGTGGCGCACGGCATGGACGCCCAGCTGGTTCATGTCAGTACCGCCTCGGTCTCGGTGGGGTATGACGACGGATCGGAGGGCGACGAGGACGCCGGGGGTCCTTGGGAGGACGAAGAGATCGCCCTCTTGTTGGCCTTCGGGCACAGAAGATTTAAACAAACGCCCTATGACCCCGATGACGTGGACCGCTGGAAGATCGGCCTCGGGGTGCAGCAAAACGGCATGCCTTTGACGGGAAAACTTTTGGCCGGGAATGTTTCGGATCGCGCCTGGAGTCTCGACGTGGCGCGGTACGCCGCGCATACCCTCGCGGCCCAGGGGTTGGGCCATGCGGTTTTCGTGGAGGACAGCGCCCTTGGGGCGAAGGGAAGCCTCAAAAATCTGGTGGAGGAGGGGCTCGATTTCATTAGCATTCTCCCCGGGGCGTTTGCCCTGGAGAAAGAACTCCGGGACGAAGCGTGGCACGAGGACGCCTGGACCACCCTGGAGCCCTTCGGCCAAGAGCCCCAGGCCCTCCAGTACCAATATTGGCACACCCGGCGCGAGCTGGTCGGAGAGGTCCTTGACTTCCTCGTGGTGACCTCTTCCCACCCGGGGGAACGCAAAGAGAAAATCTTGAAGACGCGTTTTTTCGAGCTCGGAGAAGAGTTGAAACAAGAGGCCCGGGCCCTGGCCGAGCAGGAGTTTGCTGGCGAAGAGGAGGCAAGACGGGCCCTGGAGCGGCTGAAGGAATCCGGAAGCACGAAGGGCTTCCAGGTCTCGGGACAGATCCGGAAAAGCGGTGCGCTTCCGGAGATCGGCGGAACGTGGCGTGCCGTCGTCAGCGTGGGGGAGGTGGGTGAGGAGACCTATGCCCGGGCTCGCCGTCAGGAGTCCACGTTTGTCCTGGCCTATCGCCTCAAGAAAAACCCCGCCATGAACTCTCCGGCGGAAGTCCTGAAGGCGTACAAGAGCCAGGAGATGGCGGAGCAGGGCTTTCGCTTCCTGAAGCAACCCGTAGTTCTGGGCCCCGAATTTCAGAAAACTCCGGAGCGCATCACGGCTCTGGGATACCTGTTCATTCTTCCGCTGATCCTGTCGCAATATCTGGAGTACTGTGTGTGGACGGGGCTGGAAAAAGAGGGAACCATGCTTATCCTGGGAGGAAAAAAGGTTTTTCGTCCCACGACAAAAATCATTCTCGAATGTCTTGATCGGGTGATGATCCTGCAGGCGGAGGGGCAACGCTTTCTGACCTACGGGCCGCAGGACAATGTGATGAAAATTCTTCGTGCCCTGGATGTTCCTTCGGAAGTGTACACCGGGAGAGATAGCGAAGATCACGTTGTGAGGTAAAATTCCCCGAAACCCCAGGCCCCGGGCTTCCGGCGTACCATGCCGGGCCCGGGGCCTGTGTTGTGTGGATTTCCCGAGGAACGCCCCCTACTTTTCCAGGAGCGTTTCCACCTCGATCTTTTCCGTCAGCAGGCCGTTTTCAAAGAGAAAATCCCGGGTCTTGCGGAGCTCTTCCACGTCGCTGGGGCGGATCGTGGGGTCGAAGTCGTAGAGGGCCGCCATGCGCTCCACCGCTTCCACGGAGAGCCCCACTTCCTCCGCGGTGATGCGAAGGGCCTCTTCCCGGTGGGTCGTGATGCGCTCCACCGCCTGCCGGTGCACTTCCAGGAAGCGCGTCACCCGTTCCGGATGCTTCCGGAGGAGTTCCCCCCGGGCGGCGATGACCGTGGTGGCTTCCAGGATGCCCTGGCCCGTGGCGAGAATCCGGGCCCCCGAGGCCTCCGCCTTGGGGACGGCGGGCCCCGCCGCCAGAGCCGCGTCCACGGCGCCCCCCGCCAGGGCGGCGACGGATTCGGGGATGCCCATGGGGACAAAGGTCACGTCGGCGGGGGAGAGCCCCGCCTGCCGAAGGGCCCCCACCAGGAGCTGGTGGAGCACCGTGCCCTTGGGTCCCGCCACTTTCTTGCCTTTCAGCTCCGCCACCGAGGCGGCTCCTCCCGTCTGGGGCACAAGGATCACGAAGGCCTCGGGGGCTCGGCTGTAAATGCCCACGATCCGCAGATCCACGCCCCCCGCCGCCGCCAGCAGGGCGGACGTGCTCCCCAGGCAGTGGGCGATGTCCACATCCCCCGCCGCCATGGCCTGGGTCTGCTGGGGGCCCGCCGTGAGCTCGGGGTAGGAGAGGGTGACGTCTCCGGAGAAGGCTCCGTCCAGAAGCCCCAGACGGCGCTCCAGAATCGAAGGGATATTCAGGGGTGCCTTGACATAGGTCACCGCCAGCGTCTCCTGGGCCCGGGCCTCGCCCATTCCCAGACCGAAGAGGGCCACCAAGAGGGCGATTCCCCGAACAAATCGTACAGCGCGCATGCAAAAAACCTCCTTCAAAGGGTGTTGTTCCGCAAAATTTTAGAACCTTCCGTCCGACCCCCGGCTCCTTCGCCGGAGCTCTGGCCGAAATGCCGCAGAATTTCCCGCCGCCCCCGGACCACGTCGGGGTCGTCGGGGGCCCGGGCCCCCGGAGGGGTTTCCAAGGTCCACGAGGAGAGCACCCGCCCCCGGTCCAGGAGCAGCACCCGCTGCCCCAACGCCAGGGCCTCCTCCACGTCGTGGGTGACCAGTACCACGGTCTTGCCTTCGCTGCGAAACAGGGCGGCCAGATCGTGTTGCAGGGTTCTCCGGGTGAAGTAGTCCAGGGCGCCGAAGGGCTCGTCCAGGAGCAAAAGATCGGGGTCGAAACAGAGGGTGCGCCCCAGGGCGGCCCGCTGGGCCATGCCGCCGGAAAGTTCGTGAGGGAGGGCGTTCTCGAACCCCTGAAGGCGCATCTTTCCCAGAATTTGCTCCACCCGCTCCGCCGCTTCGGCCGAGGCCCCCTCCTCCCGGGGCAGCGAAAAGGCGATGTTGTCCCGCACCGAAAGCCAGGGAAAGAGCCGGGGCTCCTGAAAGACCATGCCCCGGCGCAACGACCGGGGATCCCGGGGGCCCGAGGGGTCGAAGAACGCCACATCTCCCTCGTCCGGGGTTTCCAGCCCCCCCAGGGTCCGCAGCAGGGTGGTCTTGCCGCAACCGCTGCGCCCCACGATGGCGGTGAGGCTCCCCGGGGGGATCTCCAGATCCACGCCGTCCAAAGCCCGGAGGGTTCTTCCTCCGGGGGAGAAGGCTTTCACGAGGCCCCGGATCCGGATGCCGATCACGACGACCTCCGGAGACCGCCCCAGGGCACAAGGCGCTCGGTGACGGCGGCGAAGAGGGCATCCAGGGCCACCCCCGCCCCGCCCATGGCCAGAATGCCCGCCACCACCACATCTCCCCGGGAGAGGGCCACGGCATCCTGAATGAGGTACCCCACCCCCGAGGCGGCGGCGATGAGCTCCGCGCCGATGAGGGAGCGCCAGCCGTACCCCAGCCCGAGGCGCAACCCCACCAGCACGGGGGGAAGGGCCTCGGGGAGCACGATGCGCCGCAGGATCTCCCCCTCCGAAAGCCCCAGAGAGCGCCCCACTTCCTCCAGCCGGGGATCTCGTTCCGTCACCCCCTCCAGGGTGTTGAGGAACACGGGAAAGAAGGACGCCAGCACGATCACCGCCACTTTGGAGCCCTCGCCGATGCCGTACCAGAGGATGAGCATGGGGAGAAGGGCTAGCGGGGGCACGTGCCGCAAAAACTCCAGGGTGCCGCCGCAGAGGGCCCCCAGGGCGGGGCGCCGTCCCAGAAGAAAGCCCAGGGAACACCCCAGGGCCGACGCCAGGGCAAAGCCCCCCAGCACCCGGCCGAAGCTCGCCCCCAGGTGGCGGAAGAGCTCGCCGCTCGCCGCGAGGCCCCAAAGGGCCCGCCCCACGGCGGCGGGGGCGGGGAGCACGGCGGAGCTCCAGAGCTCCAGCGAGGAGGCCCCCTGCCAGAGCCCCAGAAGGAGCAGGGGAAGGATCAGGGGCGTTCCCCGGCGGCGGGGAAGGGCTCCGGGGGAAACGTGGACGGAGGGGGCGGCGGCCCCTTCCAGAGAACAGGCGCCCACCGGGGGTTTCATGCCCCGGCGCTTCCTTTCTCCGGCAGCGTGGGGGCCCCTTCTTCCGGATCCCGGGGCAGGGCGGCGAGCTCCGGCAACAGGGGTTCCAGGGCCCGGGGGATGAGCCCCTTGGCCCAGGCGAGAAAGACCCCGTAGTTCAGCGAAGGGATCCCCACCTGACGGAGGCGTTCGAGGCGCAAAAGCATCTGGCGCCGGGTCACCATGCACCCCGCGCAGTGGATCACCAGGTCATAGGACTTCTCGTTCAGATCCGGGGGCAGCTCCCGGGCAAAGTCGAAGGTGGCCCCGGAGCACACCAGCTTCCGGAAGAGGGCGGGAATTTTCACGGTGCCGAGGTCGTCGTCCTGGCGGTGGTGGGCGCAGGCCTCCAGGATCAGCACCCGGCAGGACGGGGGCATGGCGCCCAGGGCGTGGAGTCCCTCGATGAAGATGTCCAGATCGCCCTTCTTCCGGGCGAAGAGGATGGAAAAGGAGGTGAGGGGCTGGTCCTGGGGGAGGATCGACGCCACCTCGGCAAAGGCCTGGCTGTCGGTGATCACCAGCTGGGGGCGATGGGTCAGCGCCCCATAGGCTCCGGCGAGTTCGGGCACCTGCACCACCACCGCGGCGCAGTGTCGGTCCAGAAGGTCCCGGAGCACCTCCACCTGGGGAAGAATGAGGCGCCGCTTGGGGGCGGAGGCGTCGATGGGGGTCACCAGCACCACCGTGTCCCCCGAAGACACCAGCCCCTCCAGGGGGTCCCGCTCGGGCTCCAGATGGGCGGCCAGGGATTCCAGGCGCTGGCGCAGGGTTCCCACGCCCTCGCCGGAAGGATTGGCCACCGTGAGGGGGGCAAAGGGGGCGGCCCAGGAGAGCTTTTCCTCGTCTGCGGGGCGGTCGCCGAAGGTGAGGATCAGCAGAAAGGGCTTTTTCCCCGGGACCATGCGGGTGGCGAAGCTCCGCTCCTCCTCGCTCGGGGGGGTGTCCCGGCGGGACACCA
>CALMLW010000066.1 GCA_937868015.1 uncultured Synergistaceae bacterium | reverse complement strand
GACAGCGCAAGGGGAATGATACCACCCCAGAGATTATCCGTCAAGGGGGAAAGGGAGTTTTTGTCGAAGGTCCCTCGAGGCGATCTCCGGGGCGTCTCGGGGGGCTTTGGCCCCCCTGTCCGGGGGATCTATTCCCCCTCCGTCGATTCGTCGATGGGGGCGTTCCTCCGTTATCCCCGACCCGACCAGGGGGCGCGGTCCCACGCCCATGAGACCGTGAGCCGACGGAGAAGGGGGCGCTCCTTAGGTCCACCGAAACTCTGCGGGGCCGCCCATCGCCCCGGGGACCGGATGCTTTCGATCCGGGATCCCGTCTTTGGTTTGGCTCACCCCATCCTTGACGTTCCCACTTCCCGTCGCTACACTTTACCCGTACGGTCTGCCTTTTAGCCTTCTACCGCGCCCTTTAGGGCTCCCGAAGGGGGCCCCGCTGCCGAGCGGGGCGGGAAACTGGGTATAAACGATCGGGAGGTGTCATGGTCATGGAAATGATAACGTGCGACCTTTGCAATAAACCCTTTGCGTCGACGGGACCCCGGGTTTGCGTCCGGTGCATGAAACGCCTAGACACGGTCTACGCCAAGGCTCGAGACTTCATCCGGGATAACCCCAAGGCCCGGCTCGACGTGAAGGAGATGGCCGAGGCCCTGGAGGTGGACGTGAGGGACCTGGAGGTGCTGATCGCCCAAAAGCGCCTCGACCGGGACGCGGATAACGCCATGGGCGAGGTGGAAGGCGAGGAGAGCCGTCGCAAAAAGCTCTTGGAATCCTTTCAACGGTCGGCTTCCGAGCTTTCGGGAGAGCCCAAAAAGACCTACCGCTCCTACGGCGAGGAGCGCTACGGCAAGCGCTAGGCCCTAAAGAGGGGCGCTCCGGGAAGATCCCGCGAGGGGAAAAAGATGGGGGCTTCTGAGGAAAAGACCTCGGGGCCCCCATCTTTTTTAGAGCTTACTTCTCTCGGGCTAAAAGAGTCCCGTGATGTTTCCTTCGCTGTCGATGTCGATGCGCTCCGCCGCAGGGCTCTTGGGGAGGCCGGGCATGGTCATGATGTCTCCGCAGATGGCCACCACGAAACCCGCCCCCGCCGAGAGGCGCACCTCGCGCACGGTGACGCGAAACCCCCGGGGGCGCCCCTTCTTGGAGGCGTCGTCCGTGAGGGACATCTGGGTCTTGGCCATGCAGACGGGGAGGGTGCCATAGCCCCGCTGCTCCAACTCTTCCAGCTTCGCCGCCGCGCTGGGGATGAAGTCCACCCCTTCGGCGCCGTACACCCGGGTGACGATGGTGCCGATTTTGTCCTTCAGGGGAAGGTGCTCGCCGTAGAGGCGGCGATAGGCCGAGCCCTGGTCCATGGCGGCCAGGACCTCCCGGGCAAGGTCGAGGCCCCCCTCTCCTCCCTTTTCCCAGACTTCCGACAGGGCGATGCGGGCGTCCCGGGAGGCGGCGGCTTCCCGCACCAGGGCAAGCTCTTCGTCGCTGTCCGAGGAGAAGCGGTTCAGGGCCACCACCACGGGGACGCCGAAGTTGTTGAGGTTGTCCAGGTGGGCCTCCAGGTTGGGCAATCCTCGGCGCAGGGCGTCGGGATCGGGGGTGCCGAGCTGGTCCTTGGGGGCGCCGCCGTGGAGTTTGAGGGCCCGCACGGTGGTGACGAGGACCACGGCGGACGGAGAGAAGCGCCCGTAGAGGCAGGCGATGTCCATGAACTTCTCCGCCCCCAGGTCGGAGGCGAAGCCCGCTTCCACCACGGCGTAATCCGCCAGTTTCAGCGCCGCCCGGGTGGCCACCAGGGAGTTGGTACCGTGGGCGATGTTGGCGAAGGGGCCCCCGTGGACAAAGGCGGGGACGTGCTCTATGGTCTGGACAAGGTTGGGATTGATGGCCTCCTTGAGCAGGGAGGCCATGGCGCCATGGGCCTTGAGGTCCGCTGCGGTGACGTACTCTCCCTTGAAGTTGAGACCCACCACGATGCGCCCCAGGCGCTCCTTGAGGTCCATCAGGTCTTCCGCCAGGCAGAGGATGGCCATGACCTCCGAGGCCACGGTGATGTCAAATCCCGTTTCCCGGGGCACGCCGTGGGCCTTGCCCCCGAGGCCTATGACGGTGTGGCGCAGGGCGCGCTCGTTCATGTCCATGGCCCGCCGGAGGGTGATGGTGCGAGGGTCGATGCCCAGGGCGTTGCCCTGCTGCAGGTGGTTGTCCAGCATGGCCGCCAGGAGGTTGTGGGCCGTGCCCACGGCGTGGATGTCCCCGGTGAAGTGGAGGTTTATGTCTTCCATGGGGAGCACCTGGGACCATCCCCCCCCCGCCGCGCCTCCCTTGACGCCGAAGCAGGGCCCCAGCGAGGGCTCTCTCAGGCATATCATGGCCTTCTTCCCCATCTTCACCAGGGCCTGGGTGAGGCCAATGGTGTTGGTGGTCTTGCCCTCCCCCGCCGCTGTGGGGGTGGTGGCGGTGACCAGGATCAGCCGTCCTTCGGGGCGATCTTTCAGGGTCTTCAAGAAGCGCAGGTCCACCTTGGCCTTGTAGTGTCCGTAGGGAATGATCGCTTCGGCGGGGATGCCGAGGTCGGCGCCGATCTCCATGATGGGCTTCAGGGATACTTTCTGGGCAATTTCCAGGTCCGATGCCATGTATGTTCATCCTCCTCAAAAGGGTTGGGCGGCTTAGGGCCTTCTCGGGCCTCCGGATCGGTCGGAGCCCTGGATCAATACGAGGGGGCCGATCGCCTTCGCGCCGTCATCGGAAAAAGTTTTTGGGCGTCATCGCCGCGCCGCATCGCATTATATCACGTCATGAGATACCAGAGGAGCACCCCCAGCATCAGCGCCCCTCCTCCCACCAGGGCCCACACCAGGGGAGCACTGGGGGGCTTTCCTCCTTCCTGGAGGGTGGAAGGAGACAGCTTCACCCGTAACGCGTTCGGCGCGGGCACCTTTCCCTTGACGTTTTCCGCCAGGGCGGTCTCCATGACCACGGTCTCCGCCGAATGGCGATCCACCCGGGTCACCACGGCTTCCACCACGCCGTCAAAAAAGCCCTTCTTGATTTTAGTCAGCATGCTGAAAAAAATCGAGTCCTCGGGGATCTTGACCAGGATCACATCCCCCGGCAGGACGGCGGTGGCGGCCTTGCCTCGGAGGGGATCCACCAGGGGTTGGCACACGAGGACGATCTCCCGGTCCAAAAGGGATCCACCCGCCCCTTCCCCCGCCCCCTCTTCCGGCGATCCAGCAGGGGAGGAGGGCGGGGAGGAGCCCTCCGCCGGTGGGTTAAATTTTGCCACGAAGCTGTGAAAGGCATCGGTGGAGCAGCTTTCCACCTTGACGAAGGCGTTCACCGTCCCCGAGAGGGCCGAACCCACGGAGCGGTTGAGGTGGGTCTCCAGCTTCTGCAGGGCGATGGGGTTATCCCCCGAGATCTCGGCGAACTTGATCCCTTCCACCACCTGATGGACCACCGTCCGGATGGTGCCTTCCGTCTCGGCGTTTTCCCGGTCTTCTTCGGCTTCTTCCAACATGATGCCATACTCGTCCCAGGGGCGCTTGATGTTCATGGAAGGGGACGACATCAGGCGGAGGGAAAAGCGATGCAGGTTCCCCGGGTCGAACAGGGCGTAAAAGAAGGCCTGCAATGGGTCGGCCTCTTCCCGGCGCACGTTCACCACGCCCTTGAGGGCATAATACTTGCTGTTTTTGGTGCGACCAGCCATGGCTTCCCACCTCCTTCAAAGGGGGATCTCGGCCCTCACCGTGGACCCCTTCCTGCAGATCATCCCTCCGGGGTCCGGGAAAGGGGCGCCTCCATGATACAGGAAAAGGGGCCGCCCCCCAAGACCCTTTCGCCCTCCCAAGCCTTCTGGCCGGGGCTTCAGCGGGGAGAGATCCAGGACGAGAGGAATCGCCCCACCAGGTTGCCCCCCACGTCCCGGCGGTACTCCCGGGAGGTGCGGGGGCGGAGGAGGTCTTCCGCCAGGCGCCGAGCCTCCCGCACCGCTCCTTCTTCGGGGACTCGCCCTTCCAGGAAGGTTTCGAGCTCCTCCAATCGATGGGGCACGGGGGCCACGCTGCCTACGGCGATGCGCACTCCGCGCCATCGCCCCTCTTCCAGCCGGGCGGCACAGACCAGGGTCAAGCGGGATATGACGAGGGCCCGGCGAGGGCCGAGCTTGAAGAAGGCCTCCCGGGTTCCCGGGGCGGGGCGGGGGATCTTCACGGCGGTCAAGAGTTCGTCGGGGCGCCGGGCCGTGCGGCGGTAGGCGGTCCACAGCTCCTTGGCCGGGACCTCTCGCGTCCCCTCCCCCGAGACGAGGACTCCCCGGGCATCGAGGGCCAGGAGCACGGGGGGAGAATCGGCCGCCGCCGAGGCGTTCATGACGTTGCCCCCCAGGGTGGCTCGGTTTTGTACCGCCACTCCTCCCACCGAGGCGGCGCACTCCCCCAGGGAGGGGAAGAGGCGACGCACCAGGGGGGAACGCCCCAGGGAGGCGAAGGTCTCTCCCGCCCCCAGCACCAGCACTCCGTCCTCTTCTCGGATGCCCCGGAGCTCTTCCAGGCGGGTGAGGTCCATCACCCTATGGGGCCCCGGGAGACCCCCCCGGGTCAGGTCGGGCAAGAGGTCGGTGGCTCCCGCCACGGGGACCGCGTCGGGGTGCTGCCGGAGGATTTCCAGGGCTTCGGGGAGGCTCTCGGGGAAAAAGGCGATGCGCCCTTCTTCCGTACAGGTCACCCGAAACTCGGGGGCCGGAGGGGGGGGGGCCACTTCGTACCCTGCGGCGGCGGCGCCTTCCACCGCCCGGAATATGGGTTCGTAGCCCGTGCATCGGCACAGGTTTCCCGCCAGGGCCGTGCGGATTTCTTTCCGGCGAGGGGAGGGATTTTCCCTCAGCAGGGCCCGGGAGGCCATGACCATCCCGGGGGTGCAAAAGCCGCACTGTACCGCCCCTTCGTCCATGAAGGCCCGCTGGAGGGCATCGGGAGATCCCTGGGGGGCCATTCCCTCTATGGTCTCCACGGAGCGCCCCGCCACTTGGAAGAGGGGCACCAGGCAGGAGTTCACCAGGTGGCCGTCCAAAAGCACCGCGCAGGCGCCGCACTCCCCTTCGCCGCACCCCTCCTTGGTGCCCGTGAGGCCCAGGTCCTCCCGCAGCACGTCCAGCAGACGCCTCAGGGGAGGGCCCTCCACGGTCACCGTTTTTCCATTTACCGCAAAGGAAAGGATCATGGCCACACCTCCTCAGGAGGGTTCATCGGAAAGCCCGTCGCGCCGGTGGGCGAAGAGGCGCTCTCCAGTGATGGGAATGGTGGAGATAAAGACCCCCGTGGCGTCTTCCACCGCCGAGGCCAGGGCGGGGGCCCCTCCATTTATGGGGAGCTCTCCCAGTCCCTTGGCCCCAAAGGGCCCCCGGGGAGAGGGGATCTCGGCGATCTCCACCACCAGGTCGGGGGCATCCAGGGCGGTGGGGATGCTGTAGGTGCTCAGGCGGTCCTGGAGGTAGCGCCCCCGGTCATCGATGCGGAGGTCTTCCATGCCGCCGTAGCCCAGGGCCTGAAGGGTGCCCCCCGCCACCTGGCCTTCGGCGAGCAAGGGATGCACCGCCCGGCCGATCTCCACCACGGCCGTGACGGCGCAGAGGGTCAGGGTGTGGCGGTCCGGATCCACCGCCACCTCCACCACGTTGGCCCCCCAGGAGTAGTCCTTGTAGGCGTCTCCTCGGTAGGCGTCGTCGTCCCAGTGCAGGTCCGGGAAGGGGGCGTATCGTCCCTCGCCCCGCAGCCCCTGAAGCCGATCTTTCCACTGATCCAGCACGCCCTCGAAGGACTTTTCCGGAAATCCCGGTCCCCGAAAGGTCCCTTCCCGCCACGTCACGCTGCCCTCGGGGAGTCCTGCGGCTTCCTCCAACCTTCGAGCCACCTTCGCCGCCAGATCTTCGCAGGCCCCCACGAGGATGCGCCCCACCACCATGACGGTACGGGAGGCCACTGTGGGGCCGCTGTCCGGTACCCGGTCCGTGGCGGGGGCGGGATGAAATATACGGTCCAGGGGCAACCCCAGGGCCTGGGCCCCGATCTGGGGGAGCACCGTGGCGGCCCCTTGCCCCATCTCCGTACTGCTGGCCAGTATTTCCACCCGCCCTCCGGCTCCGATCTCCACGGCCACCCGGCCGTCGATCTTTTCTTCCCCCGATCCCGTGAACCCTCCGCCGTGGATGAAAAGGGAGAGCCCTAGGCCCCGGCCCTCTTTCCGGAGGGTGCCGTGGCGGGTTTCGTACTTCGCCAGGGCCTGGGCCCGCTCCAGCACCAGCGAGGCCCCGGGCTCTTCCGTGAGGATCTGGCCGCAGGGGAGGCGATCTCCCCGGCGCAAGAGGTTGCGCCGCCGCACCTCCAGGGGAGAGATCCCCAGCTCCCGGGCGATGAGGTCCATGTGGCGCTCCACGGCGAAGATGGTCTGGGGGGCGCCGAAGCCCCGGAAGGCCCCGTTGGGTGGGGTGTTGGTGGCCAAGGCCCGAGCGGTGACGCGCGCCCGGGGGACCCGGTAGGCCCCCAGGGCGTGGAGGGCCCCCCGGGAGAGCACCACCGGGCTCATGGTGGTGTACGCCCCTCCGTCGAAGAGCACGTCCACTTCGGCGGCGCAGAGGGTACCATCGGATCGCACCCCGGTGCGGTGTCTCACCACGGAGGGGTGACGTTTGGTGGAAAAGCGCAGGTCTTCGTTTCTCCCCAACACCATCTTCACGGGGCGCCCCGAGGCCCGGGCCAGGAGGGCGGCGTGGATCGCCAGCACCGATGGGTAGTCTTCCTTGCCGCCGAAGCCTCCCCCCGTGACGGCCTGACGCACCGCGATCCGATGATCCTCCAACCCCAGGGCCCGCTGCAGGGCCCGGTGGACGTAGTAGGGGCACTGGAGGGATCCCGTCACCTCCACGCCCCCGTCCTCCCGGGGGAGGGCCACCATGCCCTGGGGCTCCAGGTAGAGGTGTTCCTGGTATCCCGTGGTGTAGGTTCCTTCCACGATGCGATCGGCCCGAGAAAAGGCTTCGGCCACGGCGTCTTCTTCGTCACCGAGGACGTAGGCCGCCAACACGTTGTCCGCGCCCCAGATCACCGTGCGCCCCTCCTGGGCCTCTTCCAGGGTGAGGACGGCGGGGGCCTCTTCCACGTCGGGGACAAGGGCTCCCAGGGCCGCCGCCAGGGTCTGGCGATCCGGGGCCGCCACCAGGGCCAGGGGTTGGCCCACGAAGTTCACGGCATCGGCGGCGAGGATGGGGTGGTCGGAGCGCACCATGGCCACCTCGTTGGGGCCGGGCAGATCCGAGGCCGTCACCACCACCACCCGGGACCAGTCGAAGCTCTCCCTCCGGGAGATGCCCCGGAGCCGCCCCCGGGGGACGGCGCTCCGCAGGGTCCCTCCGAACCAGAGGCCGGGGATCGAGAGGTCGTCTACGTATTCCGCCCGGCCGGAGACCTTTTCCCAGGCGTCCGCACGCCGAGGGGTCGATCCCAGGACATTCCCGGTGGGAGTCATGGCCTTCCCCCCTTCAGGGCCGTCGCGTAGCGTCCCCGGAGCTCCGCCAGGTTGGCGTACCCCTGGGCATCGAGCCAGGCATCCAGCTCCCCGTCGATGCGCCCGTAGGTTCCCGGCCCTCCCCGGAGGGCGGCGGTGCAGACCTGCACCAGGGAGGCCCCCGCCGCGACGAACTTCGCCGCATCCTCCCCCGAGGCGATGCCCCCCACGCCGATGACGGGCTTGGGTTGGGCCTGGGCCACGCGAAAGACGAAGGCCAGGGCCAGGGGGAGGATGGGGGGGCCCGAAAGCCACCCCTGCCCCCAGGGTGAGCCCAGCCGGGGGCGGCAGTCGGCAGGGTCAAAATCCAGGGCGGGGCCCACGGAGTTGATGGCCACGAAGGCGTCCACGAAGGGGGACGCGGCCCGCGCCAATCCTTCCACGTCGCCGATGGAGGGGGAGAGCTTCATCCACAGGGGCAACGACACGCTCTCCCGCAGGGCCCGGGCCACCTCCAGCAGGGGATCCAGGGATTTGCCCACGTAGTGGACGGAAAACTCCAGGGCGTCGGGGGCCACCTCCCGTTCCAGCAGGGGGCCCAGGGTTCGGAGCTCGTCGGGGTGGTACCCCAGGGAGCAGACCAGGGGCACCCCCCGGGCCTTGACAGCCCGATAGGCCTCAAGCATCTCCTCCACGGGGGTCTCGGACCAGGTCTCGCAGTTTTGCATTCCCCCTCCCGAGCCCTTGGCCAGGGTGGGGCGGGGGTCCACGGCGGGACGCACCGAGACGGTCTTGGTGACGATGCCCCCCGCTCCTCCATCCACGGCGGCCTGGAGCAGGGCGGCGGATCGCACGTTGGGCCCCGCTGCGGGGAGGACGGGGTTAGAAAAAGTGATGCCGTTTACCGTGACGGCCCGTTGGGCCATGGGATCACCCCCTAAAGGATGGTGGCCATCGCCCCTCCCCTGCTTTGAGGGAGGGGCGATGGCCTTTCGGGCTACTTCTTGGATAACCTCCGGTACTCTCCCTCCAACATGGACATGATGACGTTGGAATAAAACACTCCGTCCACCAGGACGCAATCCCGCAGGATTCCCTCTTCCACAAACCCCGTACTTCGGTAGAGCTCCCGGGCCTGGTCGTTGTAGGTGCGCATGTCGAGCCAAAGTCGATGGGCCCCCAGGAAGTCGAAGGCCAGCTCCTGGATGAGGCGCACCCCCTCCCGACCGTACCCCCTTCTTTTTTCCGTCACCACGATCCGCATGAGTTCCACGCTCCGGTGGGCGTTTTGAATGCCCGCCAGGATGGCGTAACCCACAGGGCGCCGCTCCGGCAGGGCGTCCAGGACCAGATGGCGCAGGTCTCCATTGGCCAGGGCGGCGCGGTGGCGCTCCCGGGACCACTGGAAGACATAGGGGCGGTTTTCGGGGTGGTTTTCGGCCGCCACGACAAAATCCAGGTCTTCCTCCACAGTGCGGCGGAGCGCCAAGTCGGGAGAGCTGGGAAAGTGCACGATGCATCACTCCTTTTCAGATCTCTTGGGTTATCTTACTCGGTTTTTTTGGCCCTTGCCCCGGGTCGGGAAGGGGGGAACGCCTACGCCCCGGCGGGGGTGACGAACCGTCCCGTGCCCGGCGGGGCCACCACGCCCCGGTCCCGGTGAAACACCATCTCTCCCCGTAGAAATGTCGCCACCAAAGTCCCCCGGAGGGTCATCCCCTCGAAGGGGGTGATTTTCCCCTTGGAGGGGAAAAGGGCCCCGGATACGACCCCGGGACGCCCGGGATCGAAGAGGGCCAAATCCGCGTCCCGCCCCGGCGCCAGGGCCCCTTTGCGCTCCGCCACGCCGTAGCGCCGGGCGGCGGCCCCCGAGGTCACCTCGGCGAGGCGCCCCAGGGAGAGCCTCCCCGCCAGATATCCCTCGGAAAAGAGGTAGGGCATCAGGGTGCCGGTGCCGGGGATGCCGGAGTAATCCGTCCAGATGGACCCGGTCTTTTTATCCTTATCCTGACAGGGGGCGTGATCCGACGCCACGAAGGCGATGCTCCCCTCGGCGAGGAAGCGCCAGAGGGAGGCCCGGTTCTCCGGAGCCTTCACCGGGGGAGTGACCTTGAGGGGGGCCCCCAGGGCGACGAAGTCCTCCACGTCGAAGTTCAGGTAGTGGGGGGCGGTCTCGCAGGTGATCCGCCCGGAGGCGGCCCGATCCCTCACCAAAGCCGCCGCCCGGGCGCTGCCCACGTGGACCACGTGGAGCGACGCTCCCGTCTCCTCGGCCATCTCCACCGCCGCCGCCACGGCAATGTTTTCCGCCGTCTCGGGGCGAGACTGGTAGAAGAGCCGGGGGGAGTCCCCCCGGCGGGTGCATGCGGCGGTGGCGGCCTGGACGTAGTCGAAGTCCTCCGCATGGACCAGTACGGGGCGGCGCACCTCCGCCGCCCGTTCCAGACAAGAGCGGAATTGCCAGTGGTTTAGCCGCTCGAAGGTCTTCATGCCGGAGGTGAGATAGGTCTTGAAACCCCACACGGAGGGGGCCATCTCCGCCATCCCCGGCCCCACGGCGTCCTGGTAGCTCTGCCCCGACACGCCCCCGAAGAAGCCGAAATCCACCACCGCCTTGCGCTTCACCACCGCCAACTTTTCCATCAGGTGCACCCGGCTGGTCCCCGGGGGTACGGAGGTGCAGGGCATGTCCACCACCGTGGTGATCCCTCCGGCGGCGGCGGCGCAGGTGCCGCAGTAGAAGTCCTCCCGGGAGGTGTAGCCGGGGTCGTTGAAGTGGACGTGGGAGTCGATGCCCCCGGGGAGCACCACCAGCCCCCGGGCGTCCATCACGGCCCCGTCGTCCGCCAGGTCTTCGCCGATTTCCACGATGCGCCCCTGGGAGATGCGAACGTCTCCCACCACTCCGTGCTCCTCTCCTGGAAGGGCCAGGAGCCCCCCTCGCAGGATCATGACCCACCCGCTTCCCGGAGGGCCCGAAGGACTTTCTCGGGCGTGAAGGGTTGGTCGAAGAGCCTCACCCCCGTGGCGTCGAAGAAGGCGTTGGCGATGGCGGGGCCAGGGCCATTTATGCCGATCTCCGAGACCGACTTGGCCCCGAAGGGGCCCGAGGGCTCCGAGGAGGGGACCAGGATGGTGACCATCTCGGGGAGGTCCCGCACGCCGGGGATCTTGTAGTCCCAGAAGTTCGGGTTGGTGAGGCGCCCCTGGCCGTCGAAACGGTACTCCTCCCAGAGGGCGTAGCCGATGCCATTCAGGGCGGCCCCCTCCACCTGCCCCTCGGCGAGGGCGGGGTGGATGGGCTGGCCGCAGTCCACGGCGGATACGAATTTTATCACCCGGAGATGTCCCGTGCGCCGGTCCACTTCCACCTCGGCGAACTGGGCCAGGAAGGGGGGAGGGGATTCGGGGGCCACGTGGGAGGCCGAGGCTTGGATCTGGTGCTGATCCCGGGCGTAGAGGGCATCGCAGGCCACCTCCTCCAGGGAGACCGACCGCCCCGAGGGGGCGTGGCACACCCGTCCCGCCGCCAGGGTCAGCTCTTCCCGGGGGACTTCGAGCATCCGGGCCCCCACGGCGAGGATTTGGGATGCCACATCCCGGGCGGCCTTTTCCGCCGCCTTTCCCGAAAGGTAGGTGGTGGACGAGGCGTAGGCCCCCACATCGAAGGGGGTCACGTCGGTGTCGCCCGAGAGCACCACAATTTTTTCTGTGGGCACGGTGAGCACTTCGGCGACGATCTGCCCCAGCGCCGTATCCGCCCCGGTGCCAAGGTCCGCCGCCCCCGCCAGTAGATTAAAAGAACCGTCTTCGTTCATTTTGAGGGACACCGAGGCCAGGTCGATGCTGGGTATGGCCGACCCCTGCATGGCCACCGCCACCCCCACTCCCCGCACGGTGTCCGGCGTGGGGCAAAGGCGGCGTCCTCGCTTTTCCTTCCATCCTATCGCCTCGGCCCCCCGGTCCAGGCAGGCCTCCAGGGCGCAGGAGCGCACGATCTGATCCACGCCCTCCTTGCCTTCCCCCAGGGCCTTGAAAACGGGCGATGTCTCCCCCGCCCGGATGGTCTGGCGCTTGATCCAGGAGATCACGTCCTCTCCAGCCTCTCGGGCATGCATGTCGATCTGCTGGTTCAGGGCGAAAAAGCCCTGGGTGGCGCCATATCCCCGGTAGGCCCCTCCCACGGGGAGGTTGGTATACACCGA
Organism: uncultured Synergistaceae bacterium; assembly: GCA_937868015.1. Classification (GTDB taxonomy): domain Bacteria; phylum Synergistota; class Synergistia; order Synergistales; family Aminiphilaceae; genus CALMLW01. The sequence goes on along the minus strand of CALMLW010000066.1, from coordinate 33,162 downwards.
ATTTCCCTGGAAGCGCATGGCGGGGATCTTGTTGAAGAGGGGCAGGGTCTTCCCCCCCACCATGGAGAGCACGGTGAGGGCGTGGGGGCCATAGGCCCCGGCGCCCATGAGGGCATCCAGGTCCAAGGCGGTGAGGTTCCCCCGGGGGTCCGCCCCGGTGCGAAGGCGAAGGCGCACGGGGTGCCGGGTGCGTCCCGAGACGAAGACCTCCTCCCGGGAGAGCACCAGGCGGCAGGGGCGCTTGGTGCGCCAGGCCGCCAGGGCCACCAGGGGTTCGATGAGAACTTCCTGCTTGCCGCCGAAGCCCCCGCCGATGCGCGGCTTGATCACCCGCACCATCCCCGTGGGGATCTGGAGCACGCGGGCGGTGATGCGCCGGGCATGGAAGGGCACCTGGGTGGAGCTCACCAGCACCAGGCGTCCCCGCTCGTCGAAGGAGGCGAGGGCCGCATGGGGTTCCAGGGCGCAGTGGGAAGCGTACTGCACGCGGTATTCGTGCTCTTCCACCCGGGTCGCCCGGTCGAAGGCCCCTTCTCGGTCGCCAAAGTCGAAGGACACGCTGGCGGCCAGGTTGTGCCCCGGGTCGTAGGGCACCGGCAGGGGAGCGTGGTGGTCCCCGCCGTGGAGCTTGGGGGCGCCTTCGTCCCGGGCGGCCTCGGCGTCGAAGAGGGGAGGCAAGGGCTTCCACTCCACCCTGATCTTGCCCACCGCCTCCCGGGCAGCGGCGAGGCTTTCCGCCGCCACCAGGGCCACTCGGTCCCCCACGTGGCGCACGGTGGTGTCAAAGAGCACCATGTCGTAGGGCGAGGGCTCGGGAGCCCCTTGCCCCGCGCTGGTGTAGAGCACCCGGGGGACGTTGGCGGCGGAAAAGATCGCCACCACCCCCGGCACGCCCTCCGCCTCCGAGGTATCCAGGGAGACGATCTCCGCGTGGGCGTGGGAAGACCAGAGCAGGGCCAGCTCGAGGAAGCCCTCGTGGGGGAAGTCGTCGGTGAACCGGGCCTCCCCCGTGGCCAGGGCCAGGGCGTCGTATTTGGTCACCGAGTGCCCCACTACCTGAAACTCACTCATGACGACCCCTCCTCGCCGCGAGGCGCACGGCCTCGATGATCTTCACGTACCCCGTGCACCGGCACTTCTGGCCGTCCAGGGCGTGGATGATGTCTTCGTCCGAGGGATTCGGGTTCTCTCGGAGCAGGGCCGCCGTGGCCAGCACGATCCCCGGGGTGCAAAAGCCGCACTGCACCGCCCCGACCTCCACGAAGGCCTCCTGGATCGGATGGGGGGCGTGGATGGTCCCCAGGGCCCGCACCGTGGTGATCTCCCGGTCTCGGGCGGTGGCGGCAAAGACCTGGCACGAAGGCACGGGCTTGCCGTCCAAAAGCACCAGACAGGCGCCGCACTCCCCCTCTTCACAGCCGTTTTTCACCTCGGTGTGGCCGTGATCCCGCAGGACATGGAGCAACGTGGCCTCCGGGGAAAAGCTCCAGCTCCGAGAACGACCGTTGACCGAAAAGGTCCCGGTGATCCGACGATCTTCTTCGTTCAGCATGGTCCCAACACCTCCCTAAGCCCCCGCTCCAGGGCGACCCCCGCCACGGTGCGGAGCCACGCCCCGCTGCCATGGCGCCGGTCAGGGAAGGCCGCCTCGAAGCGCTCCCCCAATCCCTCCACCTTGACGCCGCAGGGGTCTTTGCCTTGAATGAGCTCTTCCATCGTCACCAGGCGGATGAAGCGTTCTCGGGATCCCGTGAGCACCACCCGGAGCTCTTCCACCCGGCCGGGGGAGACCCGGGCCAGGATGGAGAGGGTAAAGGCGGGGGAATCGAAGGCCACGGTGACCTCTCGGTGATAGAAGGCCCGCCATCCCTCCTCCCGGAAGCGGAGCCCCGTCACCAGGGCACCGCGCCACGAGGCCCCTTCCCGCACAAAGGACGCCACGGGGGTGACCGTACTCCCCTCGGGGCCCCGGAGGATCACTTCCGCATCCAGGGCCACCAGGGGCCCCAACAGATCGGACCAGATGGGGGCCGCCGCCACGCTCCCCCCCAAGGTGATGCGGTTTCGCAGGGGAGTGGACGCCGCCCGGGAGAGGGCCTTCACCAAGATGTGGTCCGGATCGTGGCGCCCCAGGCGCGCCACGCACCCCGCAAAGGTCACCATGGCCCCGAGAGCCACGGTGCCTTGCTCGAAGCGCACCCCATCGAGCCCCAGGAGGGAAAGGTCCACCAGACCTCGGATCTTCGCCCCCTTGCCCCGAAGGATCAAGGTCCCTCCCCCGTGGGGATACACTCCCTCCCGAGCCAATAGCTCGGGCACCTCTTGCACTTCCCGGGGAACATACCATGTCAGGGACACGGCGATCCCTCCTCTCCAATGGTCTTTGAGAAACGATTCCTTAGGCCGATCCTTTTAGCGCCCGCCCATGGTCAGGGCCATGACGGCCTTGGCGGTGTGCAAGCGGTTTTCCGCCTCGTCGTACACGACGGAGTGGGGGCCGTCGATGACGGCGTCTTCCACCTCGTTGCCCCGGTCCGCCGGGAGGGCGTGCATGTAGAGGCAGTCCCGGGAGGCCAGCTCCATGAGGCGCTCCGTGCACTTCCAGTGGCGCTGGGCCTCCAGGGCCCCATCCACCACTGTGGTGCTCTCGTTTTTCACCCAGCTCCCCCAGTTCTTGGGGAAGACCACATCCGCGTCCCGATAGGCCTCTTCCTGGTCGTGGGTGAGGCGCACGGAGCCCCCGTGACGGGCGGCGTTTTTCCGGGCCTCGTCGATGACCCACTCGGGAAGATCCCACCCCTCGGGGTACGCCAGGGTGACGTCCATGCCGTAGCGGGGGAAGAGGAGCACCTGGGAAAGAGGCACGGAGATGGGTTTTTTGTGGCTCGTGGCGAAGGCCCAGATGATGGAGACCTTGAGGCGTTCGGAGTTTTTCCCCCGCTTTTCCTGGATGGTCATGAGGTCCGCGAGGGCCTGCATGGGATGATAGAGGTCATCCTGGAGGCTCAGGATGGGCACCGTGGCCCAACGGGCCATCTCCCGCAGGTAGGCGTTGCCCACCTTCCAGAAGCAGTTTCGGCAGGCGATGGCGTGGCCGAAACGCGATAGGATGATGGCCGTGTCCTTGGGGGACTCCCCGTGGGAGAGCTGCATGGTGCTGGTGTCCAGATAGTGGGCGTGCCCCCCTAGCTGGGTGATCCCCGCCTCCATGGAGTTTCGGGTCCGGGTGGACTGCTCGAAAAACATGAGAAAGACAGTCTGATAGGGGAGCAGGGGCGTGGGCTCCCCCAGGGCGAAGCGGCGCTTCAGGTCGCCCGAGACCTCCAGCAGGGTGTCGATCTCCTCCCGGGTCCATTCCTGCAGGGTGATAAAGTGCTTCTTTCGAAAGATGCTCTGCACGGCCCATCCTCTCCTCTCGGGGTAAAAAACGATCTCTCACCACATCCGGAAAAACTTTCGCTCCGGGGCTAGGAGGGCCCGAAAAATGCGCCTCCAAGGCCCCCTTTTGCCCCCACGCCCCCTACGTCCCGGCGGTCCGATCCTCCAGCGTGGCGGGCACGGCAGCGTAGAGGGCCGCCGCCGCCACCAGCTCGTCTTTCCAGGTCCGCTCGTTGGGGGCGTGGGCCTGGTCCTCGTGTCCCGGGCCGAAGCCGATGCAGGGGATGCCGAAACGCCCCATGATGGCCACGCCGTTGGTGGAAAAAGTCCACTTGTCCACCACGGGCTCCCCGAAGAGTCCCCGGTGGGCCCGCACCACCCCCCGGGTCACGGGGTGATCCTCTTCGATGAGCCAGGTGGGGAAGTAGGCCTCCGTGGGGTAGGTCACCCCTCGCCAGGAGGGGGTGGCATAATCATACATCTCCACGGCGCCCCGGGCGGCCCGGACGGAGGGAAGATCGCGAATTTCCCCCAGGGCGATCTCCGCCGTTTCTCCCAAAGTCAGGCGCCGGTCGATGGAGATGCCGCAGCCGTCGGCCACGGCGCAGCGCGACGGCGACGACGACCAGATCTCCGACACCGTCAGGCTCCCCTTGCCGAGGAAGGGGTGGTCCGCCAGGCGGCCGTGGAGGGTCTGGAGCTCTTCCAGGATGGGGGCCATCTTGTAGATGGCGTTGTCCCCCCGCTCGGGGGCAGAGCCGTGACAGGAGACCCCCGCCACGGAGAGCTTGATCTCCATGCGCCCCCGGTGCCCCCGGTAGATGCGACAGGAGGTGGGCTCGGTGGAGAGGACGAATTCCGGCCGCACTCCGTGCTCCCGGATGAGGTACTGCCAGCAGAGGCCGTCGCAGTCCTCTTCCTGCACCGTGCCGGTGACCAGCAAGGTGACGTCGGGGGGCAAAAGCCCCAGATCTCGGACGATCTTTCCCGCCCAGACCGCCGAGGCCACGCCTCCTTTTTGGTCCGAGGCCCCCCGCCCCCCCACGCACTCCTCGTCTTCAAAGCCCTCGTAGGGGTCGAAGGCCCAGAGGTCCCGGTTTCCCACCCCCACGGTGTCCACGTGGCCGTCCAGGGCCACCAGCCGGGGGCCCGATCCCAGGTAGCCCAGCACGTTCCCCAGGGGGTCGTACTCCACCCGGTCGTACCCCAGGTCTTCCATCTCCTCCCGGATGCGCCCCACCACCCGTTCCTCCCCCCCGCTGGGGCTGGGAAGGGCGATGAGGTCCCGCAGAAAGCGCACGATCTTCGGTCGGTGGTGCTCCGCCCGCTGGCGTATGGCGGCAAAGTCCAGCGTCATGGCCATTCCTCCTTGAGTTGGTCTAGTCGGTCCCGCCCCGTCTAGACGAGCTGCTCCAGGGCTCCGCTTTCCCGGTTGAAGTCCTCGATGAGGCGGTCGATGGCCCCCGCCTGACGGCGGAGCTTCCCCCAGTAGGCATCGTAATCGTACCACTGGGCCTGAAGTTCCTCCAGGGTCCTTCCCTGCTGTTCCACCCAGGTGTAGTACTTGAGGTTGTGCACCCGCTGGCGCTCGGGGTAGGTGAGCTCGATCAACCCATCGTCTTTTATCCCCCAGAGGTGGGCATGGCAGTCCACCGCCGCCTGGACGGCGTCGTAGGGCCCCCGGACCTCGGCCATCTCCTCCAGCCGGGAGCCGTAGAGCTCCATGGAGTCCGTGAAGACGGTGAAGACGAAGTCGTCCTCGGAGAGCTCGTAGTACTTGGCCATCTTGATGGCTCCCAAAAGATTGGCCACGCCGGAAATACCCAAGAGGTCGAGGCGATCCACCACCTCTTCCGCCACGCCCCGCCCCTTCAGATAGGCCCGCCCGGCGGGATCGTTGAAGAGGCGCACCAGGGCCATGCAGTCCTCGTCATCCAGGGCCACGATCAGGTCGGTCTCCCGGACATCGTGGATCCAGGGGACGTGCTTGTCGCCGATGCCCTCGATGCGGTGGGCGCCGAAGCCATTTTTCAGCAGGGTGGGGCACTGGAGGGCCTCCCCCACGGCGAACTTGGAGCGAGGGTGGCGGTCCTTCATGGCGTTCCCCGCCGCCAGGGTCCCCGCCGATCCGGAGGTGAAAAAGGTTCCCGCCACGCGCCCCCGGTCCCCCCGGAGGGCCTGGAAGACCTCTTCCAGGGCGCCGCCGGTGACCTCGTAGTGCCAGAGGTGATTTCCCATCTCGTCAAACTGGTTGAAGATCACCACGTCGTCCCGGGTGCGCCGGAGCTCCCAGGTCTTGTCGAAGATCTCTTTGACGTTGCTCTCGCTCCCCGGCGTGGCGATGACTTCCCCCGCCACCTTGGAAAGCCACTCGAAACGCTCGGGGCTCATGCCCGCCGGGAGGATGGCCACGGACTCGCACCCCAGCAGGGCGGCGTTGTAGGCCCCTCCTCGGCAGTAGTTTCCCGTGGAGGGCCAGACGGCCTTTTGGGCCGTGGGGTCGAACTGCCCCGTCACCAGGCGCGGCACCAGGCAGGCATAGGACGCTCCCACTTTATGGGCCCCCGTGGGGAACCACTTGCCCACCAACCCCACGATGCGGGCCCGGACCCCCGAGAGCGCCGAAGGAATCTCGAAGTAGTTCACCCCTCCGTGGAGTCCCCCCGAGGGCTGGGGGGCATTTTTCCAGGATATGCGAAAGAGGTTGGCGGAGTCCAGATCCCATAGCCCCACGTGCCGGAGGCGTTCTTTGATCTTGGGGGAGATCTTCTCCGGGTGCTTCATCTCCTCGAAGGTGGGGAGCACGATGCCCCTCTCCCGGGCCCGCCGAATCGCCGCCCGGCGCGGCGCGGGGTGGATGGTAAGATCGATCATGATAGGATCCCTCCTAAGTTGGTGTGCCCCGTCGGGGGCGACGAAGGGCCCCGGAGATCCCGAGGCACCCCTTTCCCTCTGGGCCCCTCCGGGCCCTTCTCCCCGCCTTCCTGAGTCATCGCGCCCCCCCTTCGGCCATCTTTCGTAGTAGATCGCCCAGATCGGGGTCCACCACCAGCGGAGCCCCCGTGGCCCTCCGGGCGCTGGGCACGTCCTTCAGGCCATTTCCCGTGACCACCACGGCCACGACCTCGTCTTTCGCCACGCGCCCCTCCCGGGCGGCCTTGCAAAAGCCCGCGAAGGCCGCCGCTCCGGCGGGTTCGGCGAAGACCCCCGTGCTGCGAGCCAGCTCTCGCATGGCTCCCAGGATCTCGTCGTCCGTCACCGTCTCCCCGGCCCCGGCACTCTCCCGGAGGGCCCTCAGGGCCTTGGCCCAGTTCCGGGGGGATCCCACGGCGATGCTATCCGCCAGGGTGACGGCGGTCCCCGGCAAGACCCGGGAGGCGCCGTCGCGAAGGGCCCGGACGATGGGGGCGGCCCCCTCGGCCTGGACCCCCACCAGATGGGGGATCTTCTCGATGAACCCCAGCTCCTTCAGGTCGCGAAAGCCCTTGTACAGACCGCTGAGGCAGCACCCATCCCCCAGGGCGATGAACACCCGGTCGGGGACCTCCCAGGCGAGCTGCTCCGCCATCTCCAGGGCGCAGGTCTTTTTGCCCTCCACCAGGAAGGGGTTGATGGCACAGTTTCGGTTGTACCACCCGAAGCGATCCATGGCGGCGGTGGCCAGGTCAAAGGCGGCGGCGTAGTCTCCCCGCACCAGCACCACCGTGGCGCCGTAGATGAGGAGCTGGGCCACCTTGCCCTCCGGGGCGCTTTCCGGGACGAAGATGTACGCCGGAAGCCCCGCCACGGTGGAAAAGCCCGCCAGGGAGCTTGCGGCGTTTCCCGTGGAGGCGCAGGCGATGGCGCTCTGCCCCAGCTCTCGGGCCCGGGCCACCCCCACGGCAGAGGCCCGATCCTTGAGGGACCCCGTGGGATTTCTTCCATCGTCCTTGACATAAAAGGCCTTGATGCCGTATCGTCTTGCCAGAAGGTCGCTCCGATAAAGGGGAGACCACCCCACCGCCAGGGGGGGAATGAAGGGCTCCTCCTCCACCGGCAGTAGGGGGGCGTAGCGCCATAAACAGGGGCGAAAGTCCCGCGCCAGCCCCTCCCGGGAGAGGGATCGACGCACCTCGTCCAGGTCGTAGAGCACGTCCAAGGTGCCGTCCAGGCCGCAGGAGGCACAGGTGTGGGTCGCGGCGTCGGGGGGGTAGCTCCGGCCGCAGAGCACGCAACGAAGTTCCAGACGCGAATTCACTTGTCGATCTCCCCTTTCTCTAGAGGCATAACGGGCGCCGTTGCGATATAATGTTTCCGGGGAAAGGTCCCCCGAAAGGAGGCGGTCCCATGGGTATCCTCAGCGCCGGGGCTCTTCGGCCCGGCATGGTGCTGGCGAAAGATCTTCGTGCCCCCGGGGGGCGTCTCGTGCTCTCCAAAGGGGCCACGCTCTCGGCCAAACACATCGAGACCATCAAGACCTGGGGCATCGCCGGGGCCGACATCGAAAACTCTTCCCCCCAGGATCCCCGGGAATCCCTCGGGGAAAGGGTCCCCGCCGCCTGCTTCGAGGAGGGGCAGCGACGGGTGGATCGGCGCTTTGCCGCCGGCAACACGGCCCATCCCTTCCTGGAAGAATTATACCGCATCGCTGTGACAAGGGAGGCCCTTCGTCTGGCGAGGGGGGAACTTTCCGACCGATCCCCCGCCTCTTCCGGAGACCCTTCCTCGCGGCGATCCCCCGGCAAGATCCCCCCCGCCGATAAGCTCATCGCGGAGGAGGTAAGTCTAGCTTCTTTTCCTGACACCTACTTTCGCATCGTGGAGGTGATCGGCTCTCCCCGGAGCTCCGCCTGGCACGTCGCCAGCGTGGTAGAAAAGGACACCAGCCTCACCGCGAAGCTGCTGAAGCTGGTAAACAGCGCCTTTTACAGCTTCCCCTCCCGCATCGAGTCCCTCCCCCGGGCCGTGGCCCTTATCGGGGGAAACGAGCTCTCCACCATCGCCCTGGGGATTTCCGCCGTGAGCATGTTCCCGGACGTCCCGGAGTCCTTCGTGTCCATGAAAAGCTTCTGGCGCCACTCCGTGGCCACGGGGGTGCTGGCCCGCCTCTTTTCCATCGCCCACCCGGAGGTATTTCAGGAAAGGGTCTTCGTGGCGGGGATCTTGCACGACATCGGCCGCATCGTGCTCCTGCGACGCCTCCCCGGGGCCATGACCCTGGCCTTCGAGCGGCAGCGCCGGGAGGGCATGCCGCTCCACGAGGCCGAAGAAGGGGTCCTGGGGTATGACCACGCCCGGCTGGGGGGACTCCTGCTCCGACGGTGGCAGATCCCCTCCGCCATCGAGGGCGCCGTGGCGTGGCATCACGCCCCGGCCCGGGCCCCCCAGGCGATGGAACCCGCCCTGCTCCACCTGGCGGACCTGGCGGCCATCGCCCTGGGAGAGGGAATCCACCCGGAGCAGGTGGTGCCTCCTCTGGACGAGGAAGCCTGGCGCCTCGTGGACCTGGCGCCGGAGTCGATGGAAACCTTCGTGACCCAGTCGGAACGCCAGATCGCCGAGGTCCTGGAGATGTTCGGCGCCGACGGCGGGGACCCCCGGGAGGGGCTTTCCCCCGCCCCCCGGTCCCCCGAGGAGGTGTGACCGGGTGAGATATCCCCACGCCAAACTCCGCCACCTGGAGGAGCGGGTGGCCTTTCTATCGGAGGAGCTCTACGCCGCCATGGAGGCCCTGGACATGGCCCTGGGGCTCGGCGCCTTTCCCGCCACCATCGTCACCCTGAGGGACCGGGACGCGGTGCTCCGGGAGACGGAGGAAAAGATCCGGACCATGATGCCCTTCAAGGCCGCAGCGTTCTACCTGGTGGACGAAGGGGACGCCAGCTTCTCCCTCGTCCGCTGCCACCCCGAGGAGTGGAGAAAATTTTTCGAGCGCGAAAGGCCCCCCCTGGTGGAGGACCGCACCATCGCCTGGGCCCTGGGACGCCGCCGGGGAGTCGTCGTGGGGGCCACGGACGGCCTCGAGCAGATCCTCATCCACTCCCTGGCCACGCCCACCGGCGTGATGGGATTTTTCCTGGGGGTCCTGGGGATGAAAAAGCACGAGATCCCCGACCTGGCCATGGACTTCCTCTCCCTCACCCTCCTGTCCTGCGCGGGGGTCCTGGAGAGCTTCGCCCTCAACGAGCACATCCACCGCCTCAACGCCATCCTCCAGAGCCACGTGGCATCCCTCCAGATCTCCGAAGAGGAGCTGTGCCGCTACCGAGATCAGCTGGAGGAGCAGGTGAGAGAGCGCACGGGGGAGCTCGCCCGGGCCAACGACGACCTCCGCCAGGAGATCGCCGAGCGCCGCCGGGCCGAAAGCGAGCTCCGGGAGGTGCTGGACCGCTATGACCGGCTCACCGCCAACGCCCACGAGGCGGTCTTCCGGATGGCCTTCTCCCCCGACCAGACTAGCCGGGTGGTCTATCTCAACCCGGCGGCGGAACGGATGCTGGGCTACTCCCTGGCGGAGTGGCAGAAAGACCCCCTCCTGCCGGAGAAGGTCTTCGACGCCGAATCCCTAAAGAAGGTTAACTCCCTCATCGACCGAGCCCGATGGGGAGAGGAGGGCATCCCGAGCGAGGTCATCCACTGGCGCACCCGGGACGGCCGACCCCTCATCGTGGACTACTCCGTCCTACCCGAGGTGGATCACCAGGGGAAGGTGTTGGGGTGTGAGGTCATCGCCCGGGATATCACCGAACGCATGATGTTGGAGGCCCGGTTCCGGTACCAGGCCACCCACGACGCCCTCACGGGGCTCCCCAGCCGGATGCTCTTCTCGGACCGTCTGGCCCTGGCCCTGGCCCACGCCCGACGAAACCGGAGCATGGTGGGACTCCTCTTCCTGGACCTGGACCAATTCAAGCACGTCAACGACACCCTGGGGCACGACGTGGGGGACCTCCTCCTCAAGGCCGTGGCGGAACGTCTAAAAGGGGAGGTCCGGGAGATGGACACCGTGGCGCGCATGGGGGGCGACGAGTTCACCGTGGTGCTCCCCGACCTGGAGCACCCCGACGCCGCCGGAACGGTGGCCGAGCGCATCCTGGAGGAGCTGAAGCGCCCCTTTGTCATCCAGGACAAGGAGATCCACATCGGCGCCAGCATCGGCATCGCCCTCTACCCCGCCCACGGCGCCACGGTGAAAGAACTCATGAAGCGTGCCGATATGGCCATGTATGCCGCCAAGGGGGCGGGCCGAGGGACGTTCCGCTTTTGGCAGGAGACCCCGCACCCCTGAAGGGGTGAGGCCAGGGGATCTCTCGAGATCAATCCCGGCAAGGAGGGAATGGGGTGCTGGACGATCTATCAAAACACGTGCTGGACATCGCGGAAAACAGCATGGCGGCAGGGGCCCGGCGCATCGTGGTGACCCTTCAGGAGCGCGACCGGGAGGGGTGGGTCGAGCTCCGGGTGGAAGATGACGGCGGCGGCATGGATCCCGAGACGGTGGCCCGGGTGACGGATCCCTTCGTCACGTCCCGCACCACCCGGAGGGTGGGGCTGGGCATCCCCTTCCTGAAGCAGGTGGCAGAGCTCTGCGACGGGGAGCTCCATCTTGCCTCCGAGAAGGGAAAGGGCACCACCCTGGCGGCGCGCCTTCGGGCCGACGCGGTGGACTGCCCCCCTCTGGGGGATCTGGCCGCCACGGTGGTGACCCTGCTGGCCGGAAGTCCCGACCGATCCTGGACCTTTCGCTTCCTGCGGGGGGAAGGGGTATTCGAGGTGGACCGGGACGCCCTGGTGGAGATCCTGGAAGACCCCCGGCTCTTTCAGACCCCCGCCGTGGCGCACTGGGTGCGAAATTACGTGGAAGAGGGGCTGACCGAGCTCCGGCGGCCCGAGAACTAAAGCGATGGGCGGGGGAAAAGCCCCCGCCCACCTAGAATCTTTTTATACCTGCGCACCTCAGTCGGAAAACTTCTGCTCCACGACGCCATTTTTCGCCTCGGCGTGGAAAAAGGAGACCTGGCGCCCGTTGGACCCCGCAGGATTGCCCTTCTGATCGTCGTAGTGGTCGAACTTTTCATCCACCACCCACCGGGAGATGCCCTCGGCGTCGTCCTCCCCGTTCCATCGCCCTCCGTTGTCCCCTTCGGCGTAGAAGTAGAAGTGGGTGTTCTCGGAGGTAACATTCGGCTCCACGCTCTTTCCCGAGGGGACGTCCCACCAACCCCGGGTGATCCATCGGCCGTTGGGGGCCAAGTAATTGATCGCCACCACGATGTTCTCGAAGGAGTTGTTCTTCAGTACCACCTTTACCCCCGCTTCGGCGACCCCGAAAAGAGCCGCCCCCCACACCATCGCCCCGAGTAGGATCCCCCATCTCCGCCTGAGGTTCATTTTCACCACTCTCCTCCCTAGTTTTTCTCTTCCCCACTCTCTTTGTTTCCCCTCTGCTGCGGTGGCCTTCTGCCCCGCAGGGGCATTATAGCGCGAGAAGATCTCGGACACAACGGACGGAGGGTTCGGAGCATTGACCTCTGGGGGAGACGCGGTACCATGGAGGTCCGAGAGGGGGCGCATCATGGGAAAAGAGACCATCGTCCTCCCGGGGCCAAGGCCCGACAGGGGGGAAAGGGGCACAACGAAAGAGGCCGGGGGGCCTCCGGAGGGGAAAGGCCCCGTCGGAGCCCGGGTTTTCGCGGATTCCCCGGCCCCATCCCCGGTCTTTCGGGGAAGGGGCCTTCTCCTCGCCCTCCTTTTAGGATTGGCCGTGGGGGGGGCCTCCGAAGGCGACGCCTCCCATCGCCAGGTCTCCTGGCGATGGGAGGCGCGGGATCGCACCGCCACGGTCCACCTCCCCTCGGGGGCCCCGGGGCCGGGACTCCTCCCCCTGGTGGTCTTCCTTCACGGCGCCGGGGGGACGGGGGTCCTGGGGCGGGAGCAGACGGGGCTGGGGGCCCTGGCGGACGAAGAGGGCTTCATCGTGGCCTTCCCCGACGGCACGGGGGCCCGCCCCGACCGCCTCACGTGGAATGCTTGGTACTGCTGCGGTTACGCCCTGGATCGTCGGGTGGACGACGTGGGGGCCCTCGACGCGTTGCTCGATCTTTTGGAACGCACCTTCCCCGTGGATCCCCGGCGGATCTACCTGGCGGGCTTTTCCAACGGCGCCATGATGGCCTACCGCTACGCCCTGGAACGCCCGGGGAGGGTGGCGGCCCTAGGGGTCGTGGCGGGGGCCCTGCGGGGCGGAGACCGGAAAGCTCGGGAAGCGCTGTCGGTGTGCATCATTCACGGCACGAAAGACGGCGTGGTGCCCCCGGACGGGAAGTCTTTCGCCCGCCCCCAGAGGGGCCGTCCCCCGGGGGAGGCGGTGGAGAGCGCCGCCCGATTCTGGGCGGCGGCCAACGGCAACGATCCCACCCCCCATAAGGATCGGCGCGGCCAAGACACCATCCTGCGATGGACCGGAGGAAGGATGGGAGCGGAAGTGGAGCTCCACCTCATCGACGGCGCGGGGCACGCCTGGCCCGGGGGAAACCCCCGGAAGTACCGCTACTGCGACGAGCCCCCCAAGAGTCCCGAGGCCTCCCGGGTGCTCTGGCGGTTTTTTTCCCGCCACCAACGCCCCTAAGAGACGCCCCGGGGCCCTAAAGGGCCCCGGGGCGTCTCTTTCGATTCTTTCGATTCTTTCGATTTATGGCGAGGTCGGGATCACTCCAGGGCTCTCGCCTCGGTGTGGAAGCGACCCAAGAGCTCCCGCATGTGGTCCGCCTCTTCGGCGATGCGGGAGGATTCCTGGGCCACCTGCTCCGAGGATCGAGTGGTCTCGGCGATGGCGACGCGAATGCCTTCCAGAGAGGTGAGGGTCTCCCCCGTGCTCTCCTCGGCGTGGCCGATCTCCTGGGCGATGTGCTGGCTCTCTTTGCCGTGCTGGATCACCGCCTGGGCCGCCTCCCGGGTGGCCCGGACGATCTCCCGGGACGACGCCAGGGCTTCCCCCAACACCCCCCGGGCCTGGTTCCCCCGGACGGTGGCGTCTCCCATCACCTGATCGCCGAGGCGAATGGCATCCAGGGCCCCCGCCGTGCTCGTCGAGAGGGCTTCCATGCGGCTTTCCACTTCCTTCGCCGCGTCGTTGGACTGTTCGGCCAGTTTGCGCACCTCCTCCGCCACCACGGAAAATCCCCGCCCCGCCTCTCCGGCCCGGGCGGCTTCAATGGCGGCGTTCAGGGCCAGCAGGTTCGTCTGGTCGGCGATGGTGCGGATGGTGGTGACGAAATCACCGATGGCCGCCACGGATTGGGCGGTGGCCTCCATGCGCTCCGTGGCGAGACGAGTCCTTTCCTGGGCGGCCCCCACCGCCGCCAGGGCCTGGGCCACCTCCTCCGAGGCCCTTTCGGTCATCTCCGCCGTCTGCTCTGCCCTCCGGGCCCCCTCCTCCGCCACCTGGGCCACCGCGTCCACCTGGGTCGCCCCGGCCCGCACCGCTTCACCGCTCCGGGAGAGGCTGGCCCGGTTTTCGGTCCCCCTCTGGGCCACGCTTTCCACCCCGGCTCGCATCTCCTCGGCGGCGGCCACGGATTCCTGGGAGAGGGCCGCCAGGGCATCGGCGCTCCCGGAAAGGGCCTCCCCCTGGGACTGAAGGTCTTTGATCATCCGACGGATCGAATCCACCATGACCGCCAGAGCATCGGCCAGGTCGCCCAGCTCGTCGCTCCGGGGGCCTCCGACCAGGAAGAGGGTCTCCCGGAAATCCCCCGGGGATCCTCCCGAGAGCCGGGACCGGGGGTCGTCAAGGGAAGGTCACCAGGAGGCGTACTCCGGACGGAGGAAGGGGGCAAACGCGTTCCGGGGGAGGACGAACTCCGGCTGGCCACAGGCGTGGGGGGCAAACTGGGTGTCGGTCCAAAAGACCACCAGGGCCCCCGGGCGCAGAAAAAACTGCTCCGCGTACTCGGCCACGTTCGGATGCCCTTCGTCGAAGAGCATGAGGTCGTCTTCGGCCACCTGGCGGTCGATGGCGAGGGCAAGCTGGGCGTTCACCGCCCGGGCCCAGTCCGTGCCCGGAAGGAAGAGCTCTTCCAGCGACAGGGCCCTTCCCGAGGCGGCGTCAAAGGTGACCCCCTTCTTGGTGCTGGAGGGGTGGGCCGCCCCTTCGAAATCCACCATGCCCTCGAAGGAAAAGCTCCACAGGGGGCCCTCCAAAAGCTCCGCGCGCCCCTCGACGATGAGCTCTCGGGGATCTCCGTCCTTCAGAGATCGCACCTGATCCTCCACCAAGGAGGCCAACGAGGCGTTCACCGCCGCGCCCGCCTCGCCTTCGCTTCCCTGGACCACCGGGACCACGGTCTTCGCCGCCCCGGAAAGCTCTTCGCGGTAGGTCACCGTGGCACCCCAGGCCGTCCCCGCCAAAAAAGCCGCCAAAACGCATCCTGCCAGGTAGATCTTCATGATTTTCCTCCTCTCCCTTGGGGCCTTCTCCTCCGGTTCATCGACCGAAGCGAAGGCCTCGTCTCCTTCCCCCGGGGACCCGAAGGCGTCCCGAGGGCGGACCTCGCCTCCGGGATGCCTTCCTAGTCTCTTTCGGCGAGGATCTCCAGGGTCCGTCGCAGCACCCGGGCTCCCCGCTCCAGGTCCTCCGGGGGAGTGTACTCCCGGGGGTTGTGGCTGATGCCATCCCGGCTGGGAACAAAGATCATGGCGGCGGGACAGATCCGGGCCATCATCTGGGCGTCGTGCCCCGCGCCGGAGATCATGGGACGGGACGCCATGCCCAGGTCGGCGACGGCCCGACGGATGGCTTCCATCACCCCGGGGTCGAAGGGGACGGGGTCGAAGCGCGCCAGCGAGCGGCGTTCCACCGCCACTCTTTCCTGACGGGCCACGTCCTCCCCGAAGGCCGCCACCTTTTCTTCGATCTCTTCGAGGGCGCGGGCATCGCTGTGGCGCAGGTCGACGGTGAAGAGGGCCCGGTCGGGCACCACGTTGACTCCCCCGGGTTCCAGGCGGAGCATGCCCACAGTGGCCCGGGCGGCGCCCCCCATCTCCCGGGCCAGATCCCGGACGAAGAGGATCACCCGGGCGGCGGCCACCGCCGCGTCCCTCCGCCCCTCCATGGGGGTGGTCCCCGCGTGGTTCGCCGTGCCGGAGATTTCGAATTCCTGCCAGGAAATGCCCGTCACCACCTCCACCACCCCCAGGGGGGTTCCCTCGCGAAAGAGCACGGGACCCTGCTCCACGTGGAGCTCCACATAGGCGGCGGGGATCAGGCTCCCGCAGGGAAAATCCCCCGAATAGCCCATGCGGTCCAGCTCCTCCCCCACCACGGTGCCGTCAAATCCCCGGAGATTCCGGGCCTCCTCGGGGGTCATGCCGCCAGCGTGCACCAGGCTCCCCAGCATGTCCGGCGTGTAGCGCACCCCCTCTTCGTTGGTGAAGACCCCCACCGCCAGCGGACGGCGCCGGGCCCCCCCCTCGTGTCGGATCGCCCGGAGAGCCTCCAGGGCGGCGAGGACCCCGTAACATCCGTCGTACTTTCCCGCCCCATCCACGCTATCGATGTGGGACCCCGCCATCACGGGGATCTCCCCCTCCCGGCCCGGCTCCAGGGCGAAGATGTTGCCCACGGCGTCCACCCGGACCTCCAGGCCATCCTCCCGCATCCAGGAAATCACCAGATCGCGCCCCCGGCGGTCCTCCTCCGACAGGGCGAGACGACAGACCCCCTCTACCCCTCCCCGCACCACGCGTCCCACGGCCCCGAGCTCCTCCAGGCGACGACCGAGGCGCTCTCCATCCACGGCCCCCGGCAAAGACATGGCGATCACGCTCCTTTTTTTTACTTTAGCGCCCCTCTTCCCCGGGGCAAAGCCTCCGCGCCGCAAAAAATCCGTCGGGCCCGGGGGGCGTCACGATGGGGCCCCGGGGGCGGAGTCCTCCAGGGCCTCCACCAGGGCCACCCCGGCAGAACACCCCAGGCGATCCGCCCCTGCGGCGAGGAGGGCCAAAGCCCCCTCCAGGGTGCGAATGCCCCCCGAGGCCTTGACCTCCAGGCGGTTTCCCCCGGCGCGGCGC
Organism: uncultured Synergistaceae bacterium; assembly: GCA_937868015.1. Lineage (GTDB taxonomy): Bacteria > Synergistota > Synergistia > Synergistales > Aminiphilaceae > CALMLW01. The sequence continues at coordinate 16,734 of CALMLW010000066.1, read as the reverse complement.
AGGAGGCGCACGTCTTCCACCGTGGCGCCTCCTGCGCCGAATCCCGTGGAGGTCTTGACGAACCGGGCGCCCCCCCGCTCCGCCAGGGCGCAGGCGGCCACCTTTTCCTCGTCGGTGAGCAGGCAGGTCTCCAGGATCACCTTCACCACCCCTCCCCGCGCCGCCTCCACCACACCCCGGATGTCCGATGCCACCGCATCCCGGGCCCCCTCCTTGAGCCACCCCACGTTCAACACCATGTCGATCTCCCGGGCCCCGAGATCCCGGGCTCGGCGGGCCTCGGCGGCCTTGATGACGGGATCCTGATACCCCAGGGGAAAGCCCACCACAGTGCCGACGACGCCCCCCTCGGGTCCCCCCAGGCACGACACCGCCAGGGACACGTGGCAGGGGGCCACGCACACCGAGGCAAAGCCGTAGGTCCGGGCCTCCTCGCAGAGGCGGCGCACCGCCGCCTCGGACGCCTCGGGGCGAAGCAGGGTGTGATCGATGGTGGCGGCCAGAGTCTTCCGGGTCCAACCTCCGGCGGCAAATTCTTTCATAAAGATTCTCCTTTCGATCAAGGGGAATGGGAAAAGACCTCTTTGCGCCATATCCCGCCTTCAGAGGTCGGGGAAAGATCCCCCCCCGGGTGGGGTAAAAACGCGCCCCCTCCCCCAAGGCCTTATTTTACACAAAAGGAACGGAAGGCGGAGAGGGGGACCGAACAGGGGGCTAAAAGAGAGGGGCGGGGCTTCCGGAGGTGGCGAAGGCTCCCGAGGTAAGGGCAGACCTTCAGACCTGTTTCCTCCGGAAGAGCTTCGCCGGACACGAAAAAGCCTTCCGGAAAAGACCGAGGAGTTCGGTCTTTTCCGGAAGGCCCAGAGCACGGGGAACCGGAGGCCTACCGCCGCTTCGGCGGCGTGGAAGCGCCCCGTTCCTTCGCCCCCGAGGAGGGGATTTTCCGTGGCGCCCCGGGAAGGGCCGCCACGGGGTGGGGCGTCACACCGGAGGACTCGTCGAGTTTAAACACTTCCACAGCGGACTCCAGGGCCTGGCTCAGGGACACCATGCCCTCGGAAGCCACCGCGATGATCTCCATGGCGGCGTCCTGTTCTTCCATGGAGTGCGAAATGGTCCGCACCGCCTCGGAGATCTCCTGGCTGGACTTGGCCACCTGGTCCATCCCCGACGCCATCTCCTCGGCGGCGGCGGACTGCTCCTCCATGGTGGCGGCGATGGACTGGACGCTTTCGGTGATGTGGCCCACCTTCTTCACCATCTCCAGAATGAGCTGCCGGGTTTCCTTGGAGCGGTTCACCAGGGCGCTGAGTTGGGTGGAGGCCTCTTTGTTGTCGGTGAGGGCCGCCTGGGTGCGGGACGAGACGTCGTTGATGAGGGTACCCACGTTGTGGGCCGCCCGGTTCGACTCTTCGGCGAGTTTGCGCACCTCCTCCGCCACCACGGCAAATCCCCGTCCCGCTTCGCCGGCCCGGGCCGCCTCGATGGCGGCGTTCAGCGCCAGCAGGTTGGTCTGGTCGGCGATCTGGGTAATGGTGGTGACGAAACTGCCGATCTGGGTCACGGCCTTGCCCAGCTGCTGCATGGCGTCATCCGCCCGGGTCTGGGACGCGGCCACCTGACCGATCTCCCCCGTCATGGCGTCCATGGCTTCTCCGCCGGACCTCGCCACGGTGGCGATGGCCGCCGCCTCTTCTCCCGCCGCCACCGCCGCATGAGCTCCCGCCTGGGCCCCCGCCGACACTTCCTCGATGCCCGCGTTGGCCTCTTCGATGGCGGCGGCGGCATCCTGGGTGCGGTCGCTCACCCGGGAGGTCATGGAGGCCACTTCAAGAATGGCGGCCCGGGATTCCTCCACGGCGGCGCTCATGCTCTCGGCCTTCTCCAGCACCTCCCGGGAAGAGTCCCGGATGGAGGCCACGGTGCGCCCCTGGGCGGCGATCATTTCATTGAGAGAGGTCACAAGATTCCGGATCTCCCGGAGGGACGACGACAGGGTGATCCGGCGGGAAAGATCCCCCGAAGCCACCCCTTCCATGTGGTGGGCGATGGCGGCCACGGGGCGGGAGATGCTCCCCGCGAGCCAGAGGGAGAGGGCCACCACCACCAGCACAATGACCCCGATGACGAGAAAGAGAATGGTGCGGAGCTCGTTGACGGCGCCGAGGAACTCTTCGTTCGGCGAGGAAAGTCCCACACCCCACCCCGTGGCGGTGACGGGCTCGAAGGCCGCCATGCGATCCGTCCCCTGGAACTCGTAAGGCACCACGCTGCTTTTGCCCGCCAGAGCCCCCCGCACCCCGCCGGCGAGGGCTTCGGGAATGGAGGGCCCCACCTCGGACGCGTTGAGTTTCCCCACGATCTCCTGATTGGGATGGGCCGCGACAATGCCGTTGCGCCCCACCAGGAAGGCGTACCCCGTCTTGCCCCAGACCACGGACTTGTAGAGCGCCATGAGGGTCTCGGCGTTGACGGAGGACGCCAGCACCCCCACCAGGGCGTTTCCTTCTCCGAAGATGGGCACGGCGAAGACCACCACGTTGTTTCCCGTGGCCCGGGAAACCAGGGGGTTCGACACGAAGAGTTTTCCCGTGTCCCGCACGGCGAGGAAGTACTCCCGGTCGCCGTAGTTCGCCGTCACCCCGTCCAGGGTGCGGGCCTCGCCCGAGAGGTTCAGCACGAAAATGGTCTCAAAGGCATAGGTTCCCTTCAGAGCGCTCTCCAGCGCGGGGCGCTGGAGCTCCCAGTTCATGCTCTGGAGCGCCGGCGTGGAGGCCACGCTTTTCAGGAGGTTGGCGACCCCCTCCACGTAGAAGTTGGTCTCCACCGCCACGCCCTTCGCCAGGGCCACCCCTTCTTTCTTCCCGAGATCCATGAGGGCCTCTCGGGACAGGGTAAACGCGGTGTATCCCAAGCCCCCCAAAGCCACCAGCACCACCGTCAGAAAAACCCCGATCAACCGACCTCGCAGTGTGGACATAAAAAACCTTCCTCTCTCTATTTTTTAATATTTTTTTGCTGGAGGTTCCAGAACCCCCGGCTGAGACAACTTCTCCACGCCACCGCTCCGATCATCTCCCTTCAAGCTTTTTCTCCACCAAGCATTCTTTTTCGTCTGAAAACTTCCGGGAGCTCTCGAAAAAACCCGACGACGGAGGGAAAATTTCCGCCTCCGTCGCCTGTCAAGAACTCTCCGAAGCGCCCCCGGGGGGCGCTTCGCCAAGGGAAAATCCCCTCTCATTATTCTGTCGCTTTACTTGGACATTCTAGCAAATGGAGTGTTTTTTTACAAACCTTACAAAGATCATTTTCTCAAAGAACGCCATGCCCTCGGGGCTCTTCTCGGCAGAGCGCCGCACCCGGAGCGGTCCAAAAGATGCGGGGAAAACGACTCTCCCCCCCTTTATCGGCCTCCGGTGGAGCGTTCTTGACAGAGCTCTCCGGAGGATTCATGATGTTCGTCAAGCGGCGGAACGGCCCAGAGGCCGGACTCGGCAAAATTTTTTCGAGAAGGAGAGGATGTCTATGAAAAAAGCTCTCGGAATTCTTCTCGCCGGGATCATGCTCGTGGTGGGCATGGCCGGCGCGGGGGGGGCCCAGGAGGGATGGCCGGATCAGCTCCGCGTCATGGCGGGGCCTCCGGGGGGGAACTGGTTCGCCCTGGGAGGAGCCCTGGCCGATCTGTGGACCAAGGGGACGCTCCAGACCACCAGCAGCACGGGGGGGGGCGTGTCCAACGTCATCAACACCGACAACGGCAAGGGGGACCTGGGCTTTTCGGTGACCTCCCTGGTGGGGGCGGCCCTCAAGGGAGAGGAGCCCTTCAAGAAGGCCACCCCCAACGCGGTGGTGTTGGCAAACCTCTACCGCCAGTACACCTATTTCATCATGCGCAAGGACTACGCCGAAAAGAATGGGGTCAAGAGCGTGGGAGACGTGGTGGCCAAGAAGCTGCCCCTGCGCTTCGCCACCCTCAAGCCCGGCACGGCGTCGGAGTTCGTGGTGAAGGCCCTCTTCGCCAAGGGGTACGGGGTCTCCTACGACGACCTCAAGGCCTGGGGGGGGTCGGTGGAGTTCTCCTCCTACGAGGACGGGGGCAATCTGCTGGCGGATAACCATCTGGACTGTTTCGCCTTTTCCGTGGGGGGCACGGCCTCCACGGTGATGCAGATCGAACAGCAGGTGGACGTGGTGATTCTCCCCATCGACGAGGCGGCGCGGAATGCCCTCGCCGACGCCTACGGCACGGTGACCTTCACCGTGGAGCCCGGGGTCTACAAGTGCGTCACGGAGCCCGTTCCCGTGGTGGGGGACTACACCTGCATCGTAGGGCGCAAGGACCTGCCGGACGATCTGGTGACGGCGCTCTGCCGGACCATGTGGGAAGATAAGGGAAATCTGGAAAAGGCCGTGGGGGACATGAAGGAGCTCACTCCGGGGGAGGCGGTGCCGGAAAAAGTGGCCTCCCATCCGGCGGCGGCGGCGTACTGGGCCGGCGTGCGCTAAGGCGGGCGCTTCCGAAAAGATGCGGGGAGGGGAACGGATGCCGTTGCCCTCCCCGCGTTCGTATGGCGCACCACGGCCTTCCCCAGTGCGGGAACTCCGGCGCCACCGATCCACGAGATGGGGAGGTTTGATCTATGAGAGAACTGCGGGGCTTTTCCGCCCGGTTTGTGTACGTCTATGTGGTGGCCATGGGGCTCTTTCACCTCTACACCGCCGTCTTCGGCAACTTCGAGGCCTATCTGCAGCGCACCCTCCACCTGGCCTGGGTGCTTCCCCTGACCTTTCTGCTCTACCCCCGGCGTCTTTCCCCCTGCACCGTGGCGGGAGAGACCCTGGAAGCTCCGACCTGCGAGGCCCCCGCTCCCCCCGCTTCTTCGGCGAAAGTGGGAGGCATCCCCTGGTACGACTGGGCCCTCGCCGCCATCTCCCTCTTGCCGGGGATCTATGGCGCCCTCAACTACGGCGAAATCGCCTCCCGCATCGTCCAGGTGGACCCCGTGACGGACGTCCAGCTCCTCATGGGAGGACTGTTGCTGGTGCTGCTTCTTGAAGCCACCCGCCGGGTGGTGGGATGGCCCCTGACGCTCATCGCCGCATTCTTTGCGGGGTACATGTACTTCGGCCACTACATGCCGGGGATCATGAAGGGGCTTTCCTTTCCGATCCGGGAGGTCATCGAGGAAATCTACCTCACCAACGAGGGGATTTTTTCCATTCCCCTGGGCGTTTCGGCGGCCTATGTCATGATTTTTCTCATCTTCGGGGGCTTTCTGGAAAAAAGCGGCATCGGGAGCTGGTTCATGGAGCTCGCCCAGGCCCTCGCGGGGACCCAGGCGGGGGGACCCGCCAAGATCGCCGTGGTGAGTTCGTGTCTCTTCGGCTCCATCTCCGGATCGGCGGTGGCCAACGTCTACGGCACGGGGACCTTTACCATTCCCCTCATGAAACGCATCGGCTATCCTCCGGCCTTCGCCGGGGCGGTGGAGGCGGTGGCGAGTTCCGGAGGGCAGATCATGCCCCCGGTGATGGGGGCGGGGGCCTTCGTCATGGCGTCCCTCCTGGGCGTTCCCTACAAGAACATCATTATCGCAGCCATCTTTCCCGCCCTCATGTACTACGGGGCGGTGCTCCTCATGGTGCACCTGGGGGCCCTGAAGCACGGCTTGCGGGGCATGCCCTCCTCGGAGCTCCCCGATCTGCGGGTCGTGTGTCGCAAGCTCTATCTGGTGATTCCCATCGTGGGCATGGTCTATCTGCTTCTGGCGGGATACACTCCCATGCTGGCAGCGGTGGTGGGGGTGGCCCTCGCCTGGGGGGTCTCGCTCTTCGATCCCCGGCACCGCATGGGCCTCCGGGACATCTTCGACGCCATCTACATGGGCGCAAAAAACATCCCCCTGATCTGCATCGCCTGCGCCGCCGCGGGGATCGTGGTGGGATCCGTGTCCCTCACAGGGTTCGGCTTCAAGTTCGTGGGGTTCATCTTTTCCTTCGCCCGGGACGTGCCCTTTCTCGCCCTCACGCTCATCATGGTGGTCTCCCTGATCCTGGGCATGGGGCTTCCCACCACGGGGGCCTACATCCTCGCCGCCGCCCTGGGGGTGCCTCTCCTCGCCAAGCTCGGCTTCGCCCCGCTGGCGGCCCACATGTTCGTGTTCTACTTCGCCATCATCTCCAACATCACCCCTCCGGTGGCCCTGGCGGCCTATGCGGCGAGCTCGCTGGCGGGGTCCAACCCCAACACCACGGGGTTTATCGCCATGAGGCTCGGAGTTCTGGCCTTCGTGGTGCCCTTCGCCTTCTGCTACGATCCGGGGCTTCTCTGGCAGAAGGATCTCGTGGGCAATCTGGTTTCCATGGGAGGAGGCGTGGCGGCGATCTTCGCCTTCGGCTACGCCATGATGGGGTACACCAACCGTCCGATCAACGTGATGCAGCGGGGGGTTTTCCTGGGGGCGGGGTTGCTGGCCCTGGGAGCCACGGTGCCCATGACCCTGGGGGGCGCGGCTCTCACCCTGGGAGGGACCCTGTTCTGGCGTGACCCCCGGAAGGGATCTCTTCGCCCCGGGAAATCGGCATGACGAAAAACGAAAGGGGGATTTCCATGCACGGCACGGAAAATTTCCCCTTCGAACACGATGGCTCTCTGGTGCTGCGTCCGGCGGAAAAGGGGGAGCTCCTCGGGGTGGCCCGGGACCACGCCCGGATCTATGCCCGGGAGCATGGGTTCGGAGAGGACTTCGAGGCCTACGTCCTCCGGGGCATGGTGACCTATCTGGAGGAACGGCACCGGGGGGGGAGCGAGGTCTGGGTGGTGACGGACGGCCACACCCTCGCGGGCTCCATCGGCATGGTGCGGCACAGCGCGGAGGAAGTGCAGCTCCGGTGGTTCCTGGTGCAGCCGGAGTTCCGGGGCCAGGGGTGGGGAGGAGCGTTGCTGCGCCGCGCCCTTGAGTTCGCCCGGGAGCAGGGGTACGGCAAGATCTTTCTGTGGACCGTGGCCACCCTGGAGGAGGCGCGCAAGCTCTACACCCGCCACGGGTTCCATCCGGTGGAATCCGTGACGCACCACCTCTGGGGGCGCGACCTGGTGGAGGAGCGTTGGGACCTTGAGCTGCCCCCGGAAAGGTTCCCTCTCCTCGGGCATCCTTCGCTCCCCTCCGACAGGGAACCGGAGGGATCCTGCCCCCTGTCCCATCTCCAGCGCCGGAAAATTCAGGCCCCCGGAGCCCTGGCCCTCCTGCGGGCCTTCGAGAAGCACCTGGGGGCGGAAAAGGCCCGGGAAGTGGCTTCCGCGGGGATCGCCGAGGACGCCCGGGCCAGCGGCGCCGCCCGCAGGAACCGGCGGGAAGGGGCCCCGCTGGAGGTGTTGGCCCGGGTGGTGCGGGAAGAATGGGCCGCCGAAGGGGCCCTGGACCTCGCCTTCTTTGAGGAAACTCCCACCAGGCTCCGGTTCGACGTGCTCCGCTGCGCCTACGCGGAACTCTACGAAGGGCTCGGCGCCCGGGAGCAGGGCTTTTGTCTCTCCTGCGCCCGGGACGAGGCCTTCGCCCGGGGGCTGGACCCCCGCCTCCGTCTGAAGCGCCGGAGCACCATCATGGAAGGGGCCCCCCGCTGCGACTTTCTCTTCTTTCTCGAAGACCCTTTTTCCGGAACACCGGCCCGGGACGTGCAAACTCGGGGGTAAAGGCCCGGACCTCCTGCCCCTCTGCTTCCGGGGAGCACACTGTGGAGGGGAGCCCCTTTTCGGAAAAAGGAGCCCCCTCCGGGAAAGAAGTATTTTTTCGGCTGCCGTTACCGCCCCCGGTTGAAGGGCAGGGCGGGGGAGGCAGACGACGCCCCTTCTTCGTCGTCAAAGACGAATTCCGCCAGGGTGCCCTGGAGCTCGTCGGCCAACTGGGCCAGATGGTGGGCGTTTTCCGCCACTTTCCGAGCGGTTTCGACCTCGCTGCCCATGGCTTTCCGGGCCTCCGCCGTCGAAACCGTGCCTCCGGCGACTTTCCGACCGATGTCCTGCACCGAGGCGGCGATTTCCTGGCTGGAGGCGGCCTGCTCCCCCGAAACGGCGGCCAGATCCTGGGTGGAAGCGGCGATGGCCCGGAGCCCTTCGATCATGGCGGCGATGCGCCCCTCCGTGCCGGACACCTTATCTTGGGACTCTTTCGCGGCGGCGGCGTTGCGCTCCGTGGCGGAAAGCACGGCACCGAGGTCCTGGGCGATGGCCGTGGCGAGTTCGGCGATGCTCCGGGCGGCGGTGTTCGACTCTTCGGCGAGCTTGCGCACTTCTTCCGCCACCACGGCAAAGCCTCGCCCCGCCTCGCCGGCCCGGGCGGCTTCGATGGCGGCGTTCAAGGCCAGCAGGTTCGTCTGATCGGCGATGCCGCCGATCTGGGAGACAAAGCCCTGGATCTGCCGGGCCCGATCCCCCAGGGTCTTCACCGATGCGGCGGCGGTGGTGGCGTCCCGGGCCATTTCCTCCACCCCCGCCACCGCGAGCCGAAGGGCGGCGATGCCCGCATCCCCCGTTTCCTGGGCCCCTACCACCTGATCCGCCATGTCGGCGCTCTGCTGGGCCACTCGCTGGGCGCTTTCCGCCACCTCGTGGACCGACGCGTCGATCTCCGCCGCCGTGCTGGCGAGCCCCTCCATTTCGGCCCCCACCTCCTCGACGCGGAGGCGGGACTTCTCGGCCCCCGCCTCCGACTCGTCCGCCAGAGCGGCGAAGTTCCGGGCGAAGTCGTCGAGGCGCGCGGCGGTTTCGGAGATCCGCCGCATGGCGTCGCAGAGTTTTTCCGTCATGGCTTCGATGGCCCCTGCGGCCTGGGCCACCTCGTCTTTCCCCTCCAGGGCGAAACGCCGGGTGAGGTCTCCCGCCGCGATGCCCTGGGCGGTGGAAACCATGTGGCCCAGAGGGCGCAAAATGAACCGCTGCAACGGCAGGCCCACGGCCCCCAGAAGGAAGACCGCCGCCGCCAGGAAAATGGCTCCGAGGATCAGGATGCTCCGGTGGGCCGCCTGGAGCTCCCGCCGTTCCTGATCGACGCGGAAGACGACGCCGGGGCGCCCCGCGATGTCGCGCAGGAGGGTGAACCCCGTGACCCGATCCTCGTCCCGGGGCACGACGACCAGGGGCCTTTCCGACCCCAAGAGGTTCTTGGCCTCGCTTGCCTCGAAGGGCTCCACCGAAAAGGGAAGATCGGCCTTCTAGGCCAGGTCGGCCGCCATGTCGCTGTCGAGAAAACGTCCCATCACGAGCACACCGTGGACGGGCCCCTGGCGCAGGTTGGTGAGGATGGGCATGGCCCCCACCAGCATGGGGCCCCCGGGAAGGGACAAAATCCCCACCATCTTGGTGTCCGACGAAAGGGACACCAGGGGGCTGGAGGAAGTCAGCTGGGCCTCGAGGCCCGCAGGAAAGGGGCCCTTCTCGCCGCTGTGCCGATGGCACCCCAGGGCGGTCACCACGCCGCCGTCGGAGCGCACGTAGGCGATGGCGTCCAGGCGCATGATCTTGAAATTTTCCTCGTTGAGGTTCTCTTCTTCGTAGAGCTCGTCGGGGCTCAGCAGGTAGTTGTAGCTCGCGTCCCACACGGCCCAACTTTCCAGAAGATCGGCGAGGTTGGTCTTCTCATAGTCGAAGGCCCCCCGGGCCCACTTGAGCTTTTGTTCCATGGAGCTCTTTTCCATCTGGAGAAAGCCGTCCAGCACGAAATAGCGCGCCGAGAAAAAGAGCACCGTCGCCACGGGAAGCAGGGCGGCGGCAAGGAAGAAAAATATTTTCCGGCGTAGAGTCATGATCTTCGCCTCCGTTGTCCTCAGAATGGGAGCCTTGGCGCCCCCATTATAGTGCTCCTGGGAAAACCCGGGAGGATCCCTAAACGCGCTTTCAGGAATGTCGAGGTCAGGAACCGGAAGCGGCCCCCGATGTGGCGGGGCCCGGATCGCCGAGGCGCCCGGGGCGCCTCCGAGAGGAGAAAAACATGACGGGATGTCGGTTGAGCGAGGACCAGATTCGGGCGGCGGTGGCCTTTCACGGCCACTGGTGTCCGGGGCTGGCCCTGGGGGTGCGGGCGGGGGAGCTGGCCCTGGAGGAAGTGGGAAGGAGCGGCGACGAGGACGTGGTGGCGGTGACGGAGACGGACATGTGCGCGGTGGACGCAGTGCAGGTCCTCACCGGATGCACCTTCGGCAAGGGCAATCTGATCTTCGTGGACCACGGCAAGGTGGCCTTCAGCTTCTTTCGCCGAGAGGACGGCAAGGCCCTACGGTTTTTCCTCCGGCCCCAGCGCCGGGATTTGTCGGACGGCGGGGCCTCGCCGGAGGCGCGGCGGCTCCGGCGTTGCAACGAGATCCTGGGGGCCCGCCTGGACGACCTCTTCCAGCGGACCGAGGTGCCCTTTATCCTTCCCCCGGAGGCCCCGATCCGGGAGACCCTCTCCTGCCCCCTTTGCGGAGAACCCTTCATGGAAAGCCGAGGGCGCCTCCTGGGGGGGCGGAGCGTGTGCATCCCCTGCTTCGAGGCAGGGGACTCCCGTCTGCTCCGGCGGTAAAGATTTATGGAAGATCCCGCCGCCCGGAAGGTGGGCCCCGGGGGCGTCAGGGCATCACGGGGATTCCCCGGCGGAAGTGGTGTCTCAGGAGCGTGTCCCAAGGGGGGAAGGAGTGCAGGGCCAGGGGGTGTTCCTCCAGGGAGGGGTGGAGGTGCCAGAGGGACTCCAGCCTCCGGGCCAGGTGAGCCACGGAGGTGCCGCCGCACAGGAGACCGGCCGAAGTGAGCGTCACCTCTTCCCCCACCGCCGATTGGCCTTCGGCCGCCAAGGACCCCACCACGGTGCCCCGCAAGGGGTCTCCCCGACGCACCGCCCGGTCGACGTGCACCACCCACCCTCCCTTGGAGAGCACCACCGCCCCCCGGGGATAGTCGGGCACCGCGCCGGAGAGGAGCTGGACCACCCGGGGATCGAAGTACGATCCCCCGGCCTGGCGCAACACGGTGAGGGCGTCTCCGGGGAGGTACCCCGGACGGTAGGGGCGGTCGGACACCAGGGCGTCGTAGGCGTCCGCCACCGACACCAGGCGCACCAGGTGGGGGATCTCTTCTCCCTCCAGGAGAAAGCCGCTAGCCGGGCCGTAGCCCTTGCCGTCCCATCGCTGGTGGTGGTGTAGCACGATGCTCCGGGCCATGGGGGGGACGCTCTCATAGGTCCGCAGGGCGTTCATCCCCCGCTGGGGGTGCTCCCGGATGAGGGAAAACTCCTCCGCCGTGAGGGCCCCGGGCTTGTTGAGCACCTCCAGGGGGATGAAGATCTTCCCCAGGTCGTGAAAGACCCCTCCCAACCCCAGGCTCAAGCGCGACAAGTAGTCCGGCGCCCCCGAAAGACCCACCGAAGGGGCCTCCCGGGCCAGCGCCAGGGACAGGACGCAGACGGACCAGGAGTGATCGTAGGTATGGGCGTCGTGGTGGGATATGAGGCGCACCTCTTCGAAGAGCTCCCCCCGGTGATCCAGGAGCGCTTGGATCACGCTGTTGAGAGTCGAAGTCAGGAGGTGAAAGGAGGCCCGGGGAATGCTTTTTTTGTTCTCCAGAAATCCGGCGATCTCCCGGAGTTGTCTCTTGGTCTCCTGCACCAGCTCGGGGGGGATGGGACCCGTCTCCGTCCGGTCCTCGTCGGCGGCGCCGAAGCACACCTGCACCGCCACCACGCCCCACTTTTCCATGCTCCGGATGTGAGCCTCGGTGAGCGCCACCCCCGCCGCCAGGAGCAGCCGCCCCGAGGGGTCCGTCACGTTCCGATGGAGCACCACCCCCGGGACCAGGTCTTCCACCGCCAGCATCATGGCCATCGCGCCCACCCCCTCTCCGGGCCCGGGGCTTTCCCCGGAGCCCTCCCCAAAGCCTTGGAAGAAAGACTTTGAGGTGCGGGCATTATACGGGAAAAGGCCCCGGGGGAAAAGGGAGAGGCGTTGCCCCGGAGATCCTTGGGCCGAGAAATATAAAAAATATCAAAGACGCCCTTGCCCTTAGCCCCTCCGCCCCTTAGAATGAGAGAAAGGCCCCTCCAATGGGCGAAAGGGGGATGGGGACGTGGCGGAGTGTGGATCGGATCACGACCGGGACCGGCAGCGATTGTTGGATCTTTTTCAACAAAAGGGCTTTCGCCTCATCTTCGAAGAGGCCCCCTTTGCCATCGCCCTGAAGGACCGACACAACCACATGCTCCGGGCCAACCCCTACGTCGAGCGCCTCACCGGCAAGGTGTCGACTGCGGCCGAGGGGCTCTCCATGGAAGAGCTCTTCCCCCAGGAGGGGGCTCGGTTTTTCGACCAAGACCGGGAGGTGCTCCGCACGGGAAGCCCCTTGTATGGCCTCTTGCAGCGCTACGAGACCCCTTCGGGGGAGCTCCTCTGGACCCTGGCGGACAAGATCCCCTTCCGGGACGAGGAGGGGGCCGTGGCGGGGATCCTGGTCTTCGAGCGCGACATCACCGAATACAAGCGAGCCGAGAGGATCCAAGCCGCCCTCTACCACATCTCCGAGACCGCCCGGGGGGAGGCTCCCCTCGAGGCCCTCTATGCCGATGTCCACCGAATCCTCGCCGATCTCATGCCCGCAAAGAACTTTTACATCGCCCTCTGCGACCGGGAGCAGACCACCGTCCGCTTCGTCTACCACGTGGACGAAAAGGACGACCTCTCCGAGGAAGAGTGGCACGGCGTCCCCCTCCAACCCCTGGGGCTTTCCTTTCGCGTGATCCAAAAGGGCACGGCAATCCTCTACGACCACGCCGCCTGCATGGCCATGAAAGAGAGGGGCCAACTCCGGGGAACCATCCCCTCCGAGTGGCTCGGGGCCCCTTTGCGCGCCGGCAACGGGGAGGTCTTCGGCATCGTGGCGGTGCAGACCTACGACGAGGGGGTCCGGTACCCTCCCCGGGCCATGGAGATCCTGAACTTCATGGCGACCCAGGTGGCCAACGCCCTGGAACATCGCCACCACGCCGAGGCCCTGGCCGCCAGCCAGAGGGAGCTCGCCCGGAACGTGGCCCAGCTCCAGAAGAGTTGGGATCAGACCCTGGAGGTCCTCTCCCGGACCTCGGAGGCCCACGACATCTACACCGTGGGACACCAGAGCCGGGTGGCGGAGCTCGCCGCCGCCATCGCCTCCCTCATGCACTTTTCCCCGGAGCGCGTCCACGGAGTCCGCATGGCCGCCCTGGTGCACGACCTGGGGACCATCACCGTCCCCTCGGAGGTGCTCTGTAAACCCGGGGTCCTCAGCGAGGACGAGTACGCCCTGGTGAAGCTCCACCCCTCCCAGGGGCAGGAGATCCTGAAGCGCATCGAGCTCCCCTGGCCCTTGGGAGCCATGGTGCTCCAGCACCACGAACGGATGGACGGTTCGGGGTATCCCCAGGGGCTCCGGGGGGAGGAGATCCTCCCCGAGGCCCGCATCATCGCGGTGGCCGACGTGGTGGAAGCCATGAACGCCCACCGCCCCTACCGTTCCTCCCTGGGCATGGCCGCCGCCCTTGAGGAGATTTCGCGCCACCGGGGGACGAAGTACGATCCCGGGGTGGTGGACGCCTGTCTGGCCGTCATCGACCGGGGGACGGTGCCCTGGGTGGCCGCCCTGCGGGACGCCCCTCCCCCCCGGCTCGCCCGGCCAACCCCGGAAGAGGAAGAGGACCTCTCCGACCTGACCCTCCCCTGACCGGGCCCAGCTACTCCCCCCGGGGCTTCCAAGTCGAGACCCGGGCCAGCTCCTCGAAGAGCTCCCTCTCCCGAGAACTCAGTTGGCGCGGGATGGCGATGCGGACCGTGACGTAAAGATCTCCCCGGTCGTCCTTTCGCCTCTTGGGGAGCCCCTTGCCCCGCAGGCGAAAGACCTGGGTTCCCTGGGTGCCGGGGGGAATTTTCATCTCCACCGGCCCCGTGATCGTCTCCACCGGAATCTCCCCCCCCAGGGCGGCCTCCCAGGGGGCCACCTCCACCGAGGTGCGCAGGTCGTGGCCGTCCACGGCGAAGCGCCCGTGGGGCAGGAGGGATATGCGCAGGTAGAGATCCCCCGGGGCCCCTCCCCCCGATCCGGGGTGCCCCTTGCCCGCCACCCGGACCCGGGAGCCCTCCGTCACCCCCGAGGGGATGCGCACCTCCAGGGTCTGCCGCTTCCCCCCGTCATCCTCCCACACGAGGGAGCGTCGACATCCCCTCTGGGCCTCCTCCAGGGAGATCTCCAGGGAGAACTCCACGTCCTCCCCTCGCCGGGGGCCCCCGGGTCGCGCCCGGGCCCCGGAGAAGGCCCCGAAATCCCCCGGAACCCCGAAGCCCCCGCCGAAGATCACGTGGAAGAAGTCGCTGAAATCCCCGAAGGGCATCTCCTGCCCCCCGTAGGAGCCGAAGCCCTTTCCTCCCCGCCGGGGCGGGGGCGGGGCAAAGTCCTGCCCCTCCTGCCAGTTTTCCCCCAAGGCGTCGTACCGGGCGCGCTTTTCGGGGTCTTTCAGCACCTCGTAGGCCTCGTTGATCTCTTTGTAACGCTCCTCGGCCCCCGGAGCCTTGCTCACGTCGGGATGGTGCCTGCGGGCCGCCCCCCGAAAGGCCTTTTGGATCTCCTCCGCCGTGGCCTTCCGATCCACCCCTAGCACCGCATAGTAGTCCTTGTATCGCACCGCCATGGTCTTTCCCCCCTCTTTTGACCCCCGGGCTCACATTTGATCTTTCCTGACCTTTACGAGTATACTACCCCCGGAGGAAAGACCCCATGGGGGCCTGCGGGGATCTTTTTCCGATGGCGGTTGGAAAATGCCATTTTTTGCGGAAAAATCTCTTTTTATCAAAGCCTTGCTCTGTCTTAGTTGACCCCACCTATCCCTCTTGTGTTATGATCCTCCGGAAGAAATCTTTTGCCGGAAGAACCCGGGGAGGAACGACATGACCATCGGAAAAAACCTGACTGCTTTGGCGCTGACGATGATTTTATCCCTTTTTGTCTGGATCCCCCCGGCGGGGGCCGAAGAGAGGACCCACCCCATCGACCAGTGGGTCGAGGAGGCCCTGGCCGCCGACGACTCCACGGCGGGGATGCGAGAGACCTACGCCGAGGGGCTGAAGCGCTGGGACGGGGAGCTAAACGCCCAATACCGCCTCCTGGCCCAGAAGCTTCGTCCCGAGGCCATGGAGGTCCTGAAGGCGTCGCAACGCCTCTGGATCAAGTACCGCGACGCGGAGGAGAAGGCGGCCCAAGCCCTGGGAAATGAGCTCTACGAGGTCAACGAGGGGGGGACGATCTGGGGAGTCCTCACCGCCGAGCGGGTGATGCAGATCACCCGGGCCCGGGCCCGGGAGCTCGAGGGCTACGTCCGCCTCCTCACCGGGATCTCGGATGAGCCCTAGGGCCTCCGGGGGGCCCTGGGGGCGCACCCCCCTCGAGGTGCTTCACCGGGTCTTCGGCCACCGCGCCTTTCGCCCGGGACAGGAGGAACTGGTGAAGCGTCTGCTGGAGGGGCAAGACGTGCTGGGCGTCATGCCCACGGGGGCGGGAAAATCGGTCTGTTATCAGGTGCCCGCCCTCCTCCGGCCGGGGGTCACCGTGGTCTTTTCTCCCCTCATTTCCCTGATGAAAGACCAGGTGGACGCCCTGAGGCAAAGCGGCGTCGCCGCCCAGGCCCTCCACAGCTCCCTGGGGGAGGGGGAGTTTCGAGAGGTGGTCCTGGCGCTGCGCTCCGGGGAGTGCCCCCTGATCTACGTCGCCCCGGAACGCCTGGAGAGCGCGACCTTCCTAAAGCTCCTCGCCACGCTCCCTGTGGAGTTCTTCGTGGTGGACGAGGCCCACTGCGTCTCCCAGTGGGGGCACGACTTTCGCCCCGCCTACCTGGCCATCGCCTCCGCCCTGAAGGCCCTGCCCCGACGTCCCCCGGTGGGGGCCTTCACCGCCACCGCCACCCCCGAGGTCCGAAAAGACATCGAGAAAAAGCTCGACCTGCGGAGCCCCTTCTCCCTCACCACGAGCTTCGACCGCCCCAACCTCCTCCTCCGGGTGGAGCGCCCGGAGGACAAGGAGGCCTTTCTCCGGTCCTTCGTGGCGGCACGCCCCCGGAAATCCGGCATCGTCTACTGCGCCACCCGCAGGGCCGTGGACTCGACCTGGGATCTGCTGCGCCGCAGCGGCATCGCCGCCACGCGGTACCACGCGGGGCTGGAGGACCGGGAGCGCGTCAAGAACCAAGAGGACTTCCTCCACGACCGGGCCCTCGTGGTGGTGGCCACCAACGCCTTCGGCATGGGCATCGACAAGTCCGACGTGCGATACGTCCTCCACTACCACATGACCAAAAGCCTCGAAAGCTACTACCAGGAGGCGGGCCGGGCGGGACGGGACGGGGAGCCCGCCGAGTGCCCCCTGCTTTTCGACGCCAAAGACGTCCAGATCGCCCGATTCCTCGTCTGCCAGGGGAGGGATCGGGAAGGGGTGCGCCGGGATCTCAAGAAGCTCCAGGACATGACGTCGTACTGCCGCGCCTCGGGATGCCTCCGGGAGCGTCTCTTGGGCTACTTCGGAGACCGCCCCCCCGCCGTTCCCTGCGGGGGGTGCGGCCCCTGTCTAGGGGCCCCCCGGAAGGTCCAAATCGTGTCCTTTTTCCGATCCCTTCGCCCTTCGATCCTTCCCCATCCCCCTATATCGCTCACCCCCCCCCCCCCCCCCCCCCCCCCCCCCCCCCCCCCCCCCCCCCC
>CALMLW010000065.1 GCA_937868015.1 uncultured Synergistaceae bacterium | reverse complement strand
CCAGAAGGGGCCCCACGATGCTCTCCCAGTGCCGGGCCGCATCCTCGAAGCGCATACGCCGTCGGATCCCCTCGGAGAGGGAGCGCCAGAGAAGATCGTGGACCGGCTTATAGGGAACTTTTTTCATCGATCGTTTCGATGCCCCGGCCTCGCCAGGGCCACCCACAGGAGCTGGAGGTCCGCCGGGGTCACCCCCGCCACCCTCCCTGCCTGACCCAGGGTGTGGGGACGGCAGCGGGAGAGCTTTTCCGCGCTCTCCGCCAAGAGCCCCCGGACCCCTTGAAAGTCGAAGCCCTCGGGAAAACGCATTTCCTCCATGCGGGACAGCCGGGCCACCGAGGCCTCCTGGCGCTCGATGTACCCCGCGTACTTCACCTCGGCCTCTACCCGGGCCCTTACCCCCCCCTCGGGGGGATCCTCTCGGGGGGCGAGGCGCTCCAGCAGGTCGAAGGTCACCTCCGGCCGGCGCAAGAGCTCCTCCCCGCTCACGGCCCCCTCCAGGGGGGTCGTCCCTGCGGCCCGGAGGAGGTCATTGACCCCCGGAGAGGGAAGGATACGCCACTCCCTCAGGCGACGACGCTCCTCCTCGCAGGACCTTTCCCGGCGGAGAAAGCCCTCCCAGGCCCCATCTCCCACGAGGCCCAGGGAACGCCCCAGGGGCGTCAGACGACGGTCCGCGTTGTCGTGCCGGAGCAACAGGCGATGTTCGCATCGACTGGTAAGCATGCGGTAGGGCTCCCGGGGGGCCCGGGTCACCAGGTCATCCACCAACACCCCGATGTATCCCTCGTGGCGCCCCAACACCACGGGCTCCTCTCCCCGGAGGGTGCGCACCGCGTTGATCCCCGCCAGAAGCCCCTGGGCCGCCGCCTCCTCGTACCCCGACGTGCCGTTGATCTGCCCTGCGCAGAAAAGCCCCTTTAGAAGCTTGGTCTCGAGCCACGGCAAAAGCTGGTTCGCCGGGAGGTAGTCGTATTCTATGGCGTAGGCCGGACGGAGGATCCGGGCCCTCTCGCACCCCGGAAGGGAGTGGAGCATGCGCCGCTGAACCTCCAGGGGGAGGCCCGTGGAGAAGTTCTGCATGTAGATTTCCTTACTGCCCTCCGCCACGGGCTCCAGGAAGATCTGATGCCCCTCCCGGTCGGGAAAGCGCACCACCCGGTCCTCGATGAAGGGGCAATAGCGGGGGCCGGGGCCCTCGATGAGGCCGAAAAACCGGGAATTTTCCTCCATGTAAGATTGTACCGCCGCATGGGTCTCGGCGTTGGTTCGGGTGAGGTAACAGGCGTACCCATCGTAAACCCTCCCCGGGTTGTTAAAGGAAAAAGAAAGTGGTTCCCGGGCGCTCTCCTGGGCGACCAAAGACCCCCAGTCCACCGAATCGCCGTGGATCCGGGGGGGCGTGCCGGTCTTCAGCCTCCCCACCTCAAAACCCTTACGCCGCAGGTCATCTCCCAGCTCGGGGGCGCTCACCTGCCCCAGGGGGCCGGATGAAAAAGAAATCATCCCCAGAAAGACCTTTCCCCCCAGGTAGGTTCCCGGAGTCAGCACCACTCGGGAAGAGGCGATGACCTCCCCGGTGCGCAGCCTCACCCCTCGCACCCCTTGGCCATCGCTCTCCAGGGCCTCCACGTGCCCCTGAAAGGTCTCCAGTGAAGGACAGGACTCCAGGGCGTTTTTCATATGGACGTGATAGCGCCTCAGATCGCACTGGGCCCGAAGGGTGCGCACCGCCGCCCCCTTGGAGGTGTTGAGCCACCTGAGATGGAGCGTAGAGGCATCTGCGGCCCGGGCCTGCTCCCCCCCCAGGGCGTCCACCTCCCGAACCAGATGACCCTTGGCGGGCCCCCCCACGGCGGGGTTACAGGCCATGAGGGCTACATTATCGGGATTTAAATTAATAAGTAAAGTAAAGGCTCCCATGCGAGCCGCCGCCAGGGCTGCCTCACACCCCGCATGTCCCCCTCCCACCACGATGACATCGTATTTTTCCACCGCGAACGCTCCTCACCAAGGCCCCGGGGCACAAAAACCTCAGCTCTCCCGAGGGGAAAAGGCCCCATCGGAGAGCCTCAAAGTCCTCCCCGGCCAACCATCAAAACCCTCTTCCGCCGTGGTGGCCACCACCTGCCAAGAGGTCTCCTCCAAGGACGAAAAGAGCAACCCCTTTCCCGGGGGGTCCAACTCCGCCGCCACCTCATCCAGAAGCAACAGCGGCGAACGCCCCAGGTGCTCCTGCACCGCGTACCCCGAAGCCACCACCAGGGCCACCGCCAGACGGCGCCTCTGCCCCCGGCTGAGCCTCCGGGCGGCGGCCAACCCATCCACCTCGATGGAGATATCGTCCCTGTGGGGCCCCACAGAGGGATAACCCATACGCCTCTCTTCGTCTCTATAATTATTTAACTTCTCTAGAAAACTCCCCTGGAAATCCTCCCCCGGAGAGACCCCGCCCCGCCGCAGCACCACGGAGAGTTCCCCGGGAAGGAGGGGGCTCAGAAGCCTTAGATTTTTTAAAAGCATTTCCACCGTACGCCCCCTCAAGGACCAGATCCAATTTCCCAAGGGAGCCAAGACCTTTTCCGTCACCGCCGGGGACCTCCCCTGGCGAATCAGGGCCGCCCGGTGCCGGAGTCCCCGGCCGTAATCGTGCAATCGGCGGGCATAGAGGGGGAAAAGAAGGGCCGCCATCCGGTCCACGAAGCGCCGTCTCACCGAAGGGGAGCCCTCCACCAGGGCCAGATCGTCGGGGAGAAAGAGCAAAGAGGGAATCCGCCCCCGCAGGTCGGGGGCCCGACACCGGGCCTTTCCCAGAGCCAGGGCGGTGGTGCGCCCCAGGGAGGCGGCGCACTCCACCTCCTCTTCCCCCATGAATCGGGCTGACAGGAAGGCCCGATCCCCCTGATCCCAGGAAGGGGCGTCGGAGACCCTCCTTCCCGGCAGGGGACCCCATCCCCCAATATAGTGAAACATCTCCAAAAAATTCGTCTTCCCCGCCCCGTTGGCCCCCGACAGGAGCCACAGGCCTGGAGATAGTTCCACCCGGCCATGCTTCAAATTACGAAAGTTCTTCCAGGCCAATATATGACAGTACATACTCCTATTTTATGAATAAACGATTTTAGTTAGATCTTTATGATTGATGAAATTAAAACTATTCATCTTTTTTTGATGGAAAACTTTCTTTATTCTTAATATCATTTACTACCTGATAGTTTTCGTCAGAGGGAGCGCCCCGATCCTCATCGGGCAAGGTAACAGGCATTACAATATAACAATAACCAGAATCCTCTGGGTTGGAAATTAATAAATGTTCCCCAGGACTGTTAAAAGTCATTCGAACTAAAGATCCATCGATAATTTTAATACCATCTAAAAGTAATCTTGAATTGAAAGCAATTCTTATATTGGGTCCCGTCATGGGGGCTTCCAAGGCCTCTGTGGCGATCCCCACGTCCGGAGATTGGCCCGTCATGATACACCCTTGGGATTCGGAAAAATCTAAGATGACCACCCGGTTATGCCCTCGAACCACCACGTCTAATCGCTCTAAAGCATCCACCATGGCGTTTTTTTGCACCACGACATCGATAGATCTAGGTGAATTAATAAGATTTTCATAAGATGGAAAATTGGTGGCGATGCGGCGGATGGAAAACTCTCCGCTGGAAAGACCAAAATAGGCTTGGGCATCGTCCATGGAAAAGGAAATGGCTTCGTCCAAGTCACATCCCGCGATGGTCTTTTGGAGCTCCCGCAAACCCCGAAGGGGGACGATGATCTGCTTGCGATCTTCTTCCTCCCGGGAGATGGTCCCTCGATCCAGGGCGAGGCGACGGGTGTCCGTGGTGACCACGGCGACGCTGCTCCCATTTATGTCAAAACAAGCCCCCGCGACAAATTGGGGAAATTCTTCGTTTGGAGACCCCGCAAAGGTACCCTTTTCCAGGAGACGACGAAGTTCTTCGGCGGAAAAAATGCCCAAAGGGGTGGCTCCTTGGGAGTTTGGTAACCGGGGAAAAGAATCCGGAGGAAAGGTCGTAAGCCGGTAACGACTCCGCTCTGATTGAATTATAATTTTATCATCTTTTACTTCTAAATCAAAATAATTCCCTGGTATTTTTCTCAAAAGCTCTCCCATGGCCTTGGCTGGAACAAGAATTTGAAATTTTTCCATCGATTCCAAGGAAGACACGGGAATCTTCCATCGCACCGATGTTTTAAGATCGGTGGACTCCATGGTGATATACTCTGAATTAAAATTACATAATATAGCTGTTAGCGTGGGAAGAGTGTCGGAGGTGGCGACACAGCGTTCCGCTACGAGCCATCCTTTAAGAAAAGAATCCTTTTGGACGCGAACCTTCACGGCGTAAAACCTCCTTGTCCCGGTATACTGCTGTTTCTTCTATGAATTTAAAAAATAGAAGTAATAGTAGTAGGGGGGTGAAAATGGTGGATAACGTAAAAAAATCTAGGAATGATAGTTCTTTTCCCTGTGGATAACTCCCCTGGCGAACCGAGGTACCTTATCCACCCTGTCCACAAAAGCTTCACGGAGGGCTCTATTTTTCCCCTTTATCCACAGGGCGTCCCCGGGGTATTCACAGCTTTTTCCTGATATTATCCACAATACTTTGTATCCTAAGATCAGATTTTTTTAATTCTTCAATTTTCTTACAGGCATGTAACACCGTGGTGTGGTCTTTTTTCCTGAAGGCAAAACCAATCTGTTG
>CALMLW010000064.1 GCA_937868015.1 uncultured Synergistaceae bacterium | reverse complement strand
GAGGGATGGCGTTACGCCGCCAGCCATCCGGAAGAAGCGGTGGCGTTGCTGCAAAAAAAGGCCGACGAGGCGGGCTACACGGTGAATCGTCTGCTCCTGTGGCACATGCTACAGGAGATCCTGCCCTCCATCTTTCCCGAAGAAGGGGACGCTTGGGTTCCCGGAGAGCTGTCCCGCCGGGATTACGAGCGCACCGCCGCCATGATGAATAAAATTTTTATTCTTCCCGAGGAACCCCCCCCCTACGAGATCTTCGTCCCCTCAGGCGAAGGAAGCTCCCAAGAAAGCTCCCGAGGGGGCGAGGACGGGACCCGAAAGGAGGCGCTGTCCCATGCCCCTTAGGCCTTTGGGCATCGCGGGAAAGCTGGTGCTTATGACCCTGGGAGGCGCGGGCCTCGTCCTCATGGCCGTCGTGGGACATGGCTACGTCTCTTCGCTGGGCGTCGTGGAGCGGGAGTTTCGGTCCCGCGTGGAAAATCTGGGAGAAGCCACGGCTCAAAAGATTCGCCGCATTCCCCAGGTGGCCGAGGCGGTGACCCAGGACCTGGTCACCGCCATGAAGTTTTTTAACCCATCTCCGGATCAGATGCCGGAGCTATTACGGCGCCTTTTGGCTCCCCATCCGGAGGTTTCGGGGCTCTTTGTGGGGTACGCCCGGCAGCCGAAGGATCCGGTGCTCAAGAACTTCTGCCCGGTGGTCTTCCGGGAGGGGGGGACGATCGTCTTCCAGGACTGGGCCAATGAGGCGGACTGGACCGTGGGGGATTGGTACCAGCTCCCCCTGCAGCTCCGGAAGCCCCTATGGACCGAGCCCTTTTTCTCCGGCGATGGCCAGGATGGGCGCATCGTGGTGAACTACAGCGTCCCCCTATACGACGACCACTGGAAGTACGTGGCCTCCGTCGGCGCTTCCATCGAAGTGCACTGGCTCACGGACGTCATCTCCTCCCAGCAGGTGGGAGATGGGGGATACGTCTTTCTGATCACCCCCAATGGCACCATCGTCTCCCACCCCCGGAAGGAATGGATCATGAAGGAAACACTTTTCACCGTGGCCGAGGAAGAGGGCAACCGGGAGAAGTGGGACCTGGGGCGCAAGA
>CALMLW010000063.1 GCA_937868015.1 uncultured Synergistaceae bacterium | reverse complement strand
AGCGGAGGGACCTCCTCATGGCGCTGACGGAATATGTGGGACTGCGGCAGATCAACGGCCCCTTCGTGCTGGTGGAAGGGGTGGCGGGGGCGGGTTTCGGAGAGCTGGTGGACGTGGTGCTCTCCGAAGGGGGGGTGCGGCGGGGGCGGGTGGTGGCCCTGGAAGAGGGGAGAGCCCTGGTGCAGGTCTTTTCCGGCACGGGGGATCTGGTGCCCGAAAGCACCCGGACCCGATTTCTGGGAAAACCTCTGGAGGTGGCTTTGGCCCCTTCCATTCTGGGGCGCACCTTCTCGGGCCTCGGGGAGCCCCGGGATGGATGCGGCCCCGTCTATGGGGGCGTGCCCCGGGACGTGAACGGCCAGGCCCTGAACCCCATGGCCCGGCTTTACCCCCGAGATTTCATCCATACGGGCCTTTCGGCCATCGACACCCTCATGACCCTGATCCGGGGGCAAAAGCTCCCCATCTTCTCGGGCAACGGCCTGCCCCACAACCAGTTGGCGGTGCAGATCGCCACCCAGTCCCGCCTGGTGGGGGCGGAGAACTTCGCCGTGGTCTTCGCCGGGGTGGGGATCAAGCACGACGATGCGGCCTTCTTCACCGAAGAGCTCATCGACAAGGGGCGGACCAACAACATTGTCATGTACCTCAACCTGGCGGATGACCCCGTCATCGAGCGTATCGCCACGCCGAGGTTCGCCCTCACGGCGGCGGAGTACCTCGCCTTCGACCTCCACATGCACGTGCTGGTGATCATCACCGACATGACCAACTACTGCGAGGCTCTGCGAGAGCTGGGGGTGGCCCGGGGAGAGGTGCCGAGCCGCAAGGGGTACCCCGCGTACCTGTACAGCGACCTGGCGTCCATCTACGAGCGGGCGGGGGTGCTCCGGGATCAGTCGGGGAGTGTCACCCAGCTCCCGATCCTCTCCATGCCCAACGACGACATCACCCACCCCATCCCCGACCTCACGGGATTCATCACCGAGGGGCAGATCGTCCTCTCCCGGGAGCTGGACGCCCAGGGGATCTACCCCCCCATCGACGTGCTCACCAGCCTCTCCCGTCTCATGAAAGACGGCATCGGCAAGGGATACACCCGGGACGACCACCCCAACCTGGCCTCCCAGCTCTTTGCCTCCTACAGCCGGGTACAAGAGGTGCGCTCCCTTGCAGGGGTGGTGGGGGAGGACGAACTGGGCAAGGGGGACAAGGCCTCCCTGGCCTTCGGCGAAGGCTTCGAGAAGCGCTTCCTCCGACAGGGGAGGGACGAAGACCGGGAGATCACCGCCTCACTGGATCTGGGATGGGAGCTTTTGACCACCCTGCCCCGCACGGAGCTGACCCGGGTGACCCTGGCCCAAATCCGGGCCCACCTGGGGGGCGCTCCCCGGTAGGAGGGGCCGTCGTGGACGACCGGCGTCCTCCGCGCTCCTCGGAAGAGGAGCTTCATCTGGAAATAGCGGGAGAGGTCCAGGGGGTGGGCTTTCGCGTGGGGCTCTACCGGGAGGCCCAGCGCCGGGACGTGACGGGGTGGGTGAGAAACCGCTCCGACGGTCGGGTGGAGGCCCTGCTCCAGGGGGCCCGGGAGGACTTGGAAGTCCTGGAGGAGTGGTGTCGCCGGGGGCCTCGGTACGCCCGGGTGGAGGCGGTGGAAGCCCGATGGGAGCCCCGGGGGGCGAAGTGTCCTTCCTTCGAGATCGACTGACCCCCCGGGGCCCTTTTCAAAAGGCGACGATCTTGTTATAGTGAAGAGAGAAACAACGATCCATCTCCAGGTCTAACCGAAGGGAGGAGCGGCCATGGATCCGCTGGCGGAGGACGGAAGAAGGCGAGGGCGTGCCCTTTGGGGGACGCTCCTGGTGGCGTTTCTTGTGGCGAGAGGTGCCCTTTTCCCGGCGGAAGGATCGGGGCCGGAGAAGGCCCTTGACCCCGGCGAGCTCCTCCCCGTTGGTCAACCCCTTTTCGGGACGAGCTTTTTTTACGTCCACCGCCCCCAAAGCCTCCCCGAGGGGTGGTTTGCCACCCTCGAAGGCTATCCCGTGCGCCCCCTTTCGGGGGGAGAATGGGTCTTCGGCTTCCTCACCCCCGGAGGGTGGCGTTCCACCGGGTGCATGGTGGGCACCCTGGACCCTGCGGCGGTGGGCATCCTCCCCGCCGTGCCCCCCCGGAGCCTCCCTCCGGGGCGGCCTCTCCTCCCCGGAGGGCCGTGCCTCGGGATGGGAGCGCCGACCCTTTCCCTCGGGGAAGGGGGGATCCCGTCCTGGGCCTCGGATCCTTTGTTTCAGGAGGTAAAGACGTGGCGCGCCACCGTGGACCGCATGGCGGTGCTGGTGAAAGTTCCCGTGGTGTTGGCCTGGAAGGGAGACCACCCCGAGGTGGTCCATGCCTGGACGGGGCAGGACTGGCTCTCCCTTTATCCCCGGCCGGGGGAGGATCTGGACCGCCTTTTGGCCCGACACCTCTACACCTTGGTCCAGCTGCTCCACCGGGGGGCCTTCGTCTGGACCCCGGGGGATACGGCCCTTTTGGCCTCCCAGTGCACCTCGTGGGGGTACCTCTGGTCCGGCGTCCTGGCCCTGGAGATGCGGTGATCATCGTGAAAAGAGCTTCCCCGCCGGCGGCTTCGGAGGCCGCCTCGGCGGAGGGCCCTTATCCCGTCCTGAGGTCTAGAAGGGGGGCGACGGAGTGAGGATGGTAGATCTTCCCTGGCGCGTGTTCGGGCGGACCTTCGCCCTGGGCGCCCTGATGGTGGCGCTTTTCGCCCCAGGGGCGAGGGGGGAGCTCCTTTCCGGCGTGGAGATGGGTCCCCCCGACGGCGGGGGGCGCATCCCCGTGGTGCGGGTGAGGAGCGACTCCCCCGGGGCCCTGGCGGGATTGAGGCCGGGGGACTGGGTGGTGGAGCTCGACGGGGTGAACATCCGAGGGCGGGATCCCGCCGAGGTGAGCCACGCCCTGGAGCGGACCCTGGGGGGAGGATTCTCCGCCGTGGTGATTTTCGTCCGGGATCAGGGATCCCAGGTGGCCCGCCTGCGCCCCCCGCGCCCCCTGCACCACCAGCGGGTCTTCCTCGACTTTCGGAGGGATTACCTCCGGATTGCCGCCGAGAGCGACGCCCTCTGGGAAGGGGCGAGGCGGGGGATGGAAGGGGCCCTGTTTCAGGGATTTCCGGAAAGATCCCTGGAGGAGCTTCTCCGGGAGACCCTCTGGAAGATCCGGGCGCTGGGCACTCGCATGGAGAATATGGCCATCCCCTCCTTCGTGCCGGACCTTCGGGCGGGCACTCTGATGGGCGAGGCGAGGAACTCCGGCTATCGGGCCCTGAGGAAGAGGGAAGAGGCCTTGAGGATCCTGGCGGATTACGAGGAGCGACGACGAACGGGGGCCCCCTTCGAGCATAACCTCTGGCTCCGGCTCCAGGGCTACGACCGGGAAGTGCGCGGGCTAATGGCCCGGGGAGAGCGAGATCTCCTGGAGGGGCTCTCGTTGGTGGCCCGTCACGACGCCGCCTTCGGCGACCTTTTGGCACAAGAGCGCGAAGAAGAGGCGATGCGGTACCGCATCGCCCCGAGGTAGAGGCGCCCCCCTCGCGAAGGATGGGGAGGAGTGGGGCGCCTCTACATTAATTTTAAAGGAGGGGATGGGACGTGGTGCACATAAGCGCGAAACGGTGGGCGGGGATTGCCTTGGGGGCCTTGGCCTGGGTCGGGGCGATGGCCTGGGGGGTGGAGGCCCAGACCTACATCGCCGAGCCGGTGTTGGTGACGCAGCCCGCCTATGCGGGGTTGAGCTTTTACGTTTACCGGCCGTACAACATGCCCGCCGGGTGGTTCGTCACCCGGGATGGGAATTATCCGGTGATCCAGGATAGGGGCGGCGTATGGGTCTACGGCTACACCGTGGAAGGGGGCGCCCTCGTCCCCTCGGGGTACGTGGTGGGATCGGTGGACCCCCGGACGCTGGCCAGCCCTCCGGTGCCCCAGCCCCCCCTCCCGGCTCCCGCGCCTCAACCTCGGCAGCCCCAGCGCGTGGCGCCTCCTCCTCCAGCGCCCCAGCCCCAGCCCCAGTTTTTGCCCCCACCCCCTCCCGGGGTGATGGTCCCCCAGGGGTGTGCCGGGGCGACGGTGCCGATGGTGTCCGCCCCTTACGTGCCCTCCTGGGCCCTGGACAAGAACTTCCTGGAGATGTCCCACTGGTCTCGCCTGGTGGACCGGGTGGCCATCCTGCACCGCCCCCGGACCCCCGTGGCGTGGAAGGGGGATAACCCCACGGTGCTCTTTGCCTGGACGGGGAGGCATTGGTATGCCATCCGCCCCGCCCGGGGAGAAACCCCGGCCCAGGCCTTGGAACACCGCTTGTACGACCTCCTGATGATGATGCGCCAAAACGGCATGGTGTGGAACGACGGGGAAACTCCGGCGTTGGCGAATCAGGCGTTGCTCTGGGGGTACCTGTGGCTGGGGAGTGTGGCGCCGGCTCAGGTGGGGGGGCCCCCCGTGGACCTTTCGGAGAGGTGAGGGCTAAGTCCCTGGGGGGAAGGGGTGCTTCTAGGCGGAAAGTAGGAAGGAGGACTGAAGCGACATGAACTGGCAGAAGAAGGCAGGCATTTTGGCGCTCTGTACTTTCTTGGCTGTGGGGGTGGGGGCTCTGCCCGCCTTTGCCCTGCGCGCCGTGGCGGGGGTGCCTGTGGTGGTGGCCTATCCGGATTACTGCACGGGCTACGTGGTCTCTGCGGGGGGAAGGGTGCCCTGCTCCGTGGTGCTCACGCGGGACGGTTATCCGGCCCTGCCGAACTGCGGCGGAGGGATGGTCTACGTGGCGGGGACGCGCTATTATATGCCCTGTTATGCGCCCATGGTGCCCGTGATGGTTCCTGCGGCGGCGCCTGTGATGCCCGTCACCGCCTATTATCCCGCCGGGGGTCCCTGTTACCCCGGGGTCGTGGTGGTCCCCTAAGAGATCGGAGGTTTGGGTAGGAAAGATCAGTGCGCTCTATCGCGATGAAGCGACATCTGGCTCCGGGCTGGGTTGTCGCTTTATCCTTTTGGGCCGAAGGGTCCTACGGTGGCGGTCATTCGTCGACAAGAAAAGACCTTGAAGGGGGCGAGATCAGGGGGCGGATCGACGGGGCATCCATCGGGCGATTAACCCCGGGGAAGGCCCGGAGGAGCTTGGCCCCTTTTCTCAAAAAGGGGGGGAGATCGCTCCCCCGGGGCGCGGCAGGTGGGCGAGTCTTTTGTCACTTTCGGCGAGGTCCGGAGAGCACGATTTGAGGGGAGGACGGGGCATGGGGGAGCACGTCAACAGCGTCACGTTGGTGGGGGCGTTACATTTCATCAAGGGGACCCAGGTCAAAGAGGCCAGCGGGGGGCGTTATTTTCGCTTTTCTCTGAAGCTGGATAGTGTGGATCGGGCGGGGATTCCCCGGCATGACTACATCCTGGTGCGGGCCTTCGATCCCGAAGCCCAGGCCTGGATCAGGGAGCAGGAGGAAGGGGCCCTCATTCGCCTGGAGGGCTCGGTCCGCGCCTCCGTCGGCAGTGGCGAGATGTACGTGTTGGCCGAAAAACTGGAGCGGGGCTAGGGAGATAATTCCCCCCGGGGAGGCCTCCTCCGATTCTGGAGGGGCCGCCACAGACCGAAAGGCCCGGGGCGCGCCCCCTTGCCCGACCCGAGGGGTCGTCCGGGCAGGGGGCGCGCCCCGGGCCTTGGGAGGAGCCTTTGTCCGGAGGAGGGATGAAACGTTAAAAAATTGGTAAAAATATTTTTGGAGGTGACCCTGAGCATGGCCATGGCCTTTGAATCGGGGGCGTCGGGGACGCCCCTGGAGGTGGAGCGGGTGACCCTTTTCCCCCGGGGGGGCGAGATTTCCTTGGCGATCCCCCCGGGGCCCTTTGACATCACCCTGCCGGGGCCCTTCCAGGTGGGGACCGTGCGCCTGAATCCCGCCCCGGGGGAACCCTTTCCGCCCCAACCCCAGGCGCGGGAGGAGCCCCTGCCGGGATGGATTCCCCCGGCGCTGCGCCCCCTGGCGGACCGGGTGGACGAGTTGAGGCGTCGAGCCTTGGAGGAGGAGGCCTCCCGGGATGCCCTGGGTAAGGTCATGGAAAAGCTCGACGGCTTCCTTCCCGAGGGAGAGGGGGCCCTGGGTCAGATCCAGGCCACGGAGGCCCTCCGGAGGGAGTACGCCCTGCGCAAGGGGGAGGCCGACCGGAGGGCCCAGGAAGCCCGGGATCTCTACGACGCCTGGGAGGAGGAGCTGGGACGTCGCCTTCCTCCGGGGGATCGGGGCGTGGTCGTTCGCGGCGCCGGGGGAGAGGGTGGGGGGAGACATCTGGTGGTCCGGACGGATCAAATGGGTTGGGATCACCTCTACCGGCTGGAACTGGACAGCGCCACGGGGCGCATCGTGGGCTCCCTTCGGGCCATGGTGTGGAACCTCTCGGGGGTGGATTGGGACGCCCCGGCGACGCTCCACACCGCCCGCCCCTCCGGGACCGCCGCGCTGCCCCGGGTGGCGCCGCTGGTGGTGTCGGCGTCGGAGAAAAGAGGCGGCGGCGGCGGCGACGACTTCGTAGGGCCCCCCGCCCTCTACGCCCCGGAGGCGCTTCCCGCCCCTTCGTCTCCCCAAGCCCGGGGGCGGGCCCCGGAGCGAGAGGACTCCCTGCGGGATACGGCCTTTGTCGTGGACCGGCTGGAGGTCCCCGGCGACGGCACCTCCCGGGATCTCCTCCTGGAGAGCTTCGAGCTCCAGGGGGAGGTGGTGCTGGTGGCGGTGCCATCGCGCCGGGAGGAGGCCTGGATCCTGGTGGAGGTGGCTTCGGCGGACCGGACCTTCCTAGGGGGAGCCTGTGATCTGGTGGTGGATGGAACCTCGGCGGGGCTCTCTTTCATGCCCGATCAGGGGGCGGGACAGCCCCTCTCCCTGGTCTTCGGAACGGCGCCTGCGGTGAAGGCGGAGCGCCTTTCCCGGGTGGGGAGCGAGGGGGAGGCGTGGCTGGGAGGGGGGCATCGGGACGACGGGTATCGCATCACGGTCACCAACGGCCTTCCCGACCGGCGGGTGGTTCGGGTGGTGGATCGCATTCCCACGAGCGCCCAGGAGGGCGTGAGGGTGGAAAACGTCTCCATCTCCCCCGCCCCGGTGAAAAACGAAGAAGGGGTGCTCACCTGGGAGATCCCCGTGGATCCCGGAGAAAAGGGCACCGTGGTCGTCTCCTGGCGGGTGACCTTTCCCCGGGATAAAGAACTGGTCTTTCGGGACAAAAGATGAGGCCTAGGACCCCGGAGGGGGTACCCCTTCCGGGGTCCTAGGGCGTCTCCGGAGAAGGGGGATCCTCCGGAGTCGCCAGGACCTCCGCCACGGCCTGGAGCACCTTCTCTTTCTCGAAGGGTTTGATCAAAAAGCCCTGGGCCCCTTCGCGTAGGGCCTGCATCACCATGTTCTTCTGACCCATGGCGCTCACCATGAGCACTCGGGCGTCGGGGTCGACGGCCCGGATGCGCTTCAGGGCCTCCACGCCGTTGAGGATGGGCATGGTGATATCCATGGTCACCAGGTCGGGGCGGTGCCTCTCGAAGAGGCGTACCGCCTCCTTGCCGTTGTCCGCCTCCCCCACCACGTCGTACCCCCCCTCTGTCAGGATCTTCTGCAAGAGGAGTCGCATGAACGCCGTGTCGTCGGTGACCAATATGCGGTGACCCATCTAATTCCTCGCCCCCTTAGGACTCGTCCGGCCCGGAGGCCGCCGGTGTCGCCCCCTTTTGCTCCTCCAAAGCATACGGCAAGGGGGAGCAGGGCGCAAGGGGGAGCCCCTAAGCCCGAGGTCCCCTTCTCCCTCACGAGGTCTCCTCGGCCCTCTGGACCACGTGCCGGAGTCCCGCCCGGATGAAGCGCTGGACGGCAAGGGAGGCGGGGAGGCGGGAGGTCATCCGGTCCAAGACCCCGGAGCTCCGGAGGAGGCGAAAGGACGGGGCGTAGTTCATGTCGTATACCCAGGAGAGCTGAAGAAGCAGAAAATCCCCCAGGGAGCGCAGGAGCCCGTAGGCCGGAGAGGGTGATCCCGGCGATAGCTCGGCCAAAAAGCCCGGAGAGGGGGCAAGGTCGGGGGTGAGGCCGGAGAGGAGCTCTCCGGTGCGCCCCTCGTCGATGGCGTCCTGGACCACCTCGAAGACATCGATCTTGTCCGCGTCCCGGACCAGCCGGGCCAGGGGGAGGTGCCCTTCGGGGCATTCCTCGGGGATGCGACGCTTGTTGTGGAACCTCACCGCCGACGCCACGTCGAGGCGCTCCTCCGGGGGCCAACCGTCGAGGAAGGCCTCTCCCTCCAGGATCCGGAAGCCCTCCTCGCCGTGGTCCAGGGATCGGTGGTCCTGGAAGGTCTGGAAGCGGGCGAACTGGGGAAAGCGCCCCAGGTCGTGGAGCCACCCCGCCCCCTCGGCGGCGGCTTGGGGCCACCCCTGCCATCCCAGCTCCCGGGCGATGCGAAGGGCCAGGGAGGCCACCCGGGCGGAGTGCTGGCGCTTGAGCTCCAAGGGGTAAGGGAGGGGGCCCTCCGGAAAGAAGCGGGCGACGAAGGCCTCGAAGCTCTGGCGCAGGGCGGCCAGGGCCTCCTCGGGGGAGCGCCGGAGGGCTAGCATTTGGCGTACCCGCAGGAGAAGCACTTCATGCACCCCTCCTCGCGCACCAGGAGGGCGCCGCACCCCGGGCACATGTCCCGGGTGGAGACCCCCACGGGGGCCCCCACAGCTCTCTCCAGGCACCGGCCGATGGCGTCCGGCAGGGACAAGATGACCCCGTCCTCGTCCCACACCGGTTGGGAGCCCCCGATGCCCCGGAGCTGGGGGATGATCTCCGCGATGGGGATGCCTCCCCGGAGGGCCAGAGAGATGAGCCGTCCCAAGGCTTCGGTGTGGGCCTGGGTGTCTTTGCCGCTTTTGCCCAGGGTGGCGAAGACCTCGAAGGGGAGGCCGTCCAGGTGGTTCAGGGTGAGGTAGAGGTTGCCGTAGGACGTGGGCATCTTGATGGTAGTCCCCGAAAGGGCCTGGGGCCGTTCCCGGGGCCGGGCGCCCTCCTTCGGGAGGGGAGAGACTCCGGAGGTCTTCGGGGCGGCGTAGAGCACCTGGGAGCTCTTGCACCCGTCGCGGTAGACCGTGATGCCCTTGCACCCCAGGTCGTAGGCCAGACGGTAGGCGGCCCGGACGTCCTCCTCGGTGGCGGAGGCGGGCATGTTGATGGTCTTGCTCACGGCGTTGTCCGTGAACTTCTGGAAGGCCCCCTGCATGCGGACGTGCCAGGAGGGGGCGATGTCGTGGGCGGTGACGAAGACGCGCTGGAGATCCTCCGGTAGCTGGGCGGGGTCCGAGATCTTCCGCTCCGCCATGACTTCTTGAAGGACGGGGTTGATGTAGTGAAGATCTTCGGTGCCGAAGGCTTTGCGGGTGTGAACCAGGGCAAAGACCGGTTCGATCCCCGAGGAGCACCCCGCCAGCAGAGAGATGGTCCCCGTGGGGGCGATGGTGGTTACCGTGGCGTTGCGGCGCACCTCCCCCCGGCAGTTGGGATAGGCCCCCCGCTCCTGGGCGAGGCGGCGGCTTTCGTCATGCCCCACGCTCTGGATCTGGGCCATGACTCGCCCCCCCAGGGCCAGGGCTCCTTCGGAGTCGTAGGGGATCCCCATGCGAAAGAGCATTTCCGCCCATCCCATGACCCCCAGGCCGACCTTGCGATTTCCCTGGCTCATGTCCCGGATCTCCGGCAGGGGATAGCTATTGACGTCGATGACGTTGTCCAGGAATCGCACCCCGAGGCGCACCGCCTCTTCCAGCCGGGCCCCGTCCACGGCGCGTTCCGGAGTGACCATGTGGGCCAAGTTCACGGAACCCAGATTGCAGGCCTCGTAGGGGAGCAGGGGCTGCTCACCGCAGGGGTTCGTGGAGACGATGGGGCCCAGGTGGGGGGTGGGGTTATCCCGGTTCAGACGGTCGGAAAAGATCACCCCGGGGTCCCCCGTGGCCCAGGCGCAGTGTACGATGCGGTCGAAGATCTCCCGGGCCGGGAGGGTGCGCACCGGCGCCCCCGTGCGGGGGTTTTTCAGCGTCCA
>CALMLW010000062.1 GCA_937868015.1 uncultured Synergistaceae bacterium | reverse complement strand
GCCATGCCCCGTATGACCTCCTGAAGCTCCCAGAACTGGTCGGGCTTTTCCGGTGAGGGAAAGTTGAGGCAATTGGTCAATCCCAAGGGCGTGGCGCCGCACACCGAGAGGGCCCGGACGGACCGGGCCACGGTCTCCGCGCCGCCATTAAAGGGGTCCGTAAAGCATTTCCAGGGGTCGGCTTCCATGGAAAAGGCCACTTGGGCCTTGGCCTGGGGCACTCGGATCAGGCTTACGTCGCCGCCGGGGCCCGCCAAGGTGTTGGTCTGGACCATGGAGTCGTACTGCTGGAAGATTGTCTCCTGGCACCGCAGGTTAGGGTCCTGAAGGAGGGCGAGGAGCTCGTCGTTCCACCCTTCGGGACCTGGCCTCACGGTCGGGGGAATTTTTTTCCGTTCTTCTTCGTCGTGAGGGGGGCGAGATTCCCACGGGATG
Organism: uncultured Synergistaceae bacterium; assembly: GCA_937868015.1. GTDB lineage: Bacteria > Synergistota > Synergistia > Synergistales > Aminiphilaceae > CALMLW01. The sequence continues at coordinate 859 of CALMLW010000062.1, read as the reverse complement.
ATGGGGGCGTTTCCCCCTATGAGCTCCGGGGGCAGATCCACCACCACGGAGCCCTGGGATGTGTAAATGTAGCGCCGCTCCTCGGTGATGACTCCTATGGGGGCGCATTCCAATCCCCATCGTCGGGCCCGACGTTCCACCTCATTCACCATGTCGGGATCGACCACTAAAAGCATGCGCTCTTGGGATTCGGACAGGGCGATCTCTCCGGGAGTCATCCCTGCCTCCCGCAGGGGAATGCGGTCCATGTCGATGACCATGCCCACGCCGCTTTTGGCCGCCACCTCGCTGGAAGACGACACCACCCCAGCGGCTCCCATGTCCTGCATGGCGGCCACTAGCCCCTCTTCCAGAAGTTCCAGACAGCATTCGATGAGGAGCTTCTCTGCAAAGGGATCGCCGATCTGTATCTGAGGTCGACTGGATTGAGAGTCTTCGGAGAGCTCGACCGAGGCGAAGGCGGCTCCCGCGATGCCGTCTCGCCCCGTTCGAGACCCCAGGAGAAGGACCTTTTGTCCCGGCCGGGCCGTCTGGCTTGACACCATCTTGTCCAAAGAGACCACTCCGGCGCAGAAGGCGTTCACCAAGGGGTTTTCGGCGTAGGATGGATCGTAAACGGTCTTGCCGCCCACCGTGGGCACCCCCACGGCGTTGCCGTATCCCCCCACACCTCGAACGATGCCATCTTGCAGGCGTCGCACCCGAGGAGATTCGGGGGATCCGAAAAAGAGGCCGTCCATGGATGCCACGGGGCGGGCCCCCATGGCCAGGATATCCCTAATGATGCCCCCCACGCCCGTGGCGGCGCCCTGGTAGGGTTCCACCGCCGAAGGGTGGTTGTGGCTTTCCACCTTGAACG
>CALMLW010000061.1 GCA_937868015.1 uncultured Synergistaceae bacterium | reverse complement strand
GCCCTGTTGGTCTGGGGGCCCTGGTCCGGCCGTGCGGGGGGCATTGAGGGCAAGGCCCTAGGCACCGTGCGGCGGGCCCAGGACTATGTGGTGGCGTGGCGCACGGAGCGGGGCATCCCCCCTTCTCCGGAGAGCGATCCGTGGCACACCGGTCTGGTGGGGGAGGAAATGACGGCCCTCACCACCACCCTGGGCGATGTGGCCGCCAAACGCACCGCCTGCGACCCCCGGTGGGTGCCGGTGCTCTTCCGGTGGTTCCGGAAGGCGGGGTTGACGTCGGGGGACCGGATCACCGTGTTGCCCTCGGGGTCGTTTCCCGGATTTCTTCTTGCCACCCTGGTGGCGGGGGAGGCGGCGGGGCTCCGGATCCAGCTTTTGCCCTCTCTGGGGTCTTCCTCCTGGGGGGCCAATCGGGGCGATCTCACTCTGCTGGATCTTTTGGCGCTCTGGCGCCGGGGGGGCTTCGTGACCACCCGGGTCGAGGCGTGCACCTTGGGAGGCGGCGAGGAAAACGCCCGGGACATGCCCCAGGAGGGGGTGGAGCTCCTCCGGGAAGCCGCCCGGCGCCATGGAGTTCCCGTGCTGGAAGCGGAAAGCTGGCGCGCCCTCCGGGACCTCAAGGCCGCCCGCATGGAGGCCTTTTCCCCCCGGTTGGTGGTGCAGATCGGCGGGGGGATGACGAGCCTGGGAGATGATCCCGCGGTGCTGGAGGTCCCTCCGGGGCTCCTCCTCCCCGAAGAGCACGCCCCCCGGGGCGATGGGCTCCTGGCCTGGGCTCTGGAGCGCCGCATTCCCGCCGTGCACCTTCTGGACGTGCGGACCCTGGCCCGCCGGGAGGGGGTCCCCTTTGACGCCCCCCCCGATGCCGCTTTCGGGAGGATGGCTCCAGGGCCCGCCCTGGTAGGACTGTTGCTTTTTGCCCTGGTGCTGGGAACCCACCGCCGGTGGAGCCTGGAGCCCCTGGAGACGTTCCGGAGCCCCGGAGATTGATCCCCCGGAAATAACCGGATCACTCTCTCGCTGTAGGGGCGAGCATATTTTTCGCCCCTACGTAACTCCGAGATTTTCTAGCTCCCCACCCAGCGCGAAAACTTTCACTCCTCGGCTCCGGAGTCGGGAAGATCTCTGGGCTGAACATGGCCCCTGCGGCGGAGTGCGGGGGAGGAACGGTGTGTTTTTTGGCAAAAGCGAGCCGAAGCGGCGAAAATTCACGCATCCTTTCGCCCGGGCCGAAGGAGATCTGCGCCATCCCCCGGAAATAACCGGATCACTCTCTCGCTGTAGGGGCGAGCATATTTTTCGCCCCTACGGAACTCCGAGATTTTCTCCCCCTGCTGCCGAAATCGGGACTCATCTTTCCGTCCCGTGCCGGATGAAGGGGCTTGACGAGGGAGAACAAAACTGGTATTTTGATACCAATATAAAAAATAACCGGCGGTCCTCCGGAAAAAGTCTTTTCCGCAAGGGATTTCGCCCGTAGAGGAGGAAAACACATGAAGGTTCGGCGGCAGATGATTTCCATCGACGAGGAGAAGTGCAACGGGTGCGGGCTCTGCGCCCGGGCGTGTCACGAGGGAGCCCTCCGCATCGTGGATGGCAAGGCTCGCTTGGTGAGCGATATCTACTGCGATGGTCTGGGGAACTGTATCGGTGCCTGTCCCCAGGACGCCATCACCTTCGAAGAGCGGGAGGCGGAGGCCTACGACGAGGAAGCGGTGCGGCGTCATCTGGCGGGGGAAACCCATCAGGCGCCGGAGGTAACGCCTCCTCCCCTTCCCTGCGGCTGCCCCGGCACGGCGGCCCGGAGCCTGCGGGATGGGGCGAAGGCCCCGAAGACCGAGGGGGAGGTGCCGAAGGGCGGAGCTCCTTCTCTGTTGGAGAACTGGCCCGTGCAGCTTCGCCTGGTGCCCGAAGGGGCCCCCTATCTTCAGGGCGCCCGGTGGGTGCTGGCGGCGGATTGTGTTCCCTTTGCCCTGGGGGACTTTCACGCCCGCTTTCTGGCGGAGGAGGGGACGGTCTGTCTCGTGGGGTGTCCGAAGCTCGACGACGCCGGGGCGTACCGGGACAAACTCGCCCGCATGATCGCCGTGTCCCATCCCCGGGAGATCGTGGTGGTGCGCATGGAGGTGCCCTGCTGCGGAGGGTTGTCCCGGTTGTTGGAGGACGCGGTGGAGGAGGCCCGGGTGGATCTTCCCGTCACCACGGTGGTGGTGGGACTCCGGGGCGATGTGGGCCCCGGGGAGGTCACCCGGTACCGCTTCCGGCAGTAAGAAAAGGTCACCCCAAGGGGGGAGGCTCGCGACGTCTCCCGGAAAAGACCGGGGGCCTCTGCGCCGTGGGGGCGAAAGTAGCTCTCGGAGGCGTCGATGTTCTGCGATGCGGGGGGCACCTCGGCCCACGCCGGTGACGCATGGCAAAAAGCGTAGGGGCGCCCAGAATATGATGTACACCTCAAAAGGCTAAAGAGAGCCGGCTGGAAGGTGAGCGCTCCCGGCTCGCGCGTCCGGGGGGTTCCCGGCGGGGTAAAAGGTGACGCAGGGCAAAAAGCGTAGGGGCGAGCATATTGCTCGCCCCTACATTGCCCGCTGCGGATATCTCCGCCATGGATGCTCTCCAGTCACGGCCTCCCCGACGTGCCCTTACTCCGCGCCCTTCGCAGAGCGTAGGGGCGAAAGCCTAAAAGTTGATGTACACCTCAAAAGGCTAAAGAGAGCCGGCTGGAAGGTGAGCGCTCCCGGCTCGCGCGTCCGGGGGGTTCCCGGCGGGGTAAAAGGTGACGCAGGGCAAAAAGCGTAGGGGCGAGCATATTGCTCGCCCCTACATTGCCCGCTGCGGATATCTCCGCCATGGATGCTCTCCAGTCACGGCCTCCCCGACGTGCCCTTACTCCGCGCCCTTCGCAGAGCGTTCATCCTGCCAGGCTCCGGTTGGTACCGACCATGAGCGCGCAGACGGGAGCTCACTGCGGGGAGCGCACATCTTCCAGCCGGCATCAATTCGTTTCGCGTGGCCGGGAGCGCCGGCTTCCAGCCGGCATCGGTTATTTTTTTTTACAAAAACCCCCCATGGGGGCTCGCATCCTTGTCCTCATCAGGGAACACCGATCTCCAGCACACCAGTAGGGCCGTAGGGGGATCCCCTCCGGCCCTCCTCGGCCCACGTTGGTGATGCGGGGCAAAAGCCGTAGGGGCGCCCAGAATATGATGTACACCTCAAAAGGCTGAAGAGAGCCGGCTGGAAGGTGAGCGCTCCCGGCTCGCGCGTCCGGTGGCGGGGGGATCGTTGTTCCGATGGTCAGTAGGTCCACTCGAAGGAGCCCCCTCCGGCCCGTTCGATGCGGGCCTGGAGGTCTTTGGCGTTGCGCTCCAGGTCCTCGGGAGTTTTCCCTTCGGCCCGGGCCACGAGGATGGGCTGGGTGTTCGAGGCCCGTAGGAGCCCCCACCCCGTGGGGTAGATGATGCGCACTCCGTCCACGGTGACGGCGTCGAAATCCCGGAGGGCTTCCTCCTTGACGCGCTCCACCACGGCGAACTTCCGGTCGTCCGGACAGGGGAAACGGGTTTCGGCGGTGCTGAAGTAGCGGGGCAGCGAGGCCACCAGGGCGGAGAGGGGCTCCGGGGAGTGAGAGAGGAGGCGCAAGAGGCGCCCCGCGGCGTAGAAGGAGTCGTCGAAGCCGAAGAACTCGTCGGCGAAGAACATGTGTCCCGAGACCTCTCCTGAAAAGAGGGCCCCGATCTCCTTCATCCGGGCCTTCACCAGGGAGTGGCCGGACTTCCAGAACTGGGGCTTGCCCCCCAGGCGCACCACCTCGTCCACCAGGAGCTGGGAGCTTTTCACCTCGATGATGGCGTCGGCGCCGGGGTGTTTGGGGAGAATTTCCCGCCAGTACAGGGCCATGAGTTGATCTCCCCAGAGCACTTCCCCCTGGTCGTCCACCACGCCGAGGCGATCCGCGTCGCCGTCGAAGCCCAGGCCCACGTCGGCGTGGTGGCGCCGCACGGCCTCGATGAGGGGGGGAAGGTTCTCCCGCACTGTGGGGTCCGGATGGTGGTTGGGAAAGGTGCCGTCGGGCTCCGCGAAGAGGGGGATCACCCGGCACCCCAGGCGCCCGAAGAACTTTTCCATAAAGAGCCCCGCGGTGCCGTTGCCCCCGTCCAGGACCACCGTGAGGGGGCGGGGGCCCAGGGAAATTTTTTCCAGGAGCATCTCCACGTAGGCGTCGCCGATGTGGGCCTGCTCCAGGGTGCCCCGGGCCGCGGGGGTGGCGAAGGCGTCGGCCTCAATGATGCGCCGGATTTCCTGAATCTGATCGCCGTAGAGGGTGAGCTTGCCGAAGGCGAGCTTGAGGCCGTTGAATTCCTTGGGGTTGTGGCTCCCCGTCACCATGATGCCTCCGTCGCAGGCCAGATGGTAGAGGCTCCAGTAGAAGGCGGGGGTGGTGAGATATCCCAGGTCGACGACGTCGATGCCCGCGTCCCGGAGCCCTTCCAGGGCGGCGGCCCGGATGCGGGGGGTGGAAAGCCGCACGTCCCCCGCCACGGGCACCCGGCGGATCCCCGATGCGGCGAGAAAGGTGCCGTATCCCCGCCCGATGAGTCGCACGGTGGCGTCGGTGAGCTCTTCGTCCGCTAGCCCCCGAATGTCGTACTCCCGAAAGATGTGTGCCGGCACCACGGCCAATGTGATCGCCCTCCTTTTTTGGCCCCTTTAGGGGGCGCCTTCCCGAGAGGGCCGGGCCTTCCCGGGGTTACCCCCGTATTCTACTACAGCTCCTCGGTGGGGGGAGTTTTTTCGCCGATTTTCACGCCCTCTGGGTGGGGCGGGGAAAGATATGCTATAGTGGCCCCCGGCGGTCCCTCGCCGGGCGCGGCCTGATGGCGCTCCGGGTGGCGGGGGAAAGATGATCCTGGGGGGACAAAATGAACGGCCTGCGCATGGTTTCTCCGTTGGTGATCGTCATGGCGCTGGGGTATTTTCTTCGTCGTCGGGGAATGCTGGAGGGGGACGTGACGTTCCGGATGAACCGCCTGCTCTTTTACGTGGCGCTTCCGGCATGGCTCTTTCGATCCATCCTCCGGGCGGGGGCGGCCCCCATGGATCATCTGCACCTCTTCACCGCCTGTCATGTGGGTTTTTTCCTGGTGCCTGCCCTGGCCTGGCTCCTGGCCCTCCCCTTTCGGGAGCCCCGGGAGCGCCTGGGGGTGTCGGTGCTTTCCGCCGTTCGGTCGAATAATATCTTCATGGGGGTGCCCGCCATCGGCCTGGCCCTGGGAGAGCCGGGGCTGGAGGCCCTGTCGCTTTTCCTGGGGTTGAGCTTCGTGGGGTACCACATGATCTCCATCGGATGGGCCCAGCTCGCCCTCTCGGGGGAGCTCACCCTCCGAGCCCTGAAGGAGATGGGTCGGGGGGTGATCCGCAATCCCCTGGTGCAGGCCTCTGCGGCGGGCATGGGACTCTCCCTCCTGGGGGTGAAGGCCCTGCCCCAGGAGCTGGACGTGACGCTGAAGATCGTGGGGGACGTGGCCAGCGGCCTGGCCCTGATCACCCTGGGGGCCTCGCTGCGGCCGGAGAGGTTCTGGCGGGGGTTGCGCCACTCCTGGAGGGATGTCTCGGTGAAGCTGGTGCTCCACCCCCTGGCGGTGTGGGCCCTCTTTCGCGTCTGGCCCGTGGCGCCCCTCATGGAGCAGGTGGTGGTGATCGTGGCGGCCATGCCCGTGGCGGTGAACACCTTTGTGGTGGCCGAGGGCATGGGGATGGATGCCCCCTATACGGCGGAGCTCATCGCGGTATCCACCGTCCTGTCGGTGGGGACCCTTCCCCTGTGGATGGGCGTCCTGGGGATGGGATAGGGACGGAAGGGGCAAGGGGGCTTCCCCCGCCCAAGGCGAAAAACGAAAGGGAGGTTCGTCATGGATGCGGTCCTGGTCTTTCTCCTGGCGGGGGACATCATCGCCAATGCGGGGGCCCACGTGCTGCTCAAACAGGGGGCCCAAAAGCCCCGATCCCAGGCGCCGGGGCTCCGGGGCATGGTGGAAAACATCCTGTTCAATCCCTGCTCGTTGGTGGGCATGGGGGCCTATGTCCTCTCCTTCGTCTTTTACGCGGCCCTTCTGACCCGCATGGATCTCTCGGTGGCCTATCCCCTCTGCACGAGCCTGTCCTTTCTCATGGTGCTTCTGGCGTCGGTGCTCTGGTTCCGGGAGCGCCTGGACGGGGTGCGCCTGGGGGGCATCGGCGCCATTTTGCTGGGCATCGTGGTGATCTCCATCGGGGGATAGGGCCCGGTCGGTCGTGGTCCCAGCGCCGCAAAGAAGCGGGACCCCCTCGGAAGAAGGGGGTCCCGCTTTCTTGATGGCCATCCCGTTAATTGATAGAGGTCAGTTGGAAGCCGGTTTGGGCTCCTCCCCCTGGGGCGCTCCCCAGGAACCCTTCATTTTCTCCCACTCCGCCTCTTGGGCGCCGTCGGGGGCGAAGAAGTTCAGGTCGATGGAGCCCTTTTCCAGGCCGGAGCACTTCACCACCAGGTCCTGAACCGTGGCGATGAAGGCGTGGGCTTGGACGATGGCGGCGCCGACTTCGTCCATCCCGTCCTCCAGGATGGATCTCCAGATGTCCGCCCCTTTGAGGAAGGTGAGGAGCTCCTTCTGCAGAGCTTCGTTATCGATGTAGAGGTAGTTGTAGAGCGAGGCGTCTCCCTGGAGCTCCTGGAGCCGAGGGGATCCTTCCGCCGGAGTGGCGAGCTGGTTGGCGTCCAAAAGGCCCACCAGCAAGGTGGAGCCCCGATGAGCTATGGTGAGGGTGACGGGCAGGGGCATGCCGTACACCGCGTCCCATCCGGGGATGGTCACGGGGGCCAGGGGCATCTCCTGGGCCTGGAGGGTCTTCACCAGAAGATCCGCCACGGTCTTGGCGCCGTCGCCCTGGCCCTCGAAGACCAGATAGGCCCCGGGAAGAGGGGCGGAGGCAAAGGAGGCGGTGCCACCGAGCACGGCCCCCACGGAGCCCGTGAGGAGGCTTTTCAGGGTTTCCTCGGAGAGGCCCATCTCCTGTACGCCCTGCAGGAACTCTTCGAAGCCATCCCGCACCTCTTCGTCGGGGTTGTTTTGCAGCACGCTCTTGAGGTGATCGTAGTCTTCGGAGAAATGGAAGGCCCCCAGGACCTTGCCCCCTCCGAGGAGCGGCAGGGGAGAGGAGAGGCTCTTAAAGGCTTCCAGGGCCTTGGGGGAGAAGAGGGCCCGGGCCAGGTTGGTGAAGATTCCCAGGGACCACTGGTTCTCCTTCACGGCGCAGGAGAACTCCATGAGCACGTTGTCCCGAAGCAGGTAGGGGACTTCGGCGGCCATAAGGGCGATCTGGAGCAGGCCGTTGTCCCGGAACAGGAAGTAGTTCGGGGAGTCGGGGAAGTGGCGCTGGGGGGCGAAGCGTTGGGCGGGGTCCTTTAGGGCCGCCACGGACTCCTGAAGGTCTTCGGGGCGGAAGCCCAGGAGGAAGAGGTTGCCCTGGGCGGCGAAATGCAGGGCGAAGGGGGTCCCTTCCAGGGGGACTCGATAGGCCGTCGTCCCGTCCTCCAGGGAGAGGGGACCTTCCACGGGGACCCCGAACTGGGTCAAAAGCTCCAGGTCTTCGCTGATCATGGCTCCCTTGGCGATGCGGCTCAAGAGATCCGCCCGGGCGGGCCCTACGGAGACGGCCAGTTGGAGGCGCAGGACGCTCTTTTGCATCCCCACCCCGAAGGCAAAGCCCTCCACGGGGTACATGGCGTTCACGGCACTCAAGGCCTGGATTCCCTCCTGGGAGGAAGGATCCAGGGCCAGCAAGGGGGATTCGACGATGCTTTTTACGAGTTTTTGGACGTCGGAGACATTTCCCGCCATGTGGAAGGACTCATCGCTCCAGGGGCCGATGGCGTCCGCCGGTTGGTAGCGTTCCTCGGCCAGGGCGCCTCCGGCCCACAGGGCGGCGACCAAAAGCAATAAGACCGCGCCGATGGATCTCCTTTTGATTGAATTCATATTATACACCTCCCGTCTGATTGTCCTCCGGAGGGGCCTTGGGTCGTATCCCTCTTATGCCCTGTCCCCGGGGGAACGGGCCTACTATAGTAAAACCTTCCTGCTTTGGCAACAAGAAGATGGGTCTCGTTCGGCTTTCGTATCCCTTTTTCGGAAAGGGGGGCCTCCCTCCGGAGGAGATGGAGTAAAATGGCCGGGGACAACGAAAAAATCCCCCGAAGCTTTCGGGGGGCGCAGGGGAAAAGGCCGCCCCGGAGCCTCGGCGGAGGGCGGCGAAAGGGGACCTTGCGATGACGGGACTTTGGGGGGGGCGCGGTGGAGAGGGGGGGAATGGGTGCACCAAATCTTTGTCTTTTCCGGCACGGGCAACACGTGGCACCTGGCGAAGCGCACGGGGCAGCTCCTGGGGGACGCGGAGCTCGTCTTTTTGTCCGGGCTCCGGCACGACGCCGCAGTCCTGGCCCAGGGGGACACGGTGGGGATCGCCTCGCCGGTCTATGCGGGGGGGCTGCCATCTCTGGTGAAGTCCTTCCTCGCCAAAGTGGTGTTGCGACGGGGAGCCTGGAGCTATCTTCTCCTGACCCACGGGGGTAGGCCCTTTGGCGCGGGGCGCCAGGGGGCCCGCATCCTCCGGGAACAGGGGGTGGCCCTGGACGCGGTCTTTTCCGTGGCCATGCCTTCCGGTTTTCCTCCCCGTCTGGGGGGGATCTTCGCCCGGCGTCCGGAGGGGCGGCTGGCCCGGGAGGAGGAGTCGGCGGCGGCGGTGGCCGAGGCGGTGAGGGAGCGCCGGGGGGGAGGGATCGAGGGGGCCTTTTCCTGGGTCACCGATCTTTTTCACGAGGGGCTTTTGGCCCGGCGTCGGCGCCTTCCCTTCCGGGCGGAGGGGCATTGCACGGGGTGTGGGACCTGTCGAGAGGTCTGTCCGGTGGAAAATATCGTCATGGACGGTATGCACCGTCCCCGGTGGCTTGGTTCTTGTGAGGGGTGCGGGGCCTGCTATGCTTGGTGCCCCGTCGGGGCGATCCGGGTGGGGCGCTTTCCCTGGGGAGGGGAGCCCTACCATCACCCCGGGGTTTCCCTGGGGGAGATGCGGGGGGGCTTTCGCAAAAAGCCCTTCCGGGTGTCCCGGCGGGAGGAGGGGCCTTTCCCGGGGGATGTCGGGGGGATATAAGGGGCTCGGGGGGCGATGTTGCTCCGGAAAGAGAACTCTCCAGGCATGGAAGGGGAGGGGTCATGATGCATCAGATCTACGTTTTTTCCAGTACGGGGAACACGTTGCACGCGGCCGAGAGGGTGGGAGAGGGGCTGGGGGGTGCCCGTCTGATCAACATGGCCCTGGCCCAGGACAAGGAGACGGAGGCCTCGGGGGATAGCGTGGGGATATGCTATCCGGTACATGCCTTCGGCGCCCCAGCGGTGGTACACCGCTTTATCGAGGGCCTTTCCGTAGACCCCGAGAGCTGGGTCTACCTCATCGTCACCAGCGGCGGGGGGCCCCTGGGGGCGGCGGCCCAGGGGGTCGGCCTTCTGGCCCAGAGGGGCGTGAGGGTGCGGGGGGGGTTTCACGTGAAGATGCCCGGAAATTACTCGCCGCTTCACGATTCTCCTTCGGGGGGCAAGCTCCGGCGCATGGTGGATCGCGCCGACGGGGTCCTGGAAGGGATCGTCGAAGACCTCCGAAATCGACGGGAAAAGAGACCTGGGGGGAGCTCGATGGAGTGGCTTTCTCGCTGGGCCAACGGGTCGGCCTTGGCTTCCGTGGGAGCGAAGGACCGGTCTTTTTACGCCACTTCTTCCTGTGTACGGTGCGGCCGCTGTGTGGCCTTGTGTCCCGTGGGGAACGTGGAGCAGGGGGAGGAGGGCCTTCCCCGGTGGATGGGGCGGTGCACCCAGTGTATGGCTTGCTTTCACTGGTGTCCGGTCCATGCGGTGCAGTTTAACTCCACCACATCCCTCCGGCGCCATCGCTATCATCATCCCGCCGTCTCCCCGGAGCGCTTTCTCGCCTGGAGTGGGCGGTAGGATCAAAGGGGGGAATCGGCCATGGATCTGGCGCGGAAGGTGGAGATCCTGGGGGCGGCGGCCCGGTACGACGCCTCCTGCGCCTCGAGCGGATCTTCCCGCCGGGGGACGGAGGGGGGGATGGGGGCGGCGTCGTTTTACGGCGTGTGCCACAGTTGGAGCGACGACGGGCGGTGTATCTCCCTGCTCAAGATCCTCCAGTCCAACGCCTGCGTCTACGACTGCGCCTACTGCGCCAACCGAGCCAGCGGGAACGCCCCCCGGGCCACCCTCACCCCCGAGGAGCTGGCGGAGCTCACGATAAATTTCTACCGAAGAAACTACATCGAGGGGCTTTTTTTAAGCTCCGGGGTGGTGGGAAGTCCCGACGCCACCATGGAGCTCATGCTCCGCACCGTTTCTTTGCTCCGGGGGACCCATGCCTTCGGGGGATACATCCACGCCAAGGCCATCCCCGGGGCCTCTTCGGAGCTGGTGTCCCGCCTGGGGCGCCTGGCGGACCGCATGAGTGTCAACATCGAGCTCCCCACCGAGGCGGGGCTACGGCGCCTGGCCCCCGCCAAGACCCGGGAGGGGATTTTGGGCCCCATGGGATTTCTCGCCGAGCACATCAAAGAGGCGGAGGAGGACCGGGCCCGATCTCCCCGGGCCCCCCTTTTTGTCCCCGCAGGGCAGAGCACCCAACTCATCGTGGGGGCCACGGAAGACAGCGATCTCCAGATCCTGCGCCTCGCCCAGGGGCTCTATCGCCGCTACGCCCTGCGGCGGGTGTACTACTCCGCCTACGTCCCCGTGGGGGCGGACGACCGTCTTCCCCCCATCGTGGCGCCCCCCCTCCGCCGGGAACACCGGACCTATCAGGCGGATTGGCTCCTGCGGTTCTACGGTTTTTCCGCCGAAGAGCTTCTGGACGAGGCGCACCCCCGGTACGAGGGCGACCTCGACCCCAAGGCGGCCTGGGCGCTGCGCCACCTGGATCTCTTCCCCGTGGAGGTCAACACCGCCCCCCTGGCGATGCTCCTGCGGGTGCCCGGGGTGGGGGTGAAATCCGCCAAGCGCATCGTGGCGGCCCGGCGGGAGCGCCGCCTGGACGCGCTGGCCCTCCCTCGCCTCGGGGTGGTGATGAAGAGGGCCCGGTACTTCTTGATGGCCAACGGCCGGCACTGTGGCGGGGGAACGATGGACCCCGCGTTTTTGCGCCCCCGCATCGGCGATGGGAAAGAAAGCCCCTGGGGGCGCCAGCTCTCCCTCTTTGCCGACGCGGGGGAAGCCAAGAGGGGGCCGGAGGCCCTGTTCCCTGCGATGGCTTTTCCTGATCGGCGTGATCCGGTGGCCGCCGGAGGGGCGTGACATGGCCCTCTGGGCCTTCGACGGCTCCTTTGAGGGGTTGCTGTCCACCTACGCCGAGATTTTTCAGCGGCAAGAGACTCCCGACGATGTGGTGGTACAGGGAGAAGGGTCCCAGGGCACGCTCTTTTCTCCGGCCTTCGTTCCCTCGGACGAAAAGAAGGCGGAGGCCTTCGCCCGGGCGGTGCGGCGCCGCCTGGGGGACCGGACCTTCGACACCGTCATGGTGGCTTTTCTCTCCGAGAGGCCTCGTATGGCGTGGCACCTCTGGCGCTACCTAGACCTGGGGCGACGGGAGGGGCCCGCCTTCTTCCTCCAGAGGGGAGATCCCCGGGTGAGCTCCGTGCACCTGGCGCGGCGGGCGGTCCTGAGGGAAGTCCACCGCCTCTCGGGATTGGCGCGGTTCGAGCCCCTCCAGGGGGTGCTCTACGCCCCCTTGGCGCCCCGATACGACGTGCTGGAGCTCCTGGGCCCTCTTTTCATCCCGCGTCTTTCTGGCGAGCGATGGATGCTGCACGACGTGGGGCGAGGCAAGGCGGTGTGCGGCGAAGGGGGCGAGCTCCGGGGGGTGGAAGCCCCCCGGAGGGCCCTGAAGGTCGTTTCGGAGGGGGAAAGGGATTACCGGCGCCTCTGGCAGCGATACTTCGAGATCATCACGGTGGAACATCGCCGCAATTCCCGGCTGCAGAAGCACTTCATTCCGGAACGATACTGGAAGTTTCTCACGGAAAAGGCCCTGGAACCCGAGGCTTTTTCTCCGGGGCCTCCCTGAGGGGGGTCCCCCTCGGGCGGGCCTCACCCTTCCCGCCGGGGCTCCAGAAGCCTCCGAGGGGGCGGCGCCGGAGGGAGGGGATCTTCCGAAAGGGGGGCGGGGTCGTCCCGGCGCCCCAGGCGCCCTTCCAAGTCCTCCACGGATCGTCGCAGGGTCACCAGCTCTCGGGTGAGGCGGGTGTGGTATCGGGCGACGAGGATCTGGGTCTCCCTCAGGTCGCGCCGCAGGTCTTGGTAAAGGCTTCGGGGATCGACGGGGAGGGGGTCTTTCTCCGGGGGCACGCCCCCCGGGGCCGGGGAGGTCTCTTCCCGGGGAGGGATCTGGTCCTTCGGGGGGATGGCCTGGCCCATCTCCCGTCGGAGGGCCTTGCCCTCCTCCACCACCAGGGCCATCAGGGCCTCCAGGTCGTTCCGTTGGTCGGCCACGAGCTCGTGGAGGTGGAGCTCCCGGTGAGATCGGTCCTCCAGGCGGGCCTCCAGCGCGACGAAACGGGATAGGATCGTCATGTGTTGCCCGGCGGCCTCCCGCTGGAGGTCGCCCAGGCGGTGGGAGATCTGCTTGGCGTGGGAGTGGAGGGCCTGGCGCGACTCCTGGCGGAGGTCTTCCAGGGCCACGGCGGTCTGTTCCCGGAGGGTGCGAAAGGCGTCCTCCAGGGCGACGATGCGGGACGGGGCATCGAAGGGGGCCCCCGCTCCGGGGCGGGGCCGTTCTCCCTCCTTCCCCGGGGCCAGGGGAGCCCTTCTCAGGGCCTGCTCCCGGCGGAGGAGGGATAGGACCTCTTCCACGGTGGGTGGGGGGGAGTCGGGGGAGCGTTCTCCTCCCCCGGAGGCGCCCTCCGCCAGGGAGGCGATGGGGCGTCCCGGCTGCGATTCCCGGAGCACGAAGGCCAAGAGGTGGGCCATCCGCTCCCCCGTGGCGTCGTTTAACAGGGTGGGGTCCTGGCGGGCCAGCTCTTTTATGCGATTGAGGGCGTCCTGGGGTTCCATGGCATGCCTCCTGGGGCGAAATGGAAAAGAGGCCGGGGCGAGGCGGGTTTTTCCCCTCTCATTCCCGGGGTTTTTCTCCGAAGAGCCAATCGATGGCCCCCTTGGGGGGGGGCGGAGCCTGAGAGACCCGAAGTTTTTCCACATGGTCCGCCATGGCCCCCAGGGCGGACCGGAGCTCCGAGGCCAGCTCCTCCCGGCGGTGTCGCTCCTCGGCTTGTCGGTCCAGCCCCTCCTGCCGGAGGGAGTCGAGGCCCCTCTCGAAGGTCTTCTGCTGGAGCGCCAGCTCTTGCCCCATCCTCTTCCAGCTCTCCCGAAGGGCGTCGAAGTCCTTCCCCAGGGCCTTGCGATGCAGAGCTACCTCCCGTTCCAGGGCTTCCCCCTTGTCCCGGAAAGATTCCACCGTTTCGGCCAGTTGAGCCGTGGCCTTGGCCAGGGCGTCTCGCTCCTCTGCCTCCCGCCGTTCCCGGTCCTGGAGGTCCTGGGAGAGGCCCTGTTGATAGCGCCCCAGTCGGTCCATCTCCTCCGTCAGCACTTCCCGCTTTTGGACCTCGCCCTGCAGGGCGGACTTCAGGGCGTCCACCGCCGCCAGGCGGCGTTCCACGGCGGCGATCTCCCCGGCAAAGCGCCCCTCTTCTCCTGTCCGATGCCTTTCCAGGTGGACGCAGCGCTCTTTCAGTTGGGCCAGGTCCTTTTTCGCCTCCGAGGAAAGGGCCATGAGATCCGTTTTGATCATCTTTAGCATCTGACCCTGGAACTGCTGGGACTTGGCGATTTCCACGTTGGAGCTCATCTTCTCCTCCCGGATGCGGGCGATGGCTTCCGCCTGCCGGGCCGTTTCCCTGGAGGTCTCCTCCAAAAATGCCTTCCAGCGCGTCTCCATCTGGCCGTGACGTTCCTCCCGGAGCTGATCCCCGGCATCGATGCGACGGCGCACGTCCTGGAGGGCCTCTTCCAGGGAGCGATGCAGCTCCTCTTCCCGGCGCCGTCCCTCTTCGGCCATCGCTCCGTCTCGATCGCTCTCTCGGGCGATGAGTTGGGCCTGAAAGCGGGCCATCTCTTTTCGTAGGTCTTCCACGGCGCCCTGCAGGGCATCGTCCTGGAGGCGCCACGCCGCTTCGCGGGTCTGAGACCTTTCCTGGAGGGCCCCCAGGTCTTGGGCGAGGTGTTGGATCTTTTGGGACAGGGCGGCGTGGTTCCGGGAGATCTCCCGGTCCCAGAGCTCTCCCGCCTCGCGCTGTCGCCGGTCCATTTCTTCCATCAGACGGCCGTTTTCTCCGGCCACCAGGGTTAGGGCGGCCTGGAGCTCCTCTTGCTGGTGGGATCGCAGCGCGTCCATCTCTTCCCGGAGGGATTGCCGGTGGCCCCGCAGGGCGTCCTCGGCCTCCTTCCGGAGCCGTTCCAAGGCCAGGGCGTTTTTTTCCTCGAAACGCCGCCGTTCCTCTTTGCCAGCGGCTCGGTCCTCCTGTCGCAGGGTCTCCACCCGCTGGGCGATATCCCCTTGCCCTTGGTCCAGGCGCTGGCGGAGCTCCGCCGTCTCCTGCTCCAGGCGGCGATTTAGCTCTGCGGAGCTCTGCTCCAGGCGGTGGCTCATTTCCGCCGTCCCTTGGTCCATACGACGTCCGAGCTCCGCCGTCTCCCGATCCAAGCGGCGGTTCAGCTCTTCCGCTGCTCCCCGGGCTTCCTGCCACCGCTCCTCCAGGGTCCCCAGGGTTTGGTCGATCTGGGCCTCCCGGGCCTCCTGGCGGGCGCGGTCCTCTCCCCGGGCGGCAAGGCCCTCCTGTCGCAGGGTCTCCATCCGCTCTTCCAGGAGGCGACATCGATCGGCGCTTTCCCGAAGGGCGAGGGCATAGCGTTCCTTGTCCTCGATCCATTCCTGAAGGGCTGCGGCGAACCTATGGCGCAGGGCGTCGTTCTCTTCGGTCCACTCCCGGAGGGCCGAGGCGAATTTGTTTCGCAACACGGCGTTTTCTTCCCGGAGATTCGCGGCGGTGATGTGGACGGAGCGGGCGAAGTCCTCGCACCGGGAGGAAAAGAACTCCTCTCCCCGGTGGCGCTCTTCGGTGGCCCGGGCCACCAGGGAATCCAGAGCCTTGTGGTAGGCATCGTTCATGATTTCGAGGCGCTCCGTGAACTGATGCCGGTGGCTGGCGCCGTCGGAGGAAAGGCGTTCCACCGCCAGGCGCAACCTTCGGAGCTCATCGTCGTAGGAGTGTTGGACGGCGGCAAAGAGCGCCTGGGCCATCTGGGCGCTCTCCTCCTCCAGGGAAAAGTACTTTTCCGCCTCCGAAGGGCCCTCCGAGGGGGCATCGGTGAAGGGGTCTTCCTCCGGGTCCTCCGATGAAGGGGAAGTTTCGGGGGCTTCCTCGACGATCTCCGCTGGCGGCGTTCCCTCCGCAGGCGCGGCGGGCTGCGGGGCCCTTTTCCCTTCCGCCGGGGTTTCTTCGGGAGAGGGGCTAGCCTCCTCCGGGGGGGCGTCGTTCCCTCCGGAGGCCCGGGGGAGGGGGTCCGGCTCCTCCGGGGCGGAGACCATCGCCGGAGTCCCGGAAACTCCCTCCGATGGAGAGGGGGTAAGCTCCCGGATGGTGTCGATAAAGCGTTCCTCTTCTCGTTCGATGTTCTCCAGGGCCAGACGCTGCTGCTCCAGGATCTGGTAGCGCTTCAGAATGGCCCGGAAGCGGCGGGGGCTCACCCGAAGCTCCTGGGCCCCTTCCTCCGGGGAGAGCCAGTCCTTGCGGAGGCTCTCCAGGGCGAAGGTGAGGACACTGGCCACCTGCTCCCGGGTTCCTTCGTCCATCCGGGAGAGGTCGAGGTGGGCCAGAGATCTCACCGTTTTCAGCACGTCCTGGGGCTCCATGGCATGCCTCCTCGGGGGGGAGTGTCGTTTCTCGAAAGGGGACGCCGCCGGGGGTTATCCGCCGGGGCTCCCCGAAGTGCCCTCATTATATTCCCCGGAGTTTCCCCGGGGCGATCGTTCCAAAGGGGGGCCGCGTTAGGGCCGCGCTCAGCGCTTCTTGGGAGGCATGGACTGGATGAAAGACGATAGCACCAGTCCGGCCGTACCGATGCCCGCCACCAGCACCACCCCGAGGGATCCCACGATGCCCCCGGCGCCGAAGCCGCTGTACAGAAGACCCTGACCCGCTCGGGAGGCCGCCAGAAAGCCTCCTGCCATGCCCAAGAGAATGCTGAGCGTCATGAAAAAACCTCCGATGAGGGACATGGCGCCCCCCACGGGAATTTCGTGCTCGTCCATGATGTCGGTCCAGAGCAGGTCCCATTTCTTGATGCGGGGGTAGAGCACCGTGAGGATCGGCAGGCCCAGGACCACGGCGGGGATGGTGTTATTCAACACGATGATGCTTCCCAGGGCGCCGAAGGGCACCATACCCAGAAGTTCCAGCCCCCAGGCGATGGGCAGGGCGCATCCCGCCGACCCGAGAAAGCTCACCACCACATAGGCCACGACCTTGCGCCTGGAGGTGGGATGGGGCTCCCGGTCCTGGGAAGGGACGAGCCCCAGGTTGATCCAGAGTTTGTAGGGCACGTAGGCGAAGAAGAAGTTCCCCACGAAGCCAAAGAGGCTGCCGATGCCCAGGGAGCCGAAGAAGTCCCCGATGAGATTGCCGATGGCGGACCCCCAGGCCCCGGCGGGGCCGAAGAGGAGCCCCATGACCACCGGCAGGGCGCTGGCGGGGCGAAACTCCGTGACCCCGGGAATGAGCACGAACCCCTTGAAGGGAATCAGGAGCGCCGCGTAAAGACCGGCACAGAGGGCCACCAGCACCACCATCTTGGTCTTTCCCCACATGGAAAAAACTTCATACATGTCTTGTCACCCCTTTGAGAACTTCGCGAGAAGGCCCCGCGCGGGGCTTTTCGCGGCCTGGGGTTCTCCGATGCCGGAGGAACCCCGCTCCAGACGCCGACTCAGGGCAAGATCGCCCCCCAGCTTTCCAGGGCCTGGGGAAAGAACTTCGCGACAAGGCCCACCGCGGCGAGGGCCAACGCGAAGGCCACCGTGAGGTAATCGCCCCCCTTCATGCGAAGTTCCAGAAAGTTGGTGCGCTGGGGACTGTAGCCGAACCCCCGGGATTCGAGGGCCATGGAAAAGACGTTGGTGCTCCGGATCACGGAGATCAGGGTGGGAATCACCAGGGGCACGTGTTTCCGGATCTTTTCCAGAAACGATCCGGCGTCGAGGTCGAGCCCCCGGGATTTTTGGGCCTGGGCGATGGTGGCGCTGGTGGCCACGATGAGGGGTACCAGCCGGATCGCCGTGGAGAAGGCGAAGGCCCCTCGGTAGGGCAGCCCCAGCTTCACCAACCCCTGGGAGATCTCCTCGATCTTGGTGGTGCTCAAAAAGACCATGCCCGCGATGATCATGAGATCGGTCTTCGCGGCCACCATGAGGCCGTAGAGCACTCCCTCCCAGGAGAACGCGAGCCCCGCACTTTTCCCCGGCCCCACGATGGACCATATGACGAGGGAAAAGAGGGCGATCATGGCGAGCACCAGCCGGATGCGCCTCAGGTTGGAAAGGACGGCCCCCCAGGCCCCGTGCAGGAGCACCAGGGCGAGGAGGACTCCCAGGGGAGGAAGGGTCGAAAAGGCTAGGGCTAGGGCGAAGCTGACCAATAGGAGCAGGATCTTCGTCCGGGGATCGAGGCGGTGAACCGCCGTGTCCCGGTCCATGTACAGGAAAAGATCCATTACCGGCCCTCCTTCGTGCAGTACGCCAGCTCCTCGGCGGAAAGCACCGGGGCCCCGAGGAGATTTCCCAAAGACACGATGGAGGGGGTCTTGAGTCCCCAGGCGGCGAGCTCCTTTTCCCGGGAAAAGACCTCCCGGGCGGGGCCGTCGTGCCCGACGCGGCCGTCTTTCATGGTTACCACCCGGTGGGCGTACTCCGCCGCCACCCACATGGTGTGGGTGATGATGACGACGGTGTGCCCCGCCTCGTTGAGTTTTTTTATGAGCTCCATCATCTTTCGCTGCCCCGAGTAGTCGAGCCCCGTGGTGGGCTCGTCCAGCACGATGATCTTCGGCCGGGCGGAGAGCACCGAGGCCACCGCCACCCGCTGGCGCTCTCCCTTGCTCAGGGAAAAGGGATCCTGGGGACCGTAATCCGGGATACCCACGGCCTCCAGGGCCTCTCGCACCCGGAGCTTGACCTCCTCCGGGCTCACCCCCCGAATCCGGGGGCTGAAGGCCACCTCATCGTGGACCGTGGGGGAAAAGATCTGGTGGTCCGGGTTTTGGAACACGTAGCCGATGTCTTGGCCGATCTCGAAGACCGAGTGGGTCCGGGTGTCTTTGCCGCAGACCGTCACCCGCCCCTCCGTGGGGGTCAAAAGGGCGTTAAAGTGCTTGGCTAGCGTGGTCTTCCCGCCACCGTTATGCCCCAAAAGGGCCACGAATTCCCCCTGGCGGATCTCCAGAGAGACCCCGTCCAGGGCGCGGGTCCCCTGGGGATAAGTATGGGATAGGTTTTCCACCCGCACCACCACGGCGCCGTAGGATTCTTGCCGCTTTCGGTCGCGCTCCCGGAGCTCCTGGACGCGCCCCTCGTCCAGCCGGAGCTCTTGACGGTGGAAGAAGGCGGCCCCCTCTCCGGGTCGCAGGGGAAGGGGGTCTTCGCTCCCCAGGGCGAGCCCCGCGAAGTAGGAAGGAATGGCCAGGGGCATGATCCCCAGGCCCTCGATGAGCTCCACATCTCGGAGGAGATCGGCGGGCCTTCCCTGGGCTACGATGCGGCCGTCTTTCATGAGCACCAGGCGGTCGGCGTGCAGGGCCTCTTCGGTCTCGTGCTCGATGATGACCAGGGTAAGTCCGTCACTGTCATGGAGCTGTCGGGCGATGGTAAAGACCTCTTCCTTGCCCCGGGGATCCAGATCGGTGGTGGGCTCGTCCATGCAGATCACCCGAGGGTGGGCGGCGAGGACCGCCCCGATGGCCAGGCGCTGCTTCTGTCCCCCCGATAGGGTGGCGGGGTGCCTCCCGGCGAAGCCCGAAAGCCCCACCGTCCGGAGCGTTCCCTCGACGCGGCGGGCGATCTCCTCCGGAGGGACGGCGAAGTTCTCGGGGCCGAAGGCCACCTCGAGATCCACGTTGGTGGAAAAGATCTGGGCCTCGAAGTCCTGGAACACCAGGCCGATCTCCCGGGCCATGTGGCTCACGGGGGTGTGCCGGGGGTCTTGCCCCCCCACTCGGATCTCTCCGGAGACCGATCCCCGGACGAAGTGGGGGATGAGGCCATTCAGGGCATGGGCCATGGTGGATTTCCCCGCCCCTCCGGGGCCCATGAGGGCCACGAACTCTCCGGGGAGGACCTCGAAGTCCACATCCCGAAGCGCGGGGAGCCCCTCGGCCCCTCGATAGGAAAAAGAAAGCCCCTGGACCGCGATGGCCCGGGGAGGACCGCTATCGTCCACGGCGGTAACCCCCTTCGGTGACTTGTGGGAGCGCCTCTGAAATCCCCACGGAAACCTGACATTACGACGCCCCGATGAGCCTGTCAAGGGCGGAGCGTCCCGCCGTAGACCTCCTCGGGGCGCATGGCCGGGATCGCGCATCTTCCCGCCGACCCGATCCCACCCTTTGCCCGGAGAGGCGACAGGGTCAAACCTTTTACCCCACGGTCCCTTCGTTTGCGGTAAAATACCACCATAGAAGATCGTCCCGGGGTCGGGCGAGATGAAGAGAGTGTTCCTCGGGCCGCCGAAGATGAGCGCCCTGAAGCGCCTCCTCCGGACTCCCTCGGAGAAGGGGCTGTTTTATCTGAAACAATGCGGAGGGAGAAGCCATGGACCAGATCGCCAAAGAGGTTCCCATGATCCAAAAGGCCCGCACGATGGAAGAACTCTTCATGCAGATGGAGCACGAGCGGCGGCTTTTACGAGCTCCGAGAAAAGGGATTGCACGGCATCGCCACCCTGCAGAAACACGCCCGCCAGGAAGGGCACAAAGAGGGCATCGAGAAAGGCCGTAGAGAGGGCCTCCGTGCCTCGGCGCGGAACATGCTCCGAAAGGGCATGCCGATGGCGCTGGTGGCCGAAGTGACGGGACTTTCCCCGGACGAGGTGGCGGCGCCGAGGGATTGCGTCAACAGCCAGCAATAATTTCACCCTTCTGGCGCCTTCGTGGTCAAAAAATATCATGACGATGTAGATGCTCTGGCCCGCGAGAGAGAGGTGGGAATATGACCGGATTCAAAGAAAAGGTTCAGTTGCACCGAACGCTGCTACGGAGAGGAGTCTCTTTGATGAAGGGCGGCGGATTGCTGCTGTTGCTTTTCCTCGGATCGACGGTGATGCTCGGCGGATGCGGCGGAGGCGACGCGGCGCATCGCGAGACGTTGTTCGTCAACGGCGCCATCTATGTCGATGCGGACAGCAAAGTGGACAACCTTTTGATTCGTGACGGCATCGTCGCGGGGCACAACGTCGATCCGAACGAGCATCCCGAGGCCTCCGTCGTCGACCTGAACGGAGCGGCCGCGTATCCCGGATTCAACGACAGCCACGTGCATCTTGTGAGCATGGCCGTGGCGTAAAGCATCCTTGCGGAAAGCTCCGCCCTTCGCGAAGGCAAGGAGCGCCCTCGGCCCGAAGATTTTTTCGACGACATCCGCATCCGGTGCAGCCAGGTTCCGAAGGGAACTCCCGTCATGTCTCACGGATTCGTGCTCGACGACTACGATGCCTGGGGGTTGGCGGACCTCGCCGCCCTTGATGCCGCGTCGGGACCGGACCACCCGGTCATGATGGCGGACCAGTTGGGGCACTCCTACATCGTGAATTCGGCGGCCATGCGCATCAGCGGTCTGGATGCCGACACGGTCGCACCGCCGGGAGGAAAAATCGTCAGGGATCCGGCGACAGGAGCCCCGACCGGCATGCTCCGGGAAACCGCCGGCGCCCTCGTGGGGAACGTCGCGATCTTTCCCCAGGTTCCCGACCAGATCGTCCGGGAACCGCTTCTCAAGCTTCTGCACCTATGGGCGTCCATGGGGTACACCTCCATCGTCGAGCTGATGGGAGGTCCGATGGGGCGAACCATGAAACCCGGACTTCTTCGGGATCTTGAGGGCGAAGGAAAACTGCCTCTGCGGGTCTGCTACGCATACACCTTCACCAGTCTGAACGATCTTGAAGGGTATAAAGATGCCGGGCCGGATACCGATCTGGTGCATTTCTCCGGCCTCAAGCTCTTCGTCGACGGCGCTGCGGGACAGGGCGGCGCGTGGACGAGCTGGGAGAACCAGCTTGAGGATCCCTCGCAAAGACACGGATTGCACGCCGTTCTCACCGAAGAGGTCGAGGGGCTTGCGGCGTACAACATTTTCAGCATCGTCGACCGCTCCGAAGAGCTGGGGTTGGACGTTCACTACCATGTCGGAGGCGATCTGGCGATTCAGGCCGTGTTGGACGCGATCAACGCCGCAAAGAAGAAAAACGGCCGCTTCAAGGGCTCCCACACCCTCTATCATCTTGGTTTTCTCACCGACCCTCAGATAGAAGAGATGAAGCTCCTCGGCGGGCACGTGATCGCGGGAATACAGCCGTCGCTGCATTGGAAGAACGAATGGAAAAACACGGAGCGCTTCTACGGACCGTATGCCCGCTCGGCGTATCCGTATCAGAAGATGCTCGACGCCGGCATCAGGCTTGCCTTCTCGACCGATTTTGCGCCGAACACGGTGCTCATGAGCTACCCGACCGAAATCATGCGTGTTGTGCTGACCGGGGGAGAAGGACGTCGTCAAAACACGATCTCGATGCGCGACCTGATCGAGGGGTTCACCTCCGGGGGCTTCGCGACGACGCCTCTGACGAACACGGGGAAACTGCACATCGGCTATAAAGCCGACATCGTGGTGTTCGAGAAAGATCTGTACCATGTGCCTCCGCAACAACTCTCGAAAGACTACCCCCGCGTCCTCGGAACGTGGGTCGGGGGCCGAAAGATCACTGCGGACCGCTGAGCGCCCTCGCCATAGAAAAGAGTACGCTTCAGCGCCCGTGATACGCCCTCCGCAACGTGGACAACATGCGAGGGGCGGAGCTTCTTCTTCAGGTATCCTTTGGCGGCCCTGTGGGTTTAGGATTCTTCACCTGGGTCCCCTGGTTCAACCCGATCTCTTAGCGGAGGGGTTGGATTCGGGGACTCTCCTTTTTCCCAAAACCTTACCCCGAAGGGCCATTTATGTGACGCACTTCCCGGAGAGATAGAGGGAGCGGGAACAGCTTGACGTGGAGCGTCCACAGGAAAAGGGGCGCAATCGGTCTTCTGCCCCCTTTCCCCACGCCCCCGGCCGTTCTTCCGGCGGCCGAAGGTCCCCGGAGGGGCCCGGCCGCCGGATCGACGCTGCGGTGGGGTGGGATGTTACAGAGGGCGTACGGGCTCGCAGATGTCCACCACGAACTTTCCTTCGGGGTGGTTCTGGGGATCCTGGCGGTAGATCTCGTAGCACATGCGGTCGTCGGGCTGGTACCCCGAAGAGGGGAACCAATCTCCCATGAAGGTCTCCCAGGCTTCGCCGAACTGGTGGGGAAGGATTTCAAAGCGGGCCACAGCGTAGGTGCCCCCCGGAATGGTCATGAGGTTCACGTCCCCCGACACCGCCGTGTCCGGCGGCACGGTGAGGCATGCGCTGGACCGAAGCTTGGATTCTTCGGTGGTCTCGGGGCAGTCGTGATAGACCCCCAGGGTCACCGCTCCGGGGATTCCGAAGAGCCCCCGGGGGCCCGCCCAGCGGGACAGGCGCTCGAAGGCCGCAGGGATCCCCGAGTAGGGGCCGATGTGGCGCACGTAGGCCACGGTGAGTTCCGGAAGTTCCTTGACCTCCACGGTGTATGCCAGCTTTGCCATCTTGATCTTCCTCCTTTTTCCCTCGTCGGAGAGGGTAAAGGAATAATAGCGCCCTTCGGCGGAGCGTGCTTGCTCTCCGTTGCCCTCCGCTTGATCCTCCGTGCGATCCGTTTGATCCCTGTTGCTCTGGTCCCGAGGGGGGTTCGTCGTCCGGCCCCGCCGCCGCCACTGGGACGCGGTGACGCCAAAACGCTCCCGAAAGGCCCGGGCAAAGACGCTGGAGCTGGAAAACCCCACCGCCAGAGCCACTTCCGTCACCGACTCCTCGGGGCGGTCAAAAAGACGCGCGGCGGCGTGTTGCAGGCGTATTCTCTTGAGAAATTCCCCCACCGTCTCCCCCACGATGCCGGAAAAGATGCGGTGAAAGTGGAACCGGGAAAATCCCGCCACGTCGGCCAGATCGGCGAGGCCGATGTCCTCGCCGTAGTGCGCGTAGATGTGGTCCACGGCGCGTTCGACTCTTCCGTAGTACTCGCGTTGGAGCAGCTCTTCCCGGGTCATGGGGACCTCCTTTGGGGGCGCGCCGCCGGGGGCGATCGGGCTTTCCGGTCCCGCGCCGGAATTGCCCGGGGCGCCAGGGCCGAGGAGGCCATTGTACATGCTCCAGCCCCCCGGCGGAAAGCCTTGGGTCGGCCCTTCCCCGGGAGCCGGGGCTTTATTCGTGCCGCAGGGCCTCGATGGGATCCAGCAGGGAGGCCTTCCAAGCGGGATAAAATCCGAAAAACACCCCCACCAGGCCGGAAAATCCGAAGGAAAGCAGAGCCACGGGGGGGGAGATCTGGGTGGGCCAGTCCAGCCAGGCGGTGATGCCCCGGGAGGCCCCGGCCCCCAACAGGATCCCCACCCCTCCTCCCAGAAGGGAGAGGACCAGGGCCTCGGTGAGAAACTGCCACCGGATGTCCCCGGGGCGGGCCCCCACGGCCATGCGGATGCCGATTTCCTTGGTGCGTTCTGTGACGGAAACGAGCATGATGTTCATGATGCCGATCCCCCCCACCAGCAAAGACACCGAGGCCACGGCCCCCAGCAAGAGGGACATGATGCGGGTGGATTCCGCCGAGGCCTCCAGGATGTCCGTCATGTTCCGCACCACGAAGTCGTCGTCCCCGTCGTGGGGGATGCGGTGCCGTTGGCGCAGCAGGACGGTGATCTCCTCCTGGGCGGTGAGGACGGACTCCGCGTTCCGGGCCTTGACGGTGAGCCGCCGTACCGCCCCGGGGATGGAGCTGCGGAAGAGGTGCCGTTGGGCCGTGGTGAGGGGCATGAGGACCACGTCGTCCTGATCCTGTCCCCAGGGGGTCTGCCCCTTGGGAGCCAGGACTCCCACCACCTCGAAGGGGGTCTTTTGGATCCGCACGGTCTTTCCCACGACCTCGCCGTGGCCGAAGAGGTTCTCGGCCACGGTGGTCCCCAGGAGGCAGACCTTGGCGCCGTTTTTCACGTCTCCGTCCCCGAAAAATCTCCCCTCGGCGAGACGCCACTCCCGGATATCGAAGATGGGGGGCGTGGTGCCGGTGATCGGGGCGGACCAGTTCATGTTCTCGAAGACCACCTGGCCCCGGCCGAAGGTCTCGATGGCCACGGCGGCCACCGAGGGGCACTCCAGAGCCATGGCCTCCCCGTCGTCCCGGGTGAGGGCGCTGCCGCTGCCGGCGGACCCCCGTACCCCCGAGGTGTTGGGGGCTCCGGGAAAGACGATGAGGATGTCTCGCCCCACACTGGCCACGGAGCTCTCGATGCGGGCCCCCGCCCCCTGGCCCAGGGCCACCATGGTGATCACCGCCCCCACGCCGATGACCACCCCCAGCATGGTGAGCAGAGATCGGGCCTTATTCCCCATGAGGGACCGCACCGCCGTGCGCAGGACCTCCAGCATGTTCAGGCCTCCTTTGGGGGGCGCCCCGGGGTGGAAAGGTCCTCCACCAGCCGCCCGTCGGCGAAACGCAACACTCGCCGGGCCCAAGCGGCGATATCCGCCTCGTGGGTCACCAGCACCACAGTCTTGCCCTCCCGGTGGAGCGCCGCAAAGAGCTCCATGATCTCGTCGCTGGTATGGGAATCCAGGTTTCCCGTGGGTTCGTCCGCCAAGATCAGGGGAGCGTCCGCCACCAGGGCCCGGGCGATGGCCACCCGTTGCTGTTGTCCCCCGGACATCTGGTTGGGACGGTGTCCCTTGCGGTGCTCCAGCCCCACTCGATCCAGCATGGCGGAGGCCCGGGTCCCTCGGAGGCGAGAGGATACCCCGGCGTAGAGCAGGGGAAGCTCCACGTTTTCCAGGGCCGTGGCCCGAGGGAGGAGGTGAAAGCCCTGGAAGACAAAGCCGATCTTCTCGTTGCGCACCCGGGCCAGCTCGTCCCGGGAGAGGTGCCCCACATCCCGGCCGTCCAGGCGGTAGGTCCCGTCGGTGGGGGAGTCCAGGCACCCCAAGACGTTCATCATGGTGGATTTGCCCGACCCCGAGTGCCCCATGATGGCCACAAATTCCCCCCGGAGCACGGTGAAGCTCACGTGGTCCAGGGCGCGAAGCTCTCCGTCGCCGGTGCGGTAGATTTTGGTGACGCCCCGAACTTCCAACAGCGGGGGAATTTCCGGGGCGCCTCCTTGGGTCCCCGGGGAGGTCATGGGCCCCCGCCGGAGGCGAGGAGGCGCTGCCACCGGGAGGTGCCGGGCACCTTCGTCGCCGAGGTGATGATGGGTTGCCCCTCTCGCAGGTCCCCCGACAAGATCTCCACGAAGGATCCGTCGGAGATCCCCGGAACCACGGCCACGGGCCAGGGGGCGTCCTCCGAGAGGACCCAGATCCGGGGCCCCGATCGCCCGGCGCCATGGCGTCCGCCGTTGGGGCGGCGCGGGAAGGTGGGCCCCATCCCGGGCATGGCCCCCGAGGCGGAGGAGGAGGGGGCTTCGGGGGGGGCAAAGCGCAGGGCCGCCGCAGGCACCCGAAGCACCTGGGGGCGACGTTCCGTGATGATGGTGACCGTGGCGGTCATGCCGGGCTTTAGCAGGAGCTCCTCGTTATCCACCCGGATCACGGTGGTGTAGGTCACCACGTTTTCCGTCACTGCGGGGGCCAGCCGTACCTGGGTGACCGTGCCCCGAAAAAGTTTTCCTGGGTGGGCGTCGACCCGAAACTCCACGTCCTGCCCCTCGGTGACGCGCCCGATGTCCGCCTCGTCCACGTGGGCTTCGATCTGCATCCGGGTGAGGTCCTCGGCGATGGAAAAGAGGGTGGGGGTCTGGAAGCTCGCCGCCACGGTCTGCCCCACGTCCACCTTGCGATCGATGACCGTGCCGTCCGTGGGGGAGATGATGCGGGCGTATCCCAGGTTCTCCCGGGCTTGCTTCAGGGAGGCCCGGGCCTGGGCCACCTTAGCCTGGGCCTCCTGGCGTCCGGCCCGGGCGGTGAGCAGCGTCGTTTCCGCCGCATCCACCTCGCTCTGGGCGATGAGGCGACGGGAAAAGAGCTCCTTCTGGCGGCGGAAGGTGCGCTCCGCGTCGGCCACGGTGGCGCTGGCCCGGGCCACGCCCGCCTGGGCCAGGGAGAGATTGGCCTCCTGCTGTTCCACCTGGGATTGAAGGATGGAAGGATCCAGCAGAGCGATGACCTGCCCTCGGTGGACCCGGTCGTTGAAGTCGACGGAAATGGCCATGATGGTGCCGGACACCTGGGTGCCCACCGCCACCACGGAGACCGCTTCGATCCGCCCCGTGGCCGTCACCGTCGAAACCATGTCCTGCCGCTCCAGGGGCACGGTGGCAAATTGGACCCCCTCCTCCCCCGGGGCCAGGGCATACCAACCCCCGCCTCCCCCCAGGGCGACGACGAGGGAAAATATCAGAAGTTTTTTCATGGAATGGGCTCCTTCCCTCCCGTGGCCTGCTCCAGATCGGCCCGGGCGGCGGCGGCGCCGTAGCGTATCCTGTAAGACGCCAGGCGGGCGTCGTTCAGGGCCAGCACGGCATCGGTGACTTCCAGGGCGCTGCCCACCCCCGCCTCGTAGCGCCCGGTGGCCAGGGCCAGGTTCTCCTCGGCCTGGCGCACCACGAGCTCCTGGTTCTCCCGCTGGGCCTCGGCCTCTTCCAGGGAGCGCAGGGCCCGGCGGATCTCCAGGGCGATGCGCTGGCGCAGCACCTCCGAAGCCGCCGCCAGGGAGTCCTCCCGGGCCCGGGATTCCTCCGTGGCGCCCCGGGTGGCCCCCCCATCCGCCACGGGCCAGGAGACGGTGAGGGAGACCCGGCCATTTTCCTCCAGGGGAAAGCGGGCCCCCTCGTACCCCCAGGAGCCCTGGAGCCGGGCAGTGGGGGCGTATCCCCGGGCGGCGGCCTCGGTCTTGAGGCGCCCCGCCCTCTCCTGGAGCCGGGCGGCCCGGAGATCTCCCCGACGCTCCAGGGCCTGGGCCCATAGCTCGGCTTCCGGGGGTACGGGGGATAGATCGGGGGAGAGGTCGACGGTTTTGAAGGGGGGCATGGAAGAGATCCCCATGGCGTTGACCAGAGTGGCCTCCGCGAGATCCCGGGCGGAGCGGGCCTTCACCAGGGCGGTGTGGGCGTTGCCCCGGTCCACCTCGGCCTTGGTGACGTCGATGCGGGACTTCGTCCCCGCCTCGTAAAAGCCCCGGGCGGTGGCGAGGTGATCTTCGAAGGCCTTCT
This sequence comes from uncultured Synergistaceae bacterium, assembly GCA_937868015.1. Taxonomy (GTDB): domain Bacteria; phylum Synergistota; class Synergistia; order Synergistales; family Aminiphilaceae; genus CALMLW01. The sequence continues at coordinate 14,252 of CALMLW010000061.1, read as the reverse complement.
CTGTGGCCTGGGCCTGGCGCTCCGTGGCCTCGGCCAGGAGAAGGTCGATGTAGGCCCGCTTCACCGCAGCGCGGAGGGTCTGATTTAAATTTATCCTCTTCCACCGGGCTCCCTCCACGGCGAGCTCCTGGGCCTCCTCTTCCCGATGGTCCCTTCCCGCGTCGTAGATCTTGACCCCAGCGGCGATGCCCAGGCCGTGGCTGGCCTCCCCTCGGGCGGGGTGGCTCTCCGTGGCGGTGGCGTCCACCAACACCCCTTTCCGGGCGGCGATCTGCCGGAGCCGGGCCCGTTCCATGCGCTCCTCGGCCTCTGCCCCCCGGAGCTCCGGGTGATGGGCCTCCGCCATCGCCAAACAGGCCTCCAGGGAGAGGACCGGGGGATCGCTCCGATCGGCCTCCGCCCCCGAGGCGAAAAGTAGGAGAGCCAGAAGGACCCCTGGCCCGCTCCGGAGCCGGAACGCCCCCCCGGAGATTTTTCTAGGGAAATGGGTCACGGAAACACGCTCCTTCCCCGCCCGCAGCGGCTCCGAGGACCCCAGGGCCCCGATGCTTTCGGGCGTCTTTTTTAGAGTACCACGCCCCGGAGGCCCCCTGGAGGGTAAAAATACGGTATGATTTTACCGGTTAGGCCCCGAAAAAGGGGAGCTTTCCTCCCCGGGGCAGGAAGGGGCAAGGCGAGGGAAGGAATGTGTTAGAATGGACCTAGGCGCTCCGGGCGCATCACGAAGGGGCGCAGCAAAGAATAGCTGTCGATCTATCCCGATAAAGGGCGCGGGATTCCGGGGCGCCCGCCGGGACGGGTCGGGAAGGAGGCTCCATGGCGCGGAAAAAAGTGGTGGGGTTGGTCATCGGTGCTCTGCTCGCGGTCGTGGTGGGCGGGGTGTTTTTCGTCGACGGAGCCACGGATCTGGTGAAAGACCAGGCCCAGTCCGCCGTGCGGGATTCGTTGGGGGGCGAACTTCTTCTGGGGGACGTGACGGGAAACCCCCTGCGGGGGTACACGGTGACCCGGGTGGCCCTGGAAAAAGACGGCGTGACCCTCTTTGAGGCGGACCGGATCTCTCTGGCGGTGTCTCTTTTGGCCTTCTTGCGCGGGGGGGCCATCATCTCCGACGTGGAGATCGCGGGGGCCCGGGGGGATGCCGACCGCCTGGGGAGGTTTTTTGCCACGATCAAGGGCGAAGGGGGCGGGGGGAGCTCGCTGGTGGGTCGGGTGACCTTTTCGGACAGCGTCCTCACCACCCCCGCCGGGACGCTTTTGGCCTCCCGGGCGAGGATCTCCCTGGGGGGATCGACGGTGGCCCTGGAGCTCGACGGGCGATGGCAGGGTCCCGGCAAGACCCCCCTATCCCTTTCGGGGAAGGGGACGCTCGCGTTCCAAGGGGACGCCCTGGCCGTGGCAGAGCTGGATCTTCGCGTGGGTCAGGGGAAGGTTCTCCTCCAGGGGAGCGTGCTCCCCGAGCTGGGGCTGTGGGGCACCGTGGAGGGCCTCGAGGGATCGGAGGTGGGAGCCCTTTGGCCCGAGACCGAGGGGGCCCTTCGGGGAAGGCTTTCCCTGGCGATCCAGAGCGGGGGCACCTGGAAGAACCCCCGGATCTCGGGGGACGCCACCCTGGAAGGGGGAAAGTTCTCCGGCGTGACGGTGGACCGGGCCTCGGGGCGTTTTTCCTTCACCCCCGCCCTGCTCAAAGTCGCCGGGATCGAGGCCTCGGTCTTCGGCGCCTCACTGCGGGGCACCCTGGCGTTGGGCCTGCGCAACCTGCCCCCCACCGTGGCGCTTCAGATGAGGGGCGCCAAAGGGGATCTTGCCCAGGTGGCCCAGGCCTTCCCCGCCCTGGGGGACCTTCAGGGGATGGTGGAAAAGATCTCCCTGGATCTGAAGGGATCGGGCTCCGCCCTGGAGGGTCGGATGACCCTGGTGGCCCCCTCCCTGAGCGGCCGGGGGCATAAGCTGGAGCAGGTGGCGGCGGACGTGAAGCTCCGCGATGGAAAGACCTTCCACGTCGCCGCCCGGGCCCAGGGGTTCGGCTCCCCCCTGACCCTCTCCGGCACGGCGTCCTGGGGGAAGAAAATAGACATGAATTTGGAGTTTAAGGCGACCAGGCTGGATCTGGCCCGTCTAGAGGCCCTTTTCCCCGAGCTCCGGGAGCTCAAACCCCGGGGAGAGGCGAGCGTGGCGGTGACCCTCAAGGGGGATCCCGGAGCGCCCCAGATTTCGGGAATCGTCTCCGCCCCCCAGATCATTCTGGCGGGGGAGACGCTGAGCAAGCCGGTGGTCAAATTTGCCCTCCGGGGGAACACCCTGGCGGTGAACGCCGCATCCCTCACCTGGAAAGGGGGCGTTTTTTCCGCCTCGGGGAGCGTGGGGGGGCTCGGGGGCAAAGGGGTGACCCTAGACCTAAAGGGCAAAGGAGAAGCCCTGGCGCTGGAAAACCTTGCCGGGGCCTTCCCGGCGCTGAAGGGATCGGGGGTCAAGGGGACGGGGACGCTGAGCTGGAAGGCCAGTGGCTCGCCGGAAAAGATCTTGGTGGAGGCCGCCCTCTCCTGGAAGAGCCTGCGGGCCCTGGATCAGCTGGGGGTGAGCGACCTGGAAATCCGGGGATCGGGGCGGGTGACGGGAGGAAAGCCCGCCCTCGAAGGCCCCCTGACCCTCCGGGCGGCGCGCCTGGCCTGGGCCGGGGCGGGGGTGGATCGCCCGACCCTCGCCCTCCGCGCCGAGGGAAACCGCCTCGTGGTGGAGCGGGGGGAAGGGAGGATCGCGGGGGGCTCCCTGGCGCTTTCGGGGACGGCGAAGCTGCCGGAAAGGGCCGGAGAGGAGGGCGCGCTCGATTTCAAGGGATCGATCCGGGATCTGGGGTTGGGGGCCCTGGGCAAGGATCTGGGCCTTCCCGTCGCCTTGGGGGGACAGGGCACCGTGAATTTTTCCCTGGGGGGAGGCTTGGCGGCTCCGCGCTTCGCCCTGGACGCCACCTTCCCCACGGTGACGGTGGAGGGGGCCGCCCTGGCGGACGCCTCGGTGTCCCTGGAGGGAACCCCGGGAGAAATCCGCCTTACCTCCGCCCGAGGCGCGGTGGAGGGGACCCCCTTCTCCTTTTCGGGGATGATGCGCCCCGGACCCCAGGGGTACGCCCTGGACCTTAAGGGCTCGGGGGAGGGGTTGGATCTGGCCTCCCTGCTCCGGCGGGTCCCCGCCCTTCGGGACAAGGGGATTCAGGGCAAGATGAACCTCCGTTTTTTCCTGAAGGGAACCCCGGGGGCCCTGGAGGGGTCAGGGGAGCTCACTTCGGAGCGGGTGGGCTTCCTGGGGCTCAGCGCCACGGGGGTGAAAGCGCCCTTTTCCGTGCAGAAAAACGTCCTGGCGGCCCCCGCGATCAAGGCCCTCTTCCACGGGGGAGACGCCGCTCTGGGGCTCCGCATGAACCTGGGCACCGGAGGATGGGAGCTCCAGGCCGCTTTGGCCGAGGTGGACCTGGGGGCCACCCTGCGGGCCCTCTCCCAAGCTTCGGGGACCGTAGGGGGTACCGCCACCGTGGATTTCAAGGGCAAGGGCAACGCCTTCAAGGGAGAGTTCTCGGGGAAGGGGTTGTTCCAATCCCGGGAAGGAGCCGTGACGGGTTATCCCTGGGTGAACCTCGTCGCCACCCTGCACGGGGCTTCCGGGGTACGCTACCAGCTCCTCAAGGCTCCCTTCTCGGTACAGGGGGCCCAGCTGACCTTGCAGGAGGGCACCAAGGCGGTGCCCTGGGAGGGGGATCCCCTTTACCGAAGCCTCGAGGCCCAGGGCACCGTGGGGCCCGAGGGTAAGTTGAACCTGGCGGTGAAGGGCGTCGTGAATGCCCAGGTGCTCAACGCCCTCACGGGAGGAGTGCAGGGGGGGCTTTTGGAGGGCATCGGAGGGGGAGCCTCGGTGAAAGACATCCTGAAAGGAGCCCTGAAGGGCTTTGCCGACGGAGGGGCGAAGCAGGATTTTCGCGCCGTGAGCCTCAAGGTGGGGGGAAGGGCGGCGAGCCCCAAGATATCTGACCTGCAGGTGGAGTCGAAGGCTCCCGGGCAAGGGGACGGCGCGTCTCCCTCCCCCGAGAAGCCCGCTCCGGCGCCGGAGAAGACCATCTCGTTGCCGGGGGGCATCGAGGTGCCCCTTCCCGACGGCATTTTGCCCGAGGGCCCCAAGCCATCTCCTGAAGAAGGGCAAGCCCCCGTGGAAGCGGAGCCCACGGCGGCGCCGAATCTGGAGGATGCCATCAAGGACGCCGTGCTGGACACCCTTTTTAAATAGAACTGAGATCCCGTTGTTGGGGGATCACCCGGCGAGGCGGAGGAGATGCGCCCTCCGGGGAGTTTAACGGAAGAAGTGGCGGGGCCTCCCATTTTTTTTGACGCAGGGGCTTGGGAGTGGTATTTTTAGTCCAGCGGGGATCCTGTGATCTCGCGACCACGAAAAGGAGCGATCTCTTGTGCCGTTTTTGTCCCGATCCTACCTCCGCCCCCTGTTGCTCGATATAGTGGCATCTCCCAGCGTCTCCCCCTCCGGCGACCGAGAAAATGCCGTGGCGCGGCGCATCGTGGAACACCTGGCCGATTTGCCCTACTTCCAAGAACACGCCGAGGACCTCATGCTCCTTCCCTGGGAAGGAGACCCCTTGGGGCGCCACCTGGTCTTTGCCCTGGTGCGAGCCCCCGAGGGTTCGGGGGACACGGTGATCCTCACGGGGCACATGGATGTGGTGGATGTCAAGGTCTGTGGCCCCCTGGCTCCCCTGGCCTTCGACGCCGAAGCCTACACCGCCCGCATCGGAGAAATGCCCATGGACGACGACGCGGCCCGGGATCTGGCCTCGGGGGAATGGCTCTTCGGCCGAGGGGTGGCGGACATGAAGTGCGGCGTCACCGGCTGCATCGGCGTGTTGGCCGAGGCCTCCACCCGGCGGGAGACCCTGCGCACCCACGTGGCGGTGCTCTTCGTCCCCGACGAGGAGAACAGCTCCGGGGGCATGCTCGCCGCCCTGCCCCACCTGGAGCGGCTCCAGCGGGAGCGGGGGCTGCGCTATCTGGCTTGCATCGATACGGAACCCTCCATCGGCATGGGGGACGAGGCCTTGGCCCGGGTGTACACCGGATCGGCGGGAAAGATCAATCCCTTTTTCCTCGTGGTGGGATGCGAGGCCCATCTCGGCGAGTACTACGAGGGGCTCAACTCCGCCGCCGTGCTGGGGGAGCTCCTGCGCCTGGCGGAGGGAAACCCGGACCTGGCCGACGAGGGGGGCGGCGAGGCCTTTACCCCCCTGGCCTGCATGAAGCACCGGGACCTGAGGGGAGAGTACTCCGCCTCCATCCCGGAGCGCTCCGTGGCGTACTTCAGCTACTTCACCGCGAGCAAAAATCCCTGCCAGGTTCTGGATCTCCTCCGGTCCCTGGCCCTGGAGGCCCAGCGAAACGCCCTGGATCGCCAGGAAGAGGCCTCGGCCCGTTTTGCCGCCCGGGGCAAGCCCCGGGTGCACCCCAGACCCCGGGAGGCCCGGGTGATGACCTTCGAGGAGCTCCTCTCCAAGGCCCGGGATCGCGTGGGTCCCGAAGCCGACACCTTGGTGGAAAGGGCCGCCCGGGAAGCTCCGGGGGATGAGCGGGACCGTGCCCTGGCGGCGGCGGATGCTTGCGTGACCCTGGCGGGGGAAAAGGGGCCCCTGGTGGTGGTGGGCTTCCTCATGCCCTGGTACCCCCATCGGGGAAACCGGGGGGAAACGGTGGGGGATCGGGCCATGCTCCGCTTGGCTTCCCGCGTGGCGGCGGAGGCCCGGGATCGCTTCGGCGTGGCCCTGGAAATTCGCCCCTTCTACGAAGGTATCTCGGACCTGAGCTACTGCGGATACTCCGAGGATCCCGAGGGCATGGAGGCCTATATCCGCAACGTCCCCGCCTACGGCGTGGATTACCGTCTGCCGGTGCAGGAGTTGCAGACGTTGCACATCCCGGTGCTGAACCTGGGGCCCATCGGCAAGGATGCCCACAAACACACCGAACGCATCCACGAGGGGTATGCCTTCGACGTCTTCCCCCGGATGCTCCGCCGGGCCGTGGAACTGGTCCCCGCCATGTATGGGGGAGAGTAAAGACAAAGGGGTTTCGAAGGACCCGGCTCCTCCGAAACCCCGCGTTTTTTAATAACAAATTGTCGCCGCCCTCGCGCCTTTGGGCGGAGCTTTGAGGGGGGGGCTCAGGCCGGGGGAGGATTCCCTCGACGCTTCCGGCGCAGGTGGCGCACCAGGAAGAGCTCCCCCACGAAGAGGATCCCGGCGATGAGGTAGAGCCCCCAGGGGCCGGAATCTCCGGCGGGGGTGTTGCTCAGGGCCTCCAGGAGCCGCTCTCCCTCCCGGCGCAAGTCCCGGGGGACGCCCCGTTCCACCAGGTCCCCGGTAAAGTGGGGCATCTCCCGCTCCAGGATCCCCAGAGCCTCCATCCGGTCGGCGGAAGAAGGAGATTGGGCGAGGGCCCACGCCCAGTAGTAGCTCCCCACCCCCCGGACCGGGGCGGGGCGCCCCACGGAGCGGAATTCCCGCTGCTCTTCGTCTCCCGAGGCGTCGCTTCTTCGGGGAAAGGCTTCGTCGAGCCACTCCACCTCGTCGCTTTCGTAGCCATCGCCGTAGGAGGCCACCGCCGCCCCCACGTCCAGGGAGAGCCCCTTCTCCGCCGCCAGACGAGCCGCGTAGGCGAAGGCCAAGGGCTTGAGGGGGGCCCCCGTCTGGAAGTTCGTGGCGTCCCCATAGGAGGACAAGATCCCCAAAAAGGGCCCCTGGGGGTACTCCACCGTCGAAGTCCGGCTGGCGGCGATGCCCGCCACCAGGAGGTAGGTGGGTTTTTCCGGCGATCCGCACTGGGCCTTCAGGAATCCCGCGTGGGCTCCGGCGAAATCCCCCTGATCATAGGAAGCCCACGACACGCGTGGGTCCACGGAGGACCCTCACCCCGCCTCGGCCCCTCCTCCCAGGCCAAGCCCCAGGGCGAACCCCAAAAATACCCCCATCCACCCGCGTCGTTTCATGCTGTGCCTTGCTCCCTTCGACCTTCTTTTCGATGGCCATCGGCCCCTTTCGAAACCCCGGATCCTCTTCGCCCTCCCGGCGCGCCATGCCCCTATTTGTCAGGAGAACTTCACCGATGGAGTCTCCCGTTCAGCAGGATTTTCCATCTCGAAGTACTCCGCCTTGGAGAAGTGGCACATCCCCGCCACGATGTTGGAGGGAAAGGACTCCACCCGGATGTTCATCTCCCGGGCGGCGCCGTTGTAGTAGCGCCGGGCGCTCTGGATCTCGTTTTCCGTATTCCCCAGCTCCTGCTGGAGCTGGAGGAAGTTTGTGTTGGCCTTCAGGTCGGGGTAGGCCTCCGCCACGGCAAAGAGGTTCTTGAGCGCCCCGGAAAGCCCCATTTCCGCCACGGCGGCGTCCCGGGGGTTCCCGGCGCCGATGGCGGCGTTGCGGAACTTGGCCACGTCCTCGAAGATCTGTTTTTCGTGGCCCGCATAGCCTTTCACCGTCTCCACCAGGTTGGGGATGAGGTCGTGTCGCCGCTTGAGCTGGACGTCGATGCCGCTCCAGGCCTCCGCCACGAGGTTTTTGCCTCGGACCAGGCCGTTGTAGGTTCCCACGCCCCAAAGGGCTGCCACCAAAAGGACTCCGCCGAGAATCGCCGCCGTCAGCATGGGTATAGCCTCCTATCCATTTTGGTATGGTGCGCCACGTCCCACCATAGCACGTTTTCGTCCCCGGTCTCAAGCTCGCCGAATGGCGGAAAAAACGCCCCCCCTCCCGGGGGAGGAGGGGGGGAGATGCCCCGCGTGGGGGGGCTCCCTTGGCGTCCTTCGGGGGATGCCTTCGGGCCCCCGCGAGAAGTTACCGGAGTCGCACCATGTGGAAGCGGCGCTTGCCCAGACGGAAGAAGAGGTGACCCCCGAAGAGGATGTCTTCGGGGACGACGCTTTGGTCGTCCCTTTCCACCTTGCGGCCGTTCAGGGAGACCCCTCCCCCCTGGATCAGGCGCTTGGCCTCTCCCTTGCTGGCGCAGGCCCCCGACGCCACGAGGAGATCCACCACGGCGCGCTCTTCCCGGGGGGCCTCTCCTCCGGGAACTTCGGCCTCCAGGGTGGCAAGCATCTCCGGCGTGAGATCCTCCAGGTCGAACTTGCCGCCAAAGAGAATTTCCGTGGCCCGTACCGCCCCCGCGAGGGCTTTTTCTCCGTGCACCGTCCGGGTGATCTCCTCCGCCAGGGTTTTCTGGGCCTCCCGGCGTTCCGGAGCGGCGGCGTGCCGGGCGGCGATCTCCCGGATCTCTTCCAGCGGAAGGAAGGTGAAGAGGCGGAGCAGGCGCTCCACGTCCCGGTCCTCCACGTTCACCCAGAACTGATAAAACTTGTAGGGCGAGGTGCGTTTCGGATCGAGCCACACCGCTCCCCCCTCCGTTTTGCCGAACTTCTGCCCCGACGAGGTGAGCAGCAGGGGATAGGTGATGCCGAAGGCTTCGCCGCCGGTTTTTTTCCGGATGAGATCGATGCCCGACACAATATTTCCCTGCTGGTCGTTGCCCCCCATCTGGAGCTTGCACCCCTCGCCCTCGAAGAGATGGAGAAAATCGTAGGCCTGGAGGAGGGTGTAGGTGAACTCCGTAAACGAAATGGACTTCTCCGGATCGTCCAGGCGGCTCCGGACGTATTCCTTGTTCACCAGATAGTTCATGGGGAAGTACTTCCCGATGTCCCGGAGAAAGTCCAGCAGGGGGAGCTTGCCCAGCCAGTCGTAGTTGTTGATGATTCGGGCGCTGTTTTCGCCGCAGTCGAAGTTCAGAAAATGGGCGAGCTGGGGATGGACCCCCTGGAGGTTCTTCTCCATCTGTTCCAGGGTGATGAGATTGCGCTCCTTGCTCTTCCCCGAGGGATCGCCGATGAGCCCCGTGCCCGCCCCCGCGATGGCGATGGGGCGGTGCCCCAGGCGCTGAAGCCACGCCAACCCCATGATGGGGATCAGGTGTCCCACGTGGAGGCTGTCCGCTGTGGGATCAAAACCGATGTACGCCGTGACGGTCTCGCGCTCGAAGACCTGAGCCAGCTCTTCGGGGGCGCTGCACCACTCCAGAAGACCCCGTTCCTCGAAAAACTTCACCACATTTTGCCCCATGGTGCCACTCCTCTCTCGTTCTTTCTGAAAAGAAATCCCGCTGCGCCCGGCCTTTTTTCCACACAAGGCGCCGTCCTTTCCAGGGGGCTCCTGCGAGGGACATCAGGAGCCGACGGATCCGGGCGCGCCCTCGGGTTTCCTCGGCGGGGTGGAAATCTTTCAGGCCTGGATATCCTCACGCCAAGGACGCCAAGTGTTTTTTCCAAAAAAGGTTCGGCATGTTCTCCCCAGACCGGGCTCCGGAGGATTCCCCCAACCTTGGCGCCGGTCACCGCTTCAGGGCCAGGGGCTTCGGAGCGGGCTTGGCGTCCTGGGTGTGAACGCGAAAATGAGCCAGTTCGTCGCAGATGTCCTTCGATCCGGCGGAAAGCTCCCGGGCGGACCGGGCCACCTCTTCCGACGCCTTGGTGGTTTCGTCCGTGGCGGTGCGGATCACTTCCAACGTTTCCACAATGTGGCTCGTGCCCTGGGTGGCGCTGTCCACCGCAGAGGCCATCTCTCCGCTCGCCGCCGCCTGCTCTTCGGAGGCTGCGGCGATGTTCTGCATGGCGTCGTTGATGCGGGCGATCTCCCGCAGCACCTCGGCGATCTCTCGCCCCGCTTCTTCCGCCCCCTTCACCGTGGCTTCGGCGATGCGACCCCCTTCGTCGGTGGCGTCCAGGGCGTTCCGGGCCTGCTGCTGCAACCCCGTGATGATGGCTTCCACTTCCTTGGCCGCCACGTTGGATTCTTCGGCGAGCTTGCGCACTTCTTCGGCCACCACGGAGAACCCCCGCCCCGCCTCGCCGGCCCGGGCGGCTTCGATGGCGGCGTTCAGGGCCAGGAGGTTGGTCTGGTCCGCGATGTTCCGGATGGTGGCCACGAACTTGGTGATGGTGCCCACGGAGGTGGCCACCTGATTGATAGTTTCCCGGGTCACCCGGGCTTTCACCCCCACGCCTTTGACATCGTCCACCACCTGCATCACCCGAGATCCGGCGGTTTCGCTCCGTTTGGTGGTGCGGAGCGCCGTTTCGGCTCCTTCGGAGGCGGAGTGGGCGGAGCTGGTGGCTCCCGAAGAGACCTCTTCCACCCCCGCGTTGGTCTGCTCCAGGGCGGCGGCGTTGGCTTCGGACTGGGTGGCCACCTCGGCCACGGAGCTCCGGACCTCTTCCATGGACGCCACGGTTTCCTGGGAAAGGGACGCCAGGGCGTCCGCCTGGACTGCGGCCGTTTCGGCCTTTTCCCGGATGGCCGCCATGCTCCGGCGCAATCCCTGGGCCATGGAATCCAGCGCCCGGGCCATTTGGGCCACTTCGTCCTCTCCCCGGGCCTCGAAGCGCACCGTGAGATCGCCGTCGGCGAACCGGGCGATGTGCTCGGCGAAGCGCCGCACCGGCCGGGCGATGCTCCCAGCGACGAGCATGACCACGACGGCCACCAGCACGATGCCCGCCAGGCCCACGAGGGACGCCAGGAGCGTCATGCGGTTTGCCCCCTCCAGGATCACCGAAAAGGGGGCCATGACCACCAGGCTCCAGGGGGTCTTGGTATGTCCCGCCGCCATGGGAACACGGACCTTGTAGACGTCGCCATTCAAGGCGGCGGAGTAGTCCCTCAGCGCCAGGACCTGCCCCTTCTGGATGGCGCCGATGATGGTGTCCGCCTGACCCCTAGACACGTCTCGCACCGTTTTTCCCAAAATCTCGGCCTTGGGGTGTCCGGCGATGACCCCATTGAAGGAAAGCAAGGTGAGGCTCCCCTTCCCTCCGAAGGGCTTTTCCGAGGCAATGATCTGCTGGACGGTCTCCAGGCTCATGTCCACCCCCACCACGCCCAGCGTTTTGCCTTCCACCACGATGGGCACGCAGTGGCTCACCAGCTGGATCTGGCGTCCCCCCACCTCGTAGGTGAAGGGCTCCATGAGCACCTCTTCCCCGCTCCGGAGGGGCTTAAAGTAGTACTCGCCGGAAGCCCCGGTATTGGCGTACTCCACGCAGGGTTCCAGCATGACGCTCCCCGACCCCTTGTTCCAGTATCCCACGAAGCGCCCTGTGGCGTCGTGGCCGGGTTTCCCCACGTACTCCGCGTCCTTGCCGTCGAAGGCGTTGGGCTCCCATACGGTCCAGACCCCCAGAAAGCGGGGATTTGTTTCCAGAACCCGTCGCAGGGCTTCGAGGGCCAGCTCCCGGCTGGGGTGCTCCGAACCCTTCATGGCCGCCAGCGTGGCGGAGAGCGCCCGGGCGGTGTCCATGGCTTCGTTGAACTCCCGCCCCACCCTGTGGGCGTATCCCTCCGCCAGGGCCTGGGCCTTGTCGAAGGCGTCTTCCGTGGCGAGCTGGCGCGAGCCCCAGGACACATAGCCGACGATCACGCCCAGAACTCCCACCACCACCCCCAGCACGCCCACCAGAATCTTGGTACGAATACGCCACGAGGACCACCACATTTTTGTTTCCTCCTTTTTCGCGATGCGTAGGATTTTTTCCTCCGGGCTTTCCGGATCCCCTGGGGACACGAGGGGCCCGGAGGGCTTTCGACTCAATGGTCAATGGTTTTTTCGGGACGTCCTGTCCGAGGGGCGCTCCGGAGCTTGCCCCCGTCGTCTCCCCATCGCGGCGAGGGGAGCGAGGAGAAGAAGCGCCCCCAGAGGCACGATGCCGCCATCGCAGCCTCCCCGGTGCCCCGCAGAAACTCCGGTGGGCTCGGAATCTGCCCCGGGAACGCCGACGAGGGCTTCGAGGGTGCCCACCACCACCGATCCGTCGACGACGCCGTCCAGGTCGAAGGAGCCCCCGTCCTCAATGTCGCAGGTGAGCGTGGCGTATCCGGGGGGAGTGTCCTGGCGGTCCCAGGCGTTCTCCGGCATGTCCCAGACTTGGGAAACGCGATCCCGCACGAAGAAGATCCACCGGTAGATGACGTCGTCCTCCTGGAGGGTCTCGGACGCCAGGGCGAGGGTGAGCGTGCCGTCGGGGGTGGCGTACTCGACGATGTCCGCACTGCCGATGTCCACGAGAACGAAGGTGGCCTCGGCGTCGTCGCCGAAGATTTCCGCGATCTCCTCGGGGGCGAAGCGCACGTTCGACGGATTCAGTTCCCCCACGGGGGGGAGCTCCTCCGGGGGCACCGGCGTGGGAGAAGTCAGGGGCACGCCCCCCGTCACCTCGGGGTCCGGCTCCGGCATGTCGGTGGGGGCGGGGATCGGCGTGGGAGTTGGCCCCGGGGCGGAGATCTTCGCCGTCATGACGGCTCCCGGGGCGGAGAACTCCCGCAGCGAAAAGCCGCTGGCCGTGCCGTCGTGGAATTTGGAGTTCGGGGAGCTGGTGGCGGAGAAGGTGCCGTCGCCCTCGTAGTTCGGGTTTCCCTGGTACCAGAGGGTGTCCTTCGTGCCGTCGGATTCCGCGTCCTTGGTGAGGTGGGGCCCGTCGGCCTCCTTCACCATGTTCCCCTGGTGTTTCCCCTTGACGTATTTGTTGAAATCGTTCGCCGACGGTGTCCCCACCTCCTCGTCGAGATGGAGGATGAGCACCCCGCCGTCGAAGTCGGCAAAGGAGTCTTCGAGGCCCTCCAAGCCCTGGTCCCATCCCGAGGGGCGTCGGACTTCCAGCAGGAAGTACTCCGTCTTCCGGTGCGATGTGCCCACCAGCTTCACCACGTCGTATTTGCTGTTGCCGGGCTCTCCGAACGTGGCCACCCCGCTGGCGGGGGTCGTGGCGGTGGCCCACCCCAGATAGAGGCGCGACCAGGCGTCGAGGTTCGTCGGCGTGGAGCCGCTGGTCTCCTTCGCCTTCTTGCCCCAGCTTCCCCCCGCCATGATGGAGAAGGCGCCGATGCCGCTATTGGTCTTCGACGTGTCGTAGAGGTCGGGAAGGGCACAGAGCTGATGTCCAAGCTCGTGCGCCACGACGCCGAAGGGCATGCGGGTGCCTTTGGCGTAGAGTTCTCCGTTCATGGACCAGCTGGTGAGCTTCTTGCCGCCGGCGAAGACGATGTGTTCGTCGCTTTCGTTCATCCACGACTTCCACGCGTGGGCCCACACCGACGGCTTGAGCTTGGAACCGGACTGCTCATATCCGGCGATGATCATGTAGAGGCACAGTTCGTCGGGGGTGAGGGCCCCGTCCTTGTTCGTGTCGAAGGAGGCGAAATCCACCCCCAACGCCGTGGCCTTTTGGGCCACGGCCGTGACGAAGGCCACCTCGTTCTTGTGCTGTTCGTCGACGTTGTCGTCGCCGCCGATGTCGATGAATCCCTGGGGATGATTCCCATCGTTCACATCCCCCGCCGCGAGGGTCACGGAGAGCACCGCGGTGCCCCCCCGGGCCGAGATGATTTCGAGTTTTCCCTTCGACTGGTCCTTATAGTACTTGGCCAGCGACGCGGTGGCGCCGAAAAAAGCCCCTTCCCAATCCCCCGTCTTCGTCGTGAGCGCCTGGTTCCGGAAGGAAACGAGGACCACGAGGACGTTTCTCTTTCCCGAAACCGGCCTCGTGGGGGGATAGCCGAACTTTTTGTCGAAGTCCGGCGCCCCGAGGCGCCGGGGGGCGGGGATCATGTGCGGTGCGGTGCCCGCCGGAGGAGGTCCGAAGGGCGAGTAGACGGTGCCCGAAGGCACGAGGCTGTTGTCGCGGAGCGCGGCGTACTCCCAATATCCGGTGGCGGCGTTCCGGACCAGGGTGTGGCCCGAGGGCGCTTCGGTCCAGTGAAAGAACTCGTCCCCCCGGTGGAACACCACCCCCGAGGTGCCATCGGGCTGTACGAGGGGGATGGGATAGGGACAGGCCGGCACCCCCCAGGCCGCCGGACAGGCAAGGACGAGGAGAAGGCAGAGGGAAAACGTGGAGCGCAGAAGCGTGGTTTTCATGGAAAATCTCCTCCTTTTCGCGGGGAACACGAGATCCCTGCGCCGATGGTGGCGGCGAAGAGAACCTCCGGAAGCGCCTCAGCCCCGGAGGTGGGTTCTTCGTCGTGGGGGGGGGCCGGGACGTCCTAGAACGTGCCGGAGGAACCGTGACGCAGTTCTATGCGGTCCGTTCCCAGAGCAGTCGCCCCCTTTCTCCCCGGGGGCGGAGCACCCCCTGGTTCGCCAGCCAGGAAAGATGGGCCGCCA
>CALMLW010000060.1 GCA_937868015.1 uncultured Synergistaceae bacterium | reverse complement strand
ATTGTCTCCGGAGGGCACACGGAGATCATTTTGGCCCGGGCGCCGGGAGATTACGCCCTACTGGGGGCAACCCGAGATGATGCCGCAGGGGAGGCCTACGACAAGGTGGCTAAGCTTTTGGGGATGGGTTATCCGGGCGGCCCGGAGGTGGACCGCCTTGCTCGAAGGGGAGACCCCCTTCGCTTTCCCTTTCCGACGCCCATGGCCTCGTCCGATGAAATATCTTTCAGCTTTAGCGGTCTAAAGACCGCCGTGCTTTGGGAAACGCGCCGATGGGCGGCGGCGGGGAAAGATCTTCCCCGAGAGGACCTCTGTGCCTCGTTCCAGCGGGCGGTGGTGGACTCCTTGATGGCCAAGGTGCGTTTGGCGGTGAAGCGTACGGGGGTGCGCCGCGTCACCCTTTCGGGAGGAGTAGGGGCCAATAGTGCCCTGCGCCGGGCGATGGAAAGCGAGCGGAGCTTCCGGTCCTACGTACCCCCCTTGGAGCTATGCACGGATAACGCGGTAATGATAGCCGCAGCGGGGTATGCAGCCTATCGTCGAGGCTACCGCTGTGACCTGACCCTCTCCCCCGATCCGGTACTCCCCCTAACCCCTAGACACCAGGAGTAGCCCGCCCCTTTCGAGGTGTCTAAAGCCGTACGGGTAAAAGGCATCCTCTATCGCCCCGCCCCTTGGACGAATCCTGTTGAGCCGAGGTGGTGGGGCCTTGGGGAGCGCGCCAAAGGGGATTAGGATTTGCCTTGATTAGCCTTTGCCCTAGGTTCCGGAGGGTTCTATGTTTTTTGAAAAAACAAGATCCGGAAAGAGAATGACGTAAAAGAAGAGATTTTCTCGAAAAAAAACCGTGTTTTTGGGCCTATTTGGAGATAGCCTTCCTTGAGTGATGAAGGGCTCCTCGGTAAGATCAGTCTCGGTCAAATTAGCACTCGTGACCGGTGAGTGCTAACACGAAAATCCTTGAGGAGGGATCCTGATGAAACTGAAGCCCCTTGGAGATCGGATCGTTGTGAAGGTGCTTTCCCAGGAGGAAAAGACTAAGGGCGGCATCGTGCTGCCCGATACGGCCAAGGAAAAGCCCCAGGAGGGCGAAGTGAAGGCCGTGGGAACGGGACGAGTGCTGGACAACGGCCAGAAGCTCCCCCTGGACGTCAGCGTGGGGGACCGGGTGCTTTTCAGCAAGTACGGTGGCACCGAGGTCAAAGTCGACGGCGACGAATTCCTTATCCTGAGCGAGCGCGACGTCCTGGCTATCGTCAACTAGCATTATAATAAACCGCAACGACGCCTTAGGGGCGGCTCTCCCAGGGCCCCAGAGCTCCCTTTGGCACCACGAAAAGGGCGGTTGGGGGCGACGGACCCGCTAGAGTTCCCTTTGAATGAGATAAAAATTAGGAGGTGCTCCTGTTATTATGGCTAAAATGATT
>CALMLW010000059.1 GCA_937868015.1 uncultured Synergistaceae bacterium | reverse complement strand
ACCCCGAGTCGTCCAGCACGGCGATGAAGGCGAAGAGCAGGAAGATGTGGGGAAAAAAGACCACCACAGATCCCACGCCCCCCACCACGCCGTCGGTGACGAAAGACACCGCCAGGGGGGGGAGCCCCAGGAAGGTCATGGCGGCGGCGGCCCATTCCCCCGCCAGGGCCATGACCTCTTCGAGAAAAGAAGCCGCCGGATCGCCCAGGAAGTAGGTCAGGCGGAACACCACCCAGGTGAAGGCCAGGAAAAGGGGGAGCCCCAGCATGGGGGAGGTGGCCAGCCGGTCGATGCGCTGGGATATGGTCTGCCGATCCGCCAGGGAAAGGTCTCGGGTGACCACCTCGGCGGTGACTCCCGAGACGAACCCCCAGCGCCGTTCGATGACGGCGGTCTGAAGGTCGTAGCCCAACTCGGCCTCCACAGCACCACTTTCCCGGGCCAATTCTTCTCTTAGGGCCTGACCCCGGGGATCCTCGGGGAGGCGTTCCAGGAAGAGGGCGTCTCCTTCCGCCAGCTTTACCGCTGCCAGCCGGAGAGAGGCCCCGGGGAAGGAGATCCCCGAGGCGGCGAGGCTTTTCCCGATACGATCCAAGACGCGCTCCACTCGGTCGCCGTAGGGCACCTCCAGAGGTTCGTAAGAGGGCCCCCTTTTGATCTCCTCCCCGACCCGCTGCTTCAGCTCTTCGATGCCGGTATGATCCTTGGCCACGGTGTTTATCACCGGCACTCCCAGGATTTGTCCCAGAGTCTGGCTGTTTACCCGGATCCCCTTTTCCTGGGCGGCGTCGCACATGTTCAGGGCCACCACCGCCGGAAGGCCCATCTCCAGAAGCTGCACCACCAGGTAGAGGCTCCGCTCGGGGGCAGAAGCGTCCATGACCACCACGCTCAGGTCCGGGTGATCCTCCAGAAGGTATTCCGCCGCCACCCTCTCGTCGGGGGAGGAGGCCCCCAGGCTATAGATTCCCGGCAGATCCACCACGGTGATGGAGCTCCCGGTAAGGCGCATTTGCCCTTCCCGGCGCTCCACCGTGACCCCGGGCCAGTTCCCCACCGTGGCCCGGGATCCCGTGAGGACGTTGAAAAGGCTGGTCTTTCCCGTATTGGGATTGCCCGCCAGGGCCACCACGCCCCTCATGTCA
>CALMLW010000058.1 GCA_937868015.1 uncultured Synergistaceae bacterium | reverse complement strand
AGGGAACAAAAAGGGAGGCGATAGGACATGAAACAGTGTGTGGTGACGGACAAGGCCCCCGCTGCGGTGGGACCTTACAGCCAGGCGGTGTGGGCGGGGGACTTCCTCTACTGTTCGGGGCAAATCCCCCTTGACCCGGCCACGGGGGCCCTGGTGGGATCCACCGCACGGGAGCAGGCGATCCAGGTGCTGGAGAACGTGGAGGGGGTGCTCGCTTCCCAGGGGCTTTCCATGGGGCACGTGGTGAAGGCCACGGTCTTTGCCACCGACATGAAGTACTTTCCCGAGGTTAACGAGGTTTACGCCGCCAAGTTCACCGCCGATCCCCCGGCCCGATCCTTCGTCCAGGTGGCGGGGCTTCCGAAGGGCGCCTTGGTGGAAATCGAAGTCGTGGCTTGGCGCGGATAGAGGCGGCGGAGTGGGCGAGGAAGACCTTTTCGAGGGGCTTTTTTCCCAGGGGGGAAGAAAGGTGGCAGAGCCCACCGTGGAGCGCCTCGTGTGCTATCGCCGTCTGCTGAGCCAACTGCGGGACGAGGGACGGCGGGTGGTGTCATCCCACGACATGGGAGAACTCCTCCAGATCAAGGCGAGCCAAGTTCGAAAGGACCTGTCCTGTTTCGGGGAGATCGGCAAAAGGGGCGTGGGTTATCATGTCGATCGCCTTCTGGAGCACATCCAAAAGATCTTGTCCTCTCCGCATCCGTGGCGCATGGCCCTGGTGGGGGTGGGAAACCTCGGGGCGGCGTTGGCGGGGTACAAGGCGCTCCGGGGGGAGACGTTCTCTTTGGAGGCCCTTTTTGACGTCGACCCGGAGAAGGTGGGGCGGACCGTGGCGGGGGTGCCGTGTTTTTCGGCGGACGCCATGGAAGACGTCTTGCGCGAGAAAGACATTCAGGTGGTGATTTTGGCGGTGCCCGCATCGGCGGCCCAGGAGTGCGCCGATCGGGCGGGGCGTAGCGGCACCGTGCGGGGGATCTTGAACTTTGTTCCGACGTCCGTGGTGGCCCCCGAGGGCGTGATGGTTTTCGGCGTGGACATTTCCGTGGCGCTGGAAAAGCTCTTGTTCTATCTCAAACAGGAAGAGGCCCCGGGCAGTGGCCCTCTTCCTTCCGCCATGATAGAATCCATGGGAGTACGTAGGAGCCATTCTTGACTTAAGGGAGGCGTGTGGTTTATGGGTCAGCAGGGAGATCTGCTGGGGATGTTGCTCCCCCTGGTAGTGTTTGTGGTGATTTTTTACTTTTTGCTCATAAGGCCTCAGAAGAAAAAGCAAAAACAACATGAAACCATGTTGGCGTCCATCCATCGAGGGGACGATGTGGTCACGGCGGGGGGCTTTTTCGGCACGGTCCGAGAGGTTAAAGATGACAGCTTTATCTTGGAGATCGCCGACGGGGTGAAGGCCCGGATCCTGAAGAGCTCCATCTCCTACAAGCGTTCTGCGGGAGAGGGCAAGGCTGCGGACCTATCGCCGGAGGCGACGGGGGAGCAGGGCTTGGGAGACGTGAAACATTAAGGAGGATTCTTCCCGGTGTCCAGGAGCGGGGCGGGCGCCTTTGCCTGCTCCGTTTTTGTCGTGCGGCTCTCGGTGAGCCGGGGTAACGAATTTTTTTGTAAACCGAAGCGGAGGAATGGGAGGATGTGGGCATGATTCGACGTGATAAGTGGCGCCTGGGGTTGGTGGGAGCGATAATCGTCGCGGGACTCGTAACGGTCTTTCCCATGGAGGGTAGGATCCGGCTGGGGCTCGATCTCCGGGGCGGGGTGCACATCGTCCTCCAGGCCAAAGGGGTCGATGGGGCCGCCGTGGAGGATGACAGCGTGGAACGCCTGTTGGCGGTGATCCGAAACCGCATCGACCAGTATGGCGTAGCGGAGCCCGTGATTCAGCGCTCGGGGAAGGACCGAGTGCTGGTGGACCTTCCTGGGGTGGAAGATCCCCAGGCGGCGTTGGACCTCATCGGTCAGACGGCCCAGTTGGAGTTCCGCCCGGTGCGATCCGTTTCCGCCAAGGTGCCCGCTGCGCCGCAACGGAAAAACTACGACGACGACAGCTCCTTTGAGGCGGCCCAGGGGCGTTGGCAGGCGGCCAAAGACGAAGTGACGGCCTCTGAGACGAAGATGAAAGAGGAAGCCCAGGGCATCCCGGGAGCCCTTGTGGCCCAGGACGAGGCAGGGACGGCCTACCTTTTGGGGCCCAAGGCGGTGTCGGGCAACGAGCTCCAGGATGCCAAGACAAACTACGACAACCTGGGGCGGGCGGTGGTTTCCCTTCAGTTCAACTCCCTGGGGAAGGACCTTTTTGACAAGGCCACGGAGGAAAATGTGGGTAAGCAATTGGCCATCGTCCTCGACGGCCAGGTGATCTCTGCCCCCGTGGTCCAGGAGCGCATAAGCGGCGGCCAAGCCCAGATTTCGGGGCGCTTCACCCCCCAGGACGCCCAGCGCTTGGCCATCATGCTGCGAGCCGGGGCGTTGCCGGTGCCCGTGGAGATCCTGGAAAACCGGTCGGTGGGGCCCTCCTTGGGGTCGGACTCCATCCAATCGGGGCTCAAGGCGGGGTACATCGGGGCGGCCTTGGTGGTGCTATTCATGATGATTTATTATCGCCTCATGGGGCTGGCCGCTAACATCGCTCTGGCAGTGGCCATGATGCTCCTCTTCGCCGGGCTCATATCGCTGAAAGCCACCCTGACCCTTCCCGGCATCGCGGGCATCATCCTCACCATCGGCATGGCGGTGGACGGCAACATCCTGATCTACGAGCGCATCCGGGAAGAATCCCGGGCGGGGAAGACCCCCATGGCGGCCCTGGATGCGGGGTTCCGACGGGCCTTCACCACCATTTTGGACTCTAACCTTACCACGCTCATCGCCGCAGCGGCCCTGTACTACTTCGGTAGCGGCCCGATTCGGGGTTTTGCGGTGACGCTTTCCATCGGTATTGTGTCCAGCGTCTTCTGCGCCGTGGTGGTCACTCGGGTATTGCTCCAGGCCATGGCCGGGGGATCCCGGGGATCCGGGATCATCCGCAGCTGACTCGGAAGTAGGGAGGAACGAAGGGATGGCTTTGTTTCGAGGAATCTATATCCGGTTTATGGAAATCCGGCGCGTGAGCCTGGGGATCAGCGCCCTCATGATCGCCGCCAGCTTGTTTTTTCTGGCGACCCGGGGGTTGAACTTGGGCATCGACTTCACGGGGGGGCTCATCCTTCAGGTGGAGTTCAGCAAGGCCACTGAAGTGGGACGGGTGAGGGAGCTTTTGGCCCAGGTCGGCCAGAGCCAAGCCACCATCCAGGCCTACAGCGACCAGGGAGTGTTCATTCGCTTCTCCGCCGACGATGATGCCACCCAGAAGGCCGTGGTCCAGGCCCTGCGGGGAGAAGACGACGCCATGAAGCTGCTCCGCATGGATAAGGTGGGCCCCGTGGTGGGCAAGCAGCTCCGGGAGGAGGCCCTCCTGGCCCTGGCGGTGTCTTTGGGGGGGATCCTTCTCTATGTCACGCTACGCTTTCAATTCCGCTTCGCCGTGGTGAGCGTCCTGGCCCTCGTTCACGACGCCATCATCACCCTGGGGGTCTTCAGCCTCCTGCAACGAGAGGTGGGGGTATCTTTCATCGCCGCCATCCTGACCATCGTGGGGTACTCTCTGAACGACACCATTGTGGTGTTGGACCGAGTGCGGGAAAACTGGGGAGGGGTCTCCAAGGGCATCGCCCCTCTGCTCAACGACTCCATCAACCAGACCCTTTCTCGCACCATCAACACCTCCCTTACCACCCTGCTGGCGGTGGTGGCGCTTCTGGTGTGGGGAGGCCCCGTGATCCAGGACTTCTCCCTGGCCATGTTCGTGGGGATTTTGGTGGGGACTTACAGCTCCATCTACATCGCTGGCGCCATGCTGTGCGAGTGGTATGAGAGGTCGCCCAGGGTTCACGCGTGATTTGAGATGGCCCGAGAGATCCGGGGCGCCGGGGAGATAGGGGCGTCTTCGGACCCCCGGCGGGCCTCGGGCCCCTGCTCGGCTCCCTTCGTCGGTACGGAGGGCGATGGGCGAGGCCGGGATCCCCTGAGGAGGGGCCCAAGATTCCCGGGGTAGGTAAAAAAGGGGATCAATCAAGGCGTGGAAGGAAGGAGTGGTTCCCATGAAAAGCTACGCTCTGGCGATGGCGGTGGCCATGCTGGCGGCGGCGGGGTACGTCTTTCAAAATCCGGGGGATGTGACGGTGCGCGTCCTCCTCTGGGAGCGGCAGATGCCCCAAGGGGTGTGGGAGGTGTTGCTCTTTGCCCTGGGAGCCCTGCTCATGTGGATCGTCTCCCTTTTGGCCCTCATGGAGGAAGTGACCCCCCTTCGACGAAAGATCGCTGCCCTTGAAGGGGCACACCGAGAGACGAAGGAAGAAAAGGACCGCCTGTGGGGTGTTCTGGAAAGCCTCCGCCCCTCGAGCTCCAGAGCTTCCTCCCCCTCGTCGGGAGATTTCGAGAAGGGGTCAGGACTCGGTGGGGGCCGGGGGGAAGAGGATCCCGCCGAGCCCCCTTCGGGAGACGGCGATCTACCGGTGGAGGCCCTCCCCTCGGAAACCTTGGGGGTCTACGCCCATCCGAAGGTGACGGAAGAAGACCCGGCCGAGCTCTGCCTGGAGTGCGAGGGAGCGGGGGGCGAGGATCTCCCGGCGGAGACCCCTCCCCTGGAGGCCGTGGAAATCTACGCCCATCCGAAGGTGACAGAAGAAGACCCGGCCGAGCTCTGCCTGGAGTGCGAAGGGGCGGAAGGGGGCGTTTCCAGGGCTCAAGGGCCCTCTTCCGATGCATGGAGCGAAGGGGATCTTTCGGGGGGCGACGATGCCTCGGCGGCCTCCCGTGCCTTGGGAGAAGTGAGGAAAGGTTGATTGCCACCTGTACCCCGGAGGATTTGAGAGTTTGGCGCCGGGACGGGGCTTCCGAGGCTCTGGCTCGCCGCTTGGGGTGTGGCCCCCTGCTCGCGTCCCTTCTGTGTATGCGGGGTAAAGACGAAGCCCTGGCGGGGCGGGAGTTGGGGGTGCCGCCCCTGGAAGAGGCGCTGGAGGGGGTCCAACTGGGATCATCCCTCCCCCGAGAGTCCTTCCTGGACCGTATCACCCCCGGCAAGGAAGTGGTGGTCTACGGTGATTACGACGTGGACGGAGTGACTGCCACGGCCTTGGCGGTGGAGATGTGCCTTTCCAGGGGGGCTAACGTGCGGTACTATATCCCCCACCGCCACCTGAAGGGTTACGGGCTCCACAAGGACATGGTGGATCGCATTATGCAGCGAGGATGCGACCTTTTGGTGGTGGTGGATTGCGGTACCCACGACCGAGCTTCCCATCAAGCGGCCCGGGATGCGGGGGTCCCCACTTGGATCTTCGACCACCACTTCGCCGAGGGGCAGGAAGTCCCCGACGCGCCGGTGGTGCTGGTCAACCCTCAGATGGGGGGCAACGAAGAGGGGCGGACACTGAGCGCCGCCGGGGTGCTTTGGGTCTGGGCCTGGCAGACCGGGGCCATGCCCCGGCCTTGGCTTAAAAATCAACTAGACTTGGTAGCCCTGTCCACCGTGGCGGATTGCGCCCCCCTGGGGGCCGTGAATCGCATGTTGGTGGCCCGAGGATTGGATTGCCTGCGCTCCGGTCATCGCCGAGGGATTGCCCTCTTGGCGGAACGTTTGGACGTGCGGTGGCGCCACACCTCCGAGGAAGATCTTTCCATGAAAATTATTCCCTGCCTCAATGCGGCGGGGCGTTTGGACCTGGCCGATGTGGCCCTGCGGGTTCTCTTGGAAGACAAGGACCAATCGGCGTGGATGGAGCGTCTGGTGGCCCTAAACCGACGGCGCCAGCTCCTTTCGAGCCAATTGGTGGAAGAGATCAATCCCCAGGTGGGGGCTTCGGGGTGCGTCCTCCGGGGCAAGGGATGGCCCGTGGGGGTGCTTTCCAGTGTGGCGAGTCGACTGTGCTCCCAGCACCGCAAGCCCGTCATTCTCTCCGCCCAAGCGGGCCCCATCCTTCGGGGCACGGTGCGAATGCCCCCCGGGGGCGATGCGGTGCGCTTTCTCTCCGAGCTCAGCCCCCACCTTCTGGCTTGGGGGGGGCATCGCTTGGCGGCGGGGTTCAGCGCGGCTCCCGAATCCTGGGAAATCCTGGAGCAAGCCATGACCCAGGAACTCTCTTCCCTGCGCTTTTCCCCCGAATGCCTTGACGTGCTGGAGGTCGATCCGGAAACGGTGACGCCAGAGGCCTGGCGCGAGGTGGGAGTGCTGGGCCCCTTTGGCACGGGGAACCCTTCGCCGCTTTTTTTCTGCCCCTTCCCTTCGGATAGCGTGCCTCGTCCCTTCGGGACCCAGGGGGCCCACGTGAAGATCCCCCGGGGTCGGGTGGACATCGTGGCCTTTTATGGGACCGCGTTCTTCGGGGCCCGTCCCGCCCTTCGGGGGCTGGTCTACCGCCCTCGGCTGGATCACTGGCGAGGATCCCCCCGGATGCAGTTCGTGCTGGAACGTGCGGTGGTATGACAGTGAAACCTAACGACTCGTTGACTAATGACAGGCACTCCCGGATCCCGGGCCAGGCCATGGTGGAGGCGGTGGGGGCTCTAGGGGCCGAGGCCCGGGGAGGGGCGGGGGCCAAGGACTTGCGCCTCCTGAGGGATAGTTTCATCGGCCGGATCCCCGAGCCCGAGCGGGTCTCCAGCCTGAAGCTGGCCTGGCAGGAACTTTGGGGGAAGGCGGCCACCTACCTATCTCGCGAGGATCTGGCGATGATGGGCGAGGCTCTGGTGACGGCGGCGGCGGCCCACGGCGCCCAGCGTAGATCTTCCGGGGACCCCTATGTGGTGCACCCCGTTCAGGTGGCCTCCGTGCTGGCGGACATGGGAATGGATCGGGACACGCTGGTGGCGGCCATGCTCCACGACGTGCTGGAGGACACGGAGATCCTGGCGGCGGAGCTGGCCTCCCGTTTCGGCACAGAAGTCATCACCCTGGTGGATGGGGTCACCAAGCTGGGCAAGCTCTCCTTTCGTTCCATCGAGGAATATCAGGCGGAAAACCTGCGAAAGATGTTCCTCGTCATGGCCAAAGACATCCGGGTGGTGCTCATAAAGTTAGCGGATCGCCTCCACAACATGCGCACCATCCAGGCCCTCCGTCCGGACAAGCAGCTGCGCATCGCCCGGGAGACCATGGACATCTACGCCCCTCTGGCCCATAGGCTGGGGATCTACCAGATCAAACGCGAGCTGGAAGATTTGGCCTTTTGCGTCCTAGATGCGGAAGCTTACCATGACATCCGACGCCGAGTGCGAAAGAAGATGCCCGAGCGAGAGAACATCGTCAAGAAGGCCATCGACGTGCTCCAGAGCGAACTCAAGGCGGCTAACATCGACGTGTACATCACGGGAAGGGCAAAGCACTACTACAGCATCGCCGAGAAGATGCGGCGCAAGAATTTGGCCTTCGATCAGCTCTACGACCTGCTGGCGGTGCGTGTGGTGGTGAGCAGCGTGGTGGAATGCTATACTGCCCTGGGCATGGTACATACCTTGTGGAAGCCCCTTCCAGGGCAGTTCGACGACTACATCGCCAACCCCAAGAGCAACATGTACCGTTCGTTGCACACCACGGTGGTGGGCCCCAGCGGCGAACCCCTCGAGGTGCAGATTCGCACCTGGGACATGCAGTGGCAGGCGGAGTACGGCATTGCGGCCCACTGGCGATACAAGGGCAAGCGAGGGGCCAAAGCCAGCGATATTGACGAAAACCTGACGTGGATCCGCAAGGCCCTGGAAGAGCAGGGAGAGGGCGGCGAACCCCGGGAGTTTCTCACGCATCTCAAAGAAGACGTGCTGACCTCGGAGGTCTTTGTCTTCACTCCCAAAGGAGACGTCATCAGCCTCCCCCACGGCTCCACCCCCATAGACTTTGCCTATAACGTCCACACGGAAGTGGGACACAAGTGCGTGGGAGCCATGGTGAACGGCCGGATAGTCTCCATAGACTACGCCCTACAAAACGGCGATATCGTGCGGGTGTTGACCTCTCCCCAGGGAAAGCCCTCACGAGATTGGCTCAAGGTCGCCCGGAGCAACCGGGCCCGGTCCAAGATCCGGGTCTATTTCCGCCAACAGGAGAGGGCAGAGCGGGAAGAGTATCTCTCCAAGGGACAAGAAATGCTGGAGCGGGAGCTCCGGCGCCGGGTGGGGGATCCCCCGCCCGTGGCCCCGTCGGAGTTTGGAGCCCTCCTGAACCGGGTGGCCCGGGACATGGGGTATGCCGGGGCCGAGGAGCTTGTGGTGGACCTGGGCATGGGGCATCACAGCGCGACGGGGGTGATTCAGAAGGTTCTGGGCTTTCTCCACCCCGTGGAGGGGCTGGACCTTCCCCCCCCGGACCTTCCCGCCGCCCCCTCTCCCAAGCGCGAAGTCGACTCGGAAGTGGTGGTGGAAGGGGCAGAAGGGGTCTTGGTGTCGCTGGCGAACTGCTGTCGCCCCGTACCGGGAGACGCCATCGTGGGTTTGGCCACGAAGACCCGGGGCATCACGGTGCACCGCCAGGACTGCCCCAGCATCGAAGAGATGCCCCCGGAGCGTCGTATTGAAGTGGCTTGGGGGCGCCGGGTGGCGACCCAGTACGTCAGCCGAGTGAAAATAGAAGCCTCCGACCGCCCGGGGCTCTTTGCGGAGGTCTCCCAGGCCATTCAAAACGCCGATGCCGCCATCATGGGGCTCCGGGCTAACGTGCGGGGGGCCAGTCGGGCGGTGATGGTGGCGGAAATCCGGGTGCGTAATCTGGAACACCTCTACCGGGTGATGGGGCGTGTGGGATCGGTGGCGGGGGTCCAGGAAGTGGCCCGAGGATAACCTTCGATCATCTCCAGAGGAGCGTCGGGGGAAAATCCAGGAGAGATCCAGGGGGTGAGAGCGTTGAGGAGCGTGGTGCAGCGCGTTTCCTGGGCGCGGGTTTCGGTGGAAGGGCAAGAGGTGGGGAGCGTCGGGAAGGGCCTTTGTGTCCTGGTTGGCGTGACCCACGAGGACGGCCCCAAGGATGTGGAATGGATGGCGGACAAGCTCATTCACCTCCGCATCTTCGAAGATGAAGCGGGCAAAATGAATAAATCTTTGATGGACGTGGGGGGAGCCATGATGCTCGTGTCCCAGTTTACCCTCTTGGGGGATTGCCGCCGGGGGCGGCGCCCTTCGTTCCTGGGGGCGGCCCTGCCGGAAAAGGCCCGGGAGGTGTACGATGGGCTCATCGCCGCCGTCAGGTCCCGGGGGGTCTCTGTGGCTTCGGGGGTCTTTCAGGCCGAAATGGCCGTGGAGCTCTGCAACGCGGGGCCGGTGACGCTGATCATAGACAGCCTAGGGGGAGCATAGCATGTGGTGGCGCCGCTTCCCCCTGGGGGCCCTGTGGACCAATGGGTATCTGGTGAGCGATGGAGCGGGGCACGGCTTCTTCGTGGATCCCGGGGGAGACCCCGCAGAGGTGTGCGGAGCCCTGGCCCCTTCGGATGGAGTAAAGATATCCCTGGAGCGGGTGCTCCTCACCCATGGCCATGCGGATCACATCCAGGGGGTGGACCTCCTGTGGGAGTGCACCGGGGCCTCGGTACGGATTAGTCGAGAAGACGCCTCCATGTTGGACTGCCCTGAAAAAAACCTTTCGTCCCACATGGGCACGCCCTTTTACTGCCGGGCTCCCCGGGAGCTTTTTTGCCCCGGCGAGGTCTTTGCCGTGGGGACCATGGAGGTGAAGGTGATCGCCACTCCGGGGCACACCCCGGGGAGTTGCTGTTTTCTCGTCCGAGACGGGGAGGAAGAGATCCTCTTTTCCGGGGACACCCTGTTTGCCCGGAGCGTGGGGCGCTGTGATCTCCCCGGGGGGGATGGGGAGGCCCTGGATCGTTCCCTGGGGCTTTTGGCCCTTCTTCCCGATACCCTAAGGGTTTTTCCGGGGCACGGCCCCGGGACCACCATCGGGGAAGAGCGCGCTCAGAATCCCTTCTGGCCTCGGTGACTCCCTTGGGCCTGGCCGATCTTCCTCCGGGGGAGCGCCCCCGGGAGCGCCTTTGGGAAAAGGGGGCGGGGGCCCTTTCCCTGGCGGAGCTTTTGGCCATTCTCCTGGGCACGGGGACCCGCGAGCGGGACGTCTTGGCCCTGGCGGGGGACTTGGTGGAGGCTTTTGGAGGGCTGTCGGGGCTGGCTCGGGCTGCGGGAACCGAGCTTTTGGCGTTTCGAGGGCTGGGGAAAGCCAAGGCGGCCCACGTGGCGGCGGCCCTGGAGCTTGCCCGAAGATACCAAAAAGAACTCCTCCCCCGGGGGGAACGGGCGGGGTGGCAGGGGCGTCTGGAGGAGATCGCCGCCCAGGTGGCGCACGAAGAGCGGGAGTTCGTCTACGTGCTCTTTCTGAACCGCCGAGGGGTTCTTCTGGAGGAGGGATGCCTTTCCTTCGGGGGGTTGGAGGGGGCCTATCTGGACATGCCCTATCTCTTTCGCCGGGGGGTGCGGCTCGACGCCACCCGCTTCGTGCTGGCGCATAATCACCCGGATGGCGATCCATCCCCCAGCCAAGAAGACCGAGCCCTGACCGAGCACGTGTCCCGCCGATTGCCCCTTTTGGGCATGGAGCTGGAGGGGCACTTCGTCCTGGCCCGGGGTCGATGCGTCCGGGTCTCCCCCCTTTAGAGGGGCTCTTTCGGAGTCGGCATCGCCGGGGCCCTCTGCGGGGCTTGGCCCCTTCGATTCCTTGCGGCGATAAGGGGGCACGGTGGGACGAGGCGTCCGAGGCCCTTTTTGCGGGGGCGTCCAGGGTCGAAAAAGAATTTTAGCTAGCAAAGTGGGGGGGAATCCCGGTGTTCAATTGGCTTAGCGGCTTGTTTTGCCGCGATGTGGGCATTGATTTAGGCACCGCCAACGTGGTGGTCTACGTTCGGGGGAAGGGTATCGTGAACACGGAACCTTCAGCCATCGCGGTGCGTCGCACGGGACGAAAGGGGAGCGGGGGCGTCATCGCAGTGGGCACTTCGGCTAAGGCCATGGTGGGCAAGACCCCCACAGGGGTGGTGACGGTGCGCCCCCTCCAGCACGGAGTGATTGCCGACTTCGACATGACGGAGGCCATGGTCTCCCACTTTCTGTCTAGGGTTAATAGAGGGTTTCGACTCTTTGCCCGCCCTCGGGTGGTGATCTGCGTCCCCGCCTGCGTGACGGAGGTGGAACGTCGGGCGGTCATTGACGCCACCTTGGGAGCGGGGGCCCGGGAGGCCTACGTGGTGGAAGAGCCCATCGCCGCTGCCCTGGGGGCGGGGCTCCCCATCCACGAGCCCCGGGGAAACATGGTGGTAGATATCGGCGGAGGCACCACGGAGGTGGCGGTGCTCTCCCTGAGGGGCATTGTGGTCCACAAGGCCCTCCGGGACGCCGGGGACGAGATGGACCAGGCCATTGTGGCCATGCTCCGCTCGAATTACACCCTGTTGGTGGGGGAGATCACGGCGGAGGAGATAAAGATAACGCTAGGCTCTGCGTGTCCCCTGGGGGAGGAACTCACGATGGAAGTGAAGGGGCGCGATCTCATGGATGGCCTCCCCAAGGCGGTGGAGATCAGCTCCGTGGAGGTGCGCGAAGCCTTAAATCCCAGCATTTTACGCATTGAAGACATGGTGAAAGACGCCCTGGAGCAGACCAAACCGGAGTTGGCCCGGGACATCGTTGACCAGGGGCTCGTGCTCACGGGAGGAGGGGCGTTGCTCCGGGGCATGGGAAAGAGGCTTCAGAAAACGCTGAGTATCCCCGTCATCACCGCCGAACAGCCCCTCTTTTCCGTGGCCCTGGGAGTGGGAAAGATCCTTGAAGACCTGGACTCCCGCCAAGGGCCCATGGTGGCCCTGGAAAAGGGCGCGTTTTAGCAGGACCTGGGGAGAGTGAGGCCAGGAGGGCGCTTCCCGTCGTGTGGGGTGTGCCCTTTTTGAATCTCTTGCCGGAGGACGGGGAGGGATTCCGGGCATCCATCGCCAGCCCGGGAGGGACTCTCTTCGAGAAAAAATGGCGGGCCGCGATGCGCCCTTGTTTCGGTGGAAATTTTTGCCGAGGGATGGTCATTTCACCAGGCGGGGAGGTTGGCATGCTCTGGAAGGAATTGGACAAACCGTGGGTGCAGACGCTCCTCGCCGGAGGACTGGGAGGGGTCATTTTGGCGTTATCCCTCCAGTTTCCGGATACCCGGGGGGCGATGGCCCTGGTGGGAGACGCCCTACGGTGGCCCGAGTACCCCGCAGTGGAGCTGCGTAGGGGCGTGGCGGAGCTCCGTCAATGGACGGCGGAACGCCGGGAGCTCCAGGAGCGGCTGGAGGCGCTGGAAGGCGAAAATCTCCTCCTCCGGTCAGAATTGGGGGGACGAAAGGACCCCCTTCCCCCCGACGGGATCGGGGCGATATCGGCCCGGGTGACCCTGCGCCCTCCCCATCGGTGGTGGCAGGAGGTGCGTATTGACGCAGGGGGCCGCCGGGGCGTGCGCCCCGGAGCTCCCGTCCTTCAGAACGGCTTTCTGGTGGGGCGCGTGTCCCGGGTCGATCAGGACGAGGCCTGGGTGGATTTGATCTCTTCCGCCGAGCTCCTGATTCCCGCCGTGGTGGAAAAGACCCGGGATCTGGGGGTGATGGCGGGAGACGGCATGGGGCGCACCTTTTTGCTCTATATTCCCGCAGAAAGGGCCCTGGAACCCCGTATGGCGGTATCCACGGCCCTGGCGAGCGAGGTGTTACCCCCGGGCATTCCCCTGGGGCATATCGCCCTTTCCTCCGATGTCCGAGAGGGCTTTCGGTACTACCAGCTCTCCTCTGGGGCGGACCTGGCTCGGCTCTACGATGTTTCCGTCTTCGTGGGAGAGAATAAGCCGTGACGTGGGTTGCGGGGGCCTTTTGGTATCTCCAGGATCTCATACAGATCCTCGGGGGGGGGATCTTTCCCGTCCCCGAACTGTTTTTTTTGGCGGTCTTTTCCGCCTTCGTCGCCGGGGACGAATCTCCTTCCCAGGCCCTGTGGACGGTTTTTGTCGGAGGGCTCCTGTGGGACCTGCGATGGACGGGGTTGCCGGGTTTTACTGCGGCGCTATGGGCGGTGGTCATGGGGGCGGTGGCGATCTTCTGGCAGGCTATCCCGGTCCAGGGGCGGCACGGGGCCATTTTTCTGTTCATCGCCGCCGGAAGCCACGCCGCCCTGGGGGGGTGCCGGGGACTGCTTTACGCCCTCTCCGGCTTTCCCATATGGCCGGAAATCCTGTGGCAGCAGATTTTCGGTCTGCCCCTGGTGAGCATCGCCGCCCTTTGGTTGGCTCACCGAAAGGAGTCCGAAGGTGTCTCGTGACCGCAGGACCCTCGACTTTCGGGTGAGGGTGCTGCGGACCTTTGTGCTGGGCACCCTGGCGTGCCTGGGCCTGGGGCTCTACTCCTTCCAGATTATCCAGGGGGATAAGTACATTCGCTTGGCGGCGGAAAACCGCCTCAGGCTGATTCGCACCACTCCCCCTCGAGGGGTGATTTACGATGCCAATGGCCTTTCCCTGGCGGAAAGCGTCCGGATGTTCGAGATCCGTGGTTACCCCCTAGACCTTCGGCGGGAAGGGGTCATGGAGCAGGTGGCGGCCCTATTTCGGCGGCATGGTATCCCCTTGGACACCCAGATGTTGGCCGATGCGGTGGATCGTCAGTTCTGGGCCCCCTACCGTGCGGTGACCTTGGTGACCAACCTTACGCTGTCCCAGGTGGCCGACCTGGTGGGGGACGCGAGCTTTTTACCCCAACTCTTTCCCCAGCCCGTGTGGCGCCGGATCTATCCGGCGGGGGCGCTGGCGGCGCACGTGACGGGCTACGTGGGGGAGATCACGAAGGAAGAGCTACAGGCCCGCCCGGAGCAGGGGTATGGAGGAGGGGATCAGATCGGCAAATTGGGCATCGAGGCCTACTACGAGGGGATTTTGCGGGGGGAAATGGGGGAGGAGGCGGTGGAGGTGGACGCCCGGGGGCGTCGTCAGCGTCAAATCGCCCATCGCCCTCCCCGGCAGGGAAAAGACATTGTGCTGACGTTCGATCTGGGGGCCCAGCGGGTGGCGTCGGATCTCATGGCGGGGAAGAGGGGCGTGCTTTTGGCCATGGACGTCCACTCGGGGGGCATCAAGGTCCTGTGCCCTGTCCCTACCTACGACGTGAACCCCCTGACTTGGGGGGTGACCCCCTCGGAGTGGGCCCGTCTCAATCAAGATCCCGATCGTCCCATGCTGAACCGAGCCATCGGGGGAAATTACCCGCCGGGGTCTCCCTTCAAGGTAGTGCCCGCCCTTGCGGGGCTGGTGGAAGGGGTGATCTCTCCCCAGACCCAGGTCTTTTGCCCCGGCACCTTTGCCGTGGGAAACCGAATTTTTAAGTGCTGGCGCCGGGGAGGACACGGCAGCGAGAACGTCCATCGGGCCCTCAGGGATTCCTGCGATACGTTTTTCTACCAGGTGGGGCTTTGGCTGGGCATCGATCGACTCAGCCGGTGGGCGGGACGCTTTGGCGTTGGCGCCCTTTCGGGGATAGACCTTCCCGGCGAGGTGCCGGGAAACCTCGGGGGGGAGGCGTGGAAACGGGCCCGCCTTAAGGATCGCTGGTACCAGGGGGATACGGCGAATTACTCCATCGGGCAGGGCTTTGTCCTCATGACTCCGCTGCAGGTGGCGCGCATGTACGCAGCGGTGGCCAATGGGGGTTATTTGGTGACGCCCCACCTGAACCGGGCCTCGGATGGCCTTTCGGTGGACATGAAACTTCCCCAAGACGCGCTGCGCCTCGTGCAGCGGGGGTTGGAAAGCGTGGTGGAGGGAGGAACCGGTTCCCAGGCCCGCCGCTTCGGAGTGTCGGTGGCGGGAAAGACGGGAACCGCCCAGAACCCCCACGGGGAGGATCACGCCTGGTTCGTGGGGTACGCCCCCGTGGGGCACCCCCGCTTCGTGGCGGTGGCGCTGGTGGAGGGGGGGGGGCACGGAGGAGCCGTGGCGGCTCCCTTGGTGGGGGAGCTCCTATCCTATCTGTGCCGAGAAGAAGAGACGGGGGGGAGAAGCCGACCATGAGCGATGGAGAGGGCCGCAGGGACGACATGATGCTTAAAGGAGACGCTCGGGGGTTACGCCTCGTCGTTCCGGAGGAGTTGGCACCGGGAATGATGAAGGAAAGTTTAAAAAACGTCCTGGGGGCGGCAAGGCATATCCTGGCGGGGGCCCGGGTGGTAATTGACCTTCGGGGGAGGGCGTGCACCGAGGGGGAAGTTTTGGATATCCTCACGCACTTTGTCTGGCCCGGGGGTGTGACGGTAATCTCATGGATTTCTTTTCATGCCGAAACCCTCCGCCTACTGCGGGCCTCGGGATTTCCCACGGGGGAGCCCCCCATGCCGGGGCCGACCCCTCCCAAGGGGCGCCCGCCGTTGCTCCTGATCCCCCGGTCTCTCCGCTCCGGGCAGAGGGTGGAGCACGGGGCGGACGTGGTGGTGGCGGGGCACGTGAACGACGGGGCGGAGATCTTCGCCGTGGGGTGCGTGGTGGTCTGGGGACGCCTCCAGGGGCTGGTGCACGCGGGGTGTGCGGGAGATCATGGGGCCCAGATCCTGGTGAGATCCTTCGAAGCGCCCCAATATCGCATTGGGAGCAAGGTGAGCTACGTGGATAAAGATGCCCCGTGGTGGGGGAAAGCCGTGGTCTTGTGCCTGGAAAACGACGCCCCGGTGGCGCACCAGATAGACGTCAAGAACGCGTGACGCCTGGCGTGGGCGATGATGACTTCGCGGGGTTTGCCCCCTCGGTCCTCAGCAACTAAAAAAAGATCTCAGAATGACAGACCTGCGGCGGAGACGCCGACGCCGGTAATCGCTTCATCCGTAGAGGCTTTCTCCATGTCGGACGAGGATGGAGCGACGAGGGCCTTGGGGTCGATAAGGAGAGGGTGTAGGCATGGCGTGCCGAGTGATTGTGGTGACCTCTGGGAAGGGCGGCGTGGGAAAGACCACCACCACCGCCAACCTTTCTGTGGCGTTGGCGGGGCGGGGGCACAAGGTGGTGGCCATGGACGCAGACATCGGCCTTCGCAACCTTGATCTCATCCTGGGCTTAGAAAACCGCATCGTTTACACCTTGGTGGATGTGGTGGAGGGGGGGTGTCGCTTGAATCAGGCGTTGGTGCGGGACAAGCGCCTGAAAAACCTCTACCTCCTGCCGGCGGCCCAGACGCGTACCAAGGATGCGGTGGACTCCGACCAGATGGCGGCCCTCTGCGACGAACTCCGAGAGACCTTCGACTTCGTCCTGGTGGACAGCCCTGCGGGCATCGAGGGAGGGTTTCGCAACGCGGCTCAGGCAGCGGACGAGGCTCTGGTGGTCACCACGCCGGAGGTTTCGGCGGTGCGGGACGCGGATCGCATCATCGGGATGCTTGAATCCATGAACAAATCCCCCATTCGCCTGGTCGTCAACCGGCTGCGCCCCGATTTGGTAAAAAGGGGGGAGATGCTCAGCGTCCAGGATGTGTTGGACATCCTGGCGGTGGACTTGGTGGGAGTCGTCCCCAACGACGACAGCGTGATAGATGCGGCAAACAAGGGGGAACCACTGACGCTATCCAGCACGACTCCGGCCTCTCAGGCCTTTATCAACATAGCCTTGCGTCTTTTGGGGGAAGACGTACCCTTCATGGATCTCAGCCAGGAAGAGAGCGCGGGATTTGGCAAACGGCTTCGAAAGTTTTTGGGATTTTAACTTGTTTTGAGAAAGGAGGGGATGGGACATGAGTCTTTTCTCGCGTTTTTTCGGTCAGCAAGAATCTCGGAGCGTGGCCAAGGATCGACTGCAACTGGTGCTGATCCACGACCGCAGCGACATCTCCCCCGAGGTGATGGAAAATCTTCGCCGAGACTTGATCGACGTCATCAGCAAGTACATGGACATCGACGAGAGCCACATCGAGCTCCAATTGGAGCGGGAGAACAGTTCGGTGGCTCTGGTGGCCAACATCCCCGTGCGGACGGTGAGGCGGCGCCGGGGATCCGAGCGCCGAGCCCATGGGGAATGATAATATAACTACTTTTTCTGAGCGGCTGCGTCACCTCGATCGCTGGGCCCTGGCGAGCGGGGTGGCCCTTTTCCTGTTGGGGCTCCTGTCGATTTTTAGCGCCACCTACGGGAGATCGGAGGAGTTCGTCCTCCGACAGATCTTTTCCGGAGGACTGGCGGCGGTGGGGTATGGAGTGGCCATCGCTCTGGGGCACGATCGCCTGCTGCGGTGGGCCTACGCGATCTTCGGCGTCACGGTGTCGATCCTGGCCTTGGTCTTGACCCTGGGCACCATGGTTAAGGGTTCCCAGAGTTGGTTTGCCCTGGGCCCCTTGCGCCTCCAGCCCTCGGAGATGGGGAAGGTGGCCCTGGCGTTAGCTCTGGGGAAACACTTTTGTCGCTACCCCCCTCTTACTTTTAAGGCCTTTGTCTACGACCTCCTCCTGCCCTTGGCGGGGGGAGTGTTGGTGTTGCTTCAGCCCGACCTGGGGAGCGCCCTGGTATATGGGGTCATGACGCTGGGGGCCCTCGTCGTGGCGGGGGCTCCCAAGAGATTTTTGGCGGGACTCTTTGGAGCGGGCCTGCTGGCCCTCCCCGTCGGCTGGTCCCTGCTCAAGGACTACCAAAAGCTTCGCCTGCTGGTCTTTCTCGACCCCCAGATTGATCCCCTCGGTGCGGGATACAACGTGATCCAATCTCGCATCGCCGTGGGGGCAGGGGGGCTTTGGGGGAAGGGGTTCCTGGAGGGAACCCAGAGCAAGTTGCGCTTTCTCCCCGAGCCGCATACAGATTTTATCTTCAGCGTCTATGCCGAAGAATTTGGCTTCGTCGGCGGCGTGCTTCTGTTGGTGCTTTTTGGCATCCTGCTCTGGAGGATCTTCGGGGCGGGGATGCGGTCCAAAGACCTTCGCTGCAAGGTCCTGGCGGGAGCTTTGGGGTCTTGGATCTGGTTTCAGGTGGTGGAGTGCGTGGCCATGAGCATGGGATACGCTCCGGTGACGGGGCTCCCCATGCCCCTTTTCAGCTACGGCGGCAGCGCGTTGCTGGCCGTGGGGGTGGGGCTCGGCATTGTCCAGAGCATCCATCTGGACACCTTACGCCCCTACCAGGAAAGCGAAAAGTGATTTTTTTAATAAAAATGCCCCCCAGGATTCCGAAGGGCGAGGACGTCGGCAAAAGGCGCCTTCACGGCCCATGGCGGGACTGCGGGGTCGGCGATGGGCCGGAAGATTCCGGCGGAGCGAGGCGGTGACATGGTGGATTTTCCTGAAGAACGGGATGAATTGTGGCCCCTTTTGGCCAGCGTGAAACGAGGAGCCCGTTATGTGGGGGGAGAATGGGGGACTTTGCCCCTGAAGCCCGATGCCCCTGGCCTGGTGAGGCTTTGTTTGGCCTTCCCCGATGTTTATGAGGTGGGGATGAGCTATCTTGGGTTCCAGATCCTCTACCGCCTGGTGAAATCCCTTTCCTACGCCGACGTTGAAAGGGCC
This sequence comes from uncultured Synergistaceae bacterium, assembly GCA_937868015.1. Classification (GTDB taxonomy): domain Bacteria; phylum Synergistota; class Synergistia; order Synergistales; family Aminiphilaceae; genus CALMLW01. The sequence continues at coordinate 19,428 of CALMLW010000058.1, read as the reverse complement.
TACTGCCCCTGGCCCGACATGGAGCAAGCCCTCCGGTCCAAAGGGATGGGCCTCGGCTCCCTGGAGAGCGGAAAGGTCTTGGGGGATTTCGACGTGGTGGGCTTTACCCTGCAATATGAGCTTACCTACACGAACCTCCTTACCATGCTAGACCTGGGAAAGATCCCGTTGCACCGGGAGGACCGGGGCGATAAAGACCCGCTGGTCTTTGCCGGGGGGCCGGGAGCCCTGGTCCCCGAGCCCTTGGCATCCTTCGTAGATGTCTTCTGTGTGGGGGATGGGGAAGAGCTCCTGCCCCAGGCCCTGGCCATCCTTTCGGAGCTCCGGGGGAGCCCTCGGGAGCTCCGCCTGGAGGCCCTGGCTTCCCTGCCGGGGATCTACGTTCCCGCCTGGGCCCTCCCCGGGGGACCCCGGGGCTTCGTGGGGTCTCGGGGCATGGTGTTACCGGTGGAGCGCCGATGGGTGGCCGATCTGGACCGGACCTTTTTCCCGGAGCACATGATGATCCCTTCGTTGGGGGTGGTGCACGACCGAGTGCCCGTGGAGGTCTTTCGGGGGTGTACCCGGGGGTGCCGTTTCTGTCAGGCGGGGATGGTGACCCGACCGGTGCGGGAGCGCTCTCCGGAGACCATTGGCCGCCTGGCCCTATCCCTTTTGGAAGACTCGGGGTGTCGGGAGCTGGGGCTTTTATCATTGGCCACCTGCGACTACCGCCGCCTGGATGAGCTCTTGGCCCTTTTGGTGCCGGAGCTGGAACGACGCCGAGCTTCCCTGAGCTTGCCGAGCCTGAGGATCGACGGCTTTTCGGTGGATCTGGCGACGCGGCTGGAGGGGGTCCGCCGGGGAAGCCTGACTTTTGCCCCCGAGGCGGGGACGGAGCGCCTGCGCCGGGTGATCAACAAGGGGCTTTCGGACGGGGAGATTCTGAGTACCGTGGAGGCGGCCTTTCGCCACGGCTGGGAAAGAATAAAGTTTTATTTCATGATGGGGCTCCCCACAGAAAGCGACATGGATCTTGAGGGGCTGGAGGCCCTGGTGCGGGAGTGCGCCCGCATAGGGCGTGCCACCGCCCGGGGGGCTCAGATCGCCGTTTCCGTGGCGGGTTTCGTACCCAAGGCTCACACGCCCTTCCAGTGGGAGGAACAGAGCCTTCCGGAAGATCTCCGGGATCGGGGAAGGCGCATTAAAAGTGGTCTCCGGAAGGAGCGGTCGGTGAAAGTGGCCTACCACGAACCCGCCCAGACCTTTCTGGAGGGGGTCTTCGCCCGGGGAGGTCGGGAGTGCGGGGCCGTGCTGGAGCGAGCCTGGCGGGGGGGGGCCCGTTTCGATGGCTGGGACGAATGCTTTCGTTTCGACCTTTGGGAGGAGGCGTTCCGGCGGGAAGAAATCGATCCCCGGGCCCTGGTCTCCCGTCCCCGGGGACGGGACGAGGTTTTCCCTTGGGATCACATCGATGCCGGAGTGAGCCGGGAGTTTTTGCTTCGAGAGCGGGACCGGGCCTACGATGAGCTCCTCTCCCCGGACTGCCGTACGGGGGAATGTCAGGGGTGTGGCCTGGGGGATCGGTGCGCTCCATCGGGAATCGGGGGAGTGTGATGGCGGTGCGGGTGCGTTTTTTCTTTGCCAAGAGGGGGCGGTCGGCCTTTTTTCCCCACGTGGAACTGCCCCCGATCTTCGTGCGGAGCGCCCGGAGGGCGGGGCTGGAGTTCGAGTATTCCGAGGGATGTGTCCCTCACCCTCGGTTGAGCCTGGGTCCCACGCTACCCCTGGGGATCGTGGCTTTGGAAGAGCCCGCTGAAGGGTGGTTTTCCTCCTTTCCCGCCGATGCCGCAGCCCTCTGGGGAAGCAAGTTTCCGCCGGGCCTTGAGATGATCGAAGCCTTTCCGGTGGAGGGTCCCCCGCTGGCGGCGGTCTGCCCCCGGGCCCACTATTTGCTGCGCCCCCGTAGGGCCGAAGACCTTTCCTCCCTGGAAGAAGCCCTGGCGGTGTCGGGGGGGGGCGATGTCCGGTGGCATCGGACCTCGGAGGGGCTGTCGGTGACGATGGGGGCGGAGCGGAGCATGGGAGGGGTGCTTCGGGCCTTCGGTGAGATCTCTCCCGGAAGGGGATGGCGAGACGTCTTCGTGGTGCGCCTCCGGGTGGGGCCCGAGGAAGGGGACGGGGTTCGGTCCCTTCGGGAGGTGCGACGGTGACTCTGGGACGAAAGATTGTGGCCAACCTCCGGGATCCTGAGGAAGTTCGGGTGGCCATTCTGGAAGATGGACGCCTGGCGGAACTCCTGGTGGAGCACATGTGGGAGCGCCAGCGGGCGGGGGAAATATACAAGGCCCGGGTGGATAGCGTCCTCGGGGGCATGCAGTCGGCCTTTTTGAATCTGGGAGATGGGCGAAACGCCTTTCTTCACCTGGCCGATGCCCGGGGGATGGAGGTGCGCCCCAACACGGAGATGTTGGTTCAGGTGGTGAAGGCCGCCCGTAAGGGGAAAGGGGCCCGGGTCTCCCCGCGATTGGCCCTTCCCGGCAGGCACTTGGTGCTGGTGCCCGGAGGGCACGACATCGGGGTGTCCCGGCGCATCGCCGACGATCGGGAGCGGCGACGCCTACGCAAGATGGCCCGGGACCTCCGTCCCGAGGGGTTTGGGCTCATCGTCCGCACGGTCTCCGAGGGAGTGGGAGAGGGAGAGCTGGGGACCGACGTGGAGGAGCTCCTGGCCCTCTGGAGGGAAATCGAGCACCAGAGCCGGGTGCAGCCCGCTCCGTGCCTCCTCTATCGAGACCTGGGACTTTTGGGAAAGGTGTTGCGGGACGAGCTCAACGATGCGGTGGACGAGATCGTGCTGGACTCTTCCGAAGACGAGGAGCGCATCCGGGGCTACGTGACCCGGTGTTTCCCCTCCTCCTCCCCCGAGGTGTCGGTGTACTCCGGCGTCACCCCTCTTTTCGATTACCTCGGCATCGAGCGAGAGATCTCCGCCGCGTTGGATCGGAAGGTCTGGCTCCCTTCGGGGGCTTACCTGGTGGTGGAGCAGACGGAAGCCCTCACGGTGATCGATGTCAACACGGGGAAGTTCGTGGGGGACGTGGACCTGCGCCACACGGTGCTGGACACGAACCTCGAGGCGGCGGGGGAGATTGCCCGCCAACTGAGGCTCCGGGGCATCGGGGGCATCGTGGTGGTGGACTTCATCGATATGGACCACGCCCAAGACCGCAAGGCGTTGTTGGACCGGCTGGAAGAGGTCTTTCGCTCGGACCGATGTCGAGCCAAGATCTTCGGCGTGACGGAGCTGGGCCTGGTGGAGATCACCCGGAAGCGCGCCCGGGTGGACCTGCGCACGGCGCTGACCCGGGGGTGTCCCGAGTGCGGCGGGGCGGGGTGGGTGATGAAGGAAGAGAGCCTGGCTTTGGTGCTCAAGCGCTTTTTGCGAAAGGTGTGCCACTCCGGGCGGGCCGAGGCCTATCTTTTAGAAGTCCATCCCGCCCTGGGGACCTACGTCATGGAAAACTGCCTGGGTCTCTGGGAAGAGGAGTTCGGGCGCCGGTTTTTCCTGGTGAAGGCTCCGGAGTTTGCCTGGGGAAAGTTCCGCCTGGACGCCCAGGGGACCCTGGGGCAGATGGAGCATCGCCTTCAAGTCTGGAAGACCAGGGAGCCTTTTTCCGGTGTTCTTGGAACGGCTATTCCTTAAGAACTTCAAAAGCTTCGGGGGCTCCCACGAGCTTCGCTTCGCCCCGGGATTTACCGCCGTGGTGGGTCCCAATGGCAGCGGCAAGAGCAACCTCCTGGACGCCCTCCGGTGGGTCCTGGGGGATGGGAGCGCCTCCAGGCTGAGGATCACCCGCCTGGGGGACTTGGCCTTCCAGGGGAGCGCCTCTTTAGCCCGGAGTACGGAGGCCGAAGTTTCCCTGAGGCTGCGCGAGATCTCCGACGGGATCGAAGGGGGCCGGGGGCGCTCTTGCACCCTGGGGAGGCGCTTTTCCCCCGAAGATGGGGGGAGCCTCTTTTTCCTGGACGGTGCCCGGGTGCGCCTGCAAGACGTCGATGAGGCCAAGCGATCGTGGAGATTGGAGGGAGATCGCTTTGCCTTCATCGGCCAGGGAGAAGTGGCGGAGGTGGTGCAGCAGCGCCCGCGGGAGCGCCGGGTGCATCTGGAGTCCCTCTTCGGCATTGACATCTATCGCCGGCGGCGGGATGAGGCCTTGGAAAAGCTGTCGGTGGTGGGCGAGGAGCTGCGGCGTTTGGCTCTGCTCCAGGGAGAGCTGGAAGGGCGTCGACGGGAGATCGCCCCGGCGGTGCGGCGAGCCGAAGAGGCCCGGGCGGTGATGGAGGCCCTTCAGGACGCTCGAAGAGGGCTCTACTGGCGTCGGCGGCGGGAGGCTGAAAGGGATCAGTGCGAGTTGGCCGAAGCCCAAGAGGAGCAGCGGGCACTTTTTTCCCTGCTTTCGGGGTGGAAACGGGGATGGGAAGGGGTGTTGGGGCGCTTCAACCAGGCGGTGACGCCCTGGGAACGCGAGTCTTCGACTCTGAGGGCCGATTTCCTCGAGAAAAAAGAACGGCGGGAAAAGCTCCATCGCCGGGCCTTCGAAGAGGGAAGCGCTCTGAATAATCTTAAAAATCTTCGAGAGGACCTCCATCGACGCCGTGAAGATGGTAGGGAAGCCCGCTGGCGATGCGAGGCGGCGTTGAGGGAGCGCTCTTTGGAGATGGAAAGTCATCGGGAGGCCCTGGAGGTGCTTAGAAGCCGCCTCGCGGAAGAAGAGGAGGCCTGGCGCCTGGTCCACCAAGGGAGGGCCGAGGAGCGGGCGCTGCGGGACGAGGCCACGGCGGCCCTGGCGGCGGTGCGGGAAGAGGCTCCCCGGGTGGCGGGGCGCTTGACCTCTTTGGGGCGGCGGTGGCGTGCCGTGGTGGAAGAAGAGCGGGATGGCGTGAAGGCCCAGGAACGCCTGGGCCGCGAGGTGGAAGAGGGGCGCCGGCGTCTTTCCCGAAGCGAGCAGGATGCCGCCGATGCGGTGCGCCGTGCGGGGGACGCCTATGCGCTCTGTCAGAGCATGGGAGGAGACCTCCAGCGAGAGCGCCGGGAGCTGGCGACCCTCCGCCACCGGGGGGAGGAATTGAAGGAACAGTTGCAGGGGAACATCTATCCCCGGCCGGTGCAGCACGTCCTTTCCGCTGCCCGTCTGGGACGCCTTGCCGCCCGCCCCGTACCCGCTCTGGAGACCTTCCAGTGCCCCGCGACCCTGTGGGCCCCTCTGGATGCCTATCTTGGCGGACGGCGCTTTTGGCTCTTTGTCCAGGACTTTGCCGAAGCCGGACGGTGCATCGACCAACTCAAGAAGGCGAGGGCGGGGCGGGCCACCTTTCTCCCCATGGAGCAGGCCAAGCCTCGCCATCCCGACCGCCGGGTGACCTTGCCACCCCGGGGAGTGGTGGGATGGGCCCTGGATTTGGTCACCCCCGATCCTGCCTGGGAGGCGGGGGTGGCCCACCTTCTGGGAGACCTACTGGTGGTGGAGACCTACGCCGTGGGGGTGGAGTTGGTCCGCCGAGAGCCTCGCATTCCCGTGGTCACGCTGGAAGGAGACGTCTTCCTCCCCGGGGGGACGGTGACGGGAGGGGCCTCCGGCCGAGAGAAGGGCCCCATGGAGCTCCGCCATCAGTTGGGCATGGTCGAAGAAGAGGTGCGGGGGCGCGAACGACGCCTGACGGAGCTGGAGTGGGGCCTGAAGGAGGCCGAAGGGCGAGAGCGGGCCGCAGCCAAGCTCCGGGAGGAGTCGGCCCTGGCGGTGGGGCGGGAAGAAAAGGCCTTGGCAGGGGTGCGATCCGCGAAAGAGCGGGTGGATCAGAGGCTTGAAGCTCTTGGAGAGGAACGAGAAGAGCTCCTCCGGGTCCTGGGAGAAGAAGGGCGACGCTTGGCGGCGGCTCGCCAGAGAGAGCGAGAGCTCTGTGATGCCCTGGGCCGGCTGCCTTCGGTTCCCGAAGAGCGGGCTTGGGAGAGCCGGGTGGTGGCCCTGCGAGGAGAGGTGGCCCTGGGGGAAGAAAGGCTCCGCAGCGCCGAGGCGCTGGTGCGTCGAGAGACGGCGGCTCTGGCCCAGGCCGACGAAGCTATGACGGCTTTCACGGAAGATCTCCGTAGGATCGACGAAGAAGAAGCCTCTCGGAAGAAATCCCTCCGGGACGTGGGACAAAAGATCTGGGATCTCTGGCGGGAGAATAAGCTTCTGGAAGAGCGCCAATCCCGCCTCCTGGACCGGCGCACGGCCCTGGATCGGCGCACGGCCCGGGCTCGCCTTCGAGCGCGGGCTGCGGCGGAACGGATGGAAGGGGCTCGGGCCGCAGCGGAGCGGATGGAACGTATGGGGCGGGATCTAACCCGGGAGCTCGACGACCTTTCGGCCCTCTGGGAGGGGCAATTTCCCTACCCCGGCCAGGAGGGCTTCGAAGAGCCCCGTACGCTGGAAGAACTTCGGCGGACCTTGAGGGAAAGGGAAAGGGCCCTCCGGGAGCTGGGAGAAGTGGATGGGGGAGTCCTCTCCGAAGACCGATCTTTGGAGGAGAGGGTGCTATTCCTCCAGGATCAAACCCAGGACGTCACCAGGGCCCGCGAAGAACTCCAGGCCTTCATATCGGACACCGACGCCCAGGCGGGGGCGCTTTTTTCCCAGGCGCTCCAGGGCATAGATCGGCGCTTCAACGAGCTCTTCCGGAGGCTTTTTGGCGGGGGAGAGGGACGGCTCATGCTGACGGAGGGCCTTTCTCTCTGGGATGCGGGGGTGGAGGTGATGGCCCGACCTCCAGGGAAAACGCCCCAGCACCTGGGGCAACTCTCCGGAGGGGAACAATCCCTCACGGGCATAGCCCTCCTCTTTGCCGCCATGGAGGTGGCCGGAGCCCCTCTGGCGGTGCTGGACGAGGTGGATGCGGCCTTGGACGAGGCGAACCTCAAACGCTTCGCCGCCCTGGCGGAGGAATGTGCCCGGACCCGTCAGTTGATCGTCATGACGCATCGGCGCTACACCATGGAGCGAGCCCAGGTGCTTTACGGCGTCACCATGAGCGAGCCTGGCCTTTCCCAGGTGGTGGGAGTCCGGCTGGAGGATTGGACATGATGGAAGAACACCTTCGGCGAGAAGAAGACGAAAGCCTTTGCCACGAGGACCCCGCTGCCGAGGGAGGGCGCTTCGCCTTTTCCGATGCGCCCTCCCCGGAGGAGGACCTCCCGCCCTCGCGGGACGACTACCTCCAGGGGGCGTTGCGCCTTTGGCAACCCTCCCGGGGGCCCCGGGCCAACGTGGACACGGTGCTTTTGGGGGCCTTTGCCCGGGCCCGGAGGGGGGATCGGGTGCTCGATCTGGGGTGTGCTTCGGGGGCCGTGGCCCTGCATCTGGCTTGGCGCTTTCCCGGAGTGGCGGTCCTGGGGGTGGATATCCAGCGGGACCTGGTGGCGCTGGCGGAGCGGAACGTGCAGGAGAACGCCCTGGGAGACCGGGTGTCTTTCGTGGCGGGAGACCTGCGGAACCCCCGGGAGTTCTGTGCCCCCGAGTCCTTCGACGTGGTGGTGGCCAATCCGCCCTACGGCGACGGAAGCCTTTCCCGCCCCAGCCCCTCCGTGCCGGCGGCGATGGCGCGCCACGACCTATGTTGTTCCCTATCCCAGGTGGCCCGGGCGGCGGCCTTTGCCCTGCGCTTCGGGGGACGCTTTTACGCGGTGTTCCGGGCGGCGCGAATTTCGGCCCTCCTATCGACGTGGCAGCACTTTCGCCTGGAGCCCAAGAGGATCCTTCCCGTCTATCCCAAGGCGGGAAAAGATGCGTCGGTGGTCCTGGTGGGGGCGGTGAAGGGGGCCCGCCCCGGGGGTCGTATGGAATCTCCGATGATCCTCCAGGGAGAAGACGGCCGCTTCACCCCCTCCCTTCTCCAAGCCTACGCCCGGGAGGGCTTGCCGTGCCGCTGATCGTGGTACCCACTCCCATAGGAAACATGGAAGACATGACTCTTCGAGGGCTGCGGGTCCTGCGAGAGGCCCAGGTCATCGCCTGTGAGGATACCCGACGAACTCTCCAGCTGCTGAACTTTCACGGTATCCGGACGCCCATGGTCTCGTGTCATGAACATAACGAGCGTTCCCGCGCCCGGGAGTTGCTGGGTCGAGTGCGAAGGGGCGAGACGGTGGCTTTGGTCTCCGATGCGGGGACCCCGGGGCTTTCGGATCCCGGGGCCTTTCTCCTTTCGGCGGCCCTGGCGGCGGGCCTTCCCGTGGACGTCCTTCCGGGGGCTACGGCCCTCGTGCCTGGGCTACTTCTTTCGGGTCTTCCTCCCCAGCCGTTCACGTTCTACGGCTTCCTCCCCGAGGGGGGAAGCGATCGGCGGCGCGCCCTGGAGGCCCTGAAAACCCATCCGTGGACCCTGGTCTTTTACCTGTCGCCCCACAAAGCGGAGCGCCATCTGGAGGACCTGGCCTCCCTCTGGGGAGATCGGGCGGCGGTCCTGGTGCGGGAGATCAGCAAGATCCACCAGGAAGCGGTGGCGGGAACCCTCCCTGAACTCCTGGAAAGGGCGCGGGGAGGGTTCAGAGGGGAGCTGGTCCTGGTGGTATCGGGGGCCCCGGATAGCCCTCCGGATGACGAGATGTGGCGACGAGAGGCTCGGACCATGGCCCAAGGGGGACATCCCTGGCGGGATATTGCCAAAGAGCTGGGGGAGCGGTATGGTATCCCGAAAAATCGCGTCAAGGCTCTTTTATTTGCCGAAGACGAAGGGGCGGAAGAGGAGGAGATCCCGGGCCAGGGGTTAGCTAACGGGTAGGGCGGATGGCGCCCCTTTCCCCGGCCATAGGAAAAGACGCCATGGCCCCCCATCGGCGGGGACGAGGGCCCTTGGAGCAATGCGAGAAGTCCTTCCCGGGTTTATCAGTCCGGGCGGTGCGGAAATCTTTTTTAGGAGGGATACCATGACTGACAAGGGTTTCTATATTACCACGCCTATCTACTACGTTAACGATGTGCCCCACATCGGCCACGCCTACACCACCGTGGCCGCCGACGTGCTCTCCCGGCACCACCGGCTCCGGGGGCGCGACACCTATTTCCTTACTGGAACCGACGAGCACGGTCAGAAAATCCAGCGCGCCGCGATGGAGAGGGGGTTGACCGCCCAAGAGCTTGCCGACCGTACGGTGGTCAACTTTCAGGACCTATGGAAGGTGCTGGGCATCGAGTACGACGACTTCATCCGGACCACGGAGGAGCGGCACGAACGGGTGGTCCAGCACATCTTCTCCAAGCTCCTGGCCCAGGGGGACATCTACAAGGGAAGCTACGAGGGGTGGTATTGCGTTCCCTGCGAGACCTACGTCCCCGAATCCCAGATGGGGGAAGGACGTACCTGTCCGGACTGCAAACGGAAGCTGGAGAAGATGACGGAGGAGAGCTACTTCTTCCGCCTATCCAAATACGCCGACCCGCTGCTTGAGTTCTATGAGGCTCATCCCGAGGCGGTGCAGCCCCGGGGGCGATACAACGAGATTGTCAGCTTCATCCGGGGAGGGTTGATGGATCAGTCCATCTCCCGGACCACCATTTCGTGGGGCGTGCCCGTGCCGGAGAACCCCCGGCACGTGGTCTACGTCTGGTTCGACGCCCTCATCAACTATCTCTCCGCCCTGGGTTACCCCGACGAGGGAGGGCTTTGGGAGCGCTACTGGCCTGCGGTGCACCACTTGGTGGGCAAAGACATCATCCGTTTCCACTCCGTCATCTGGCCCGCCATGGTGATGGCCCTGGGACTGAATCCTCCGGTAATGGTCTTTGCCCACGGGTGGTGGACCGTGGAGGGGGAGAAGATGTCCAAGTCCAAGGGTAACGTGGTGGACCCCTTCGACATGGCCCGCCGTTACGGGGCGGACGCCTTCCGATACTTCTTGCTCCGGGAGGTGCCCTTTGGCCTGGACGGGGACTTCTCGGAACAGGCTCTGGTTCAGCGCATTAACAGCGACCTGGCCAACGACCTGGGCAACTTGCTGCATCGCACGCTGCAGATGGTGAACCAGTTCTGCGATGGCGAGGTCCCCGCCTCGAAGGCCCTGCACCCGGAAGACGAAGCCCTCTGTCGTGAGGCGGAAGAAGCGGTGGAGGCGGTGGATCGGGCCCTGGAATCCTTTGCCTTCGACGAAGCCCTCAAGGTCCTTTGGGGCCTCGTGGCCCGGGGGAACAAGTATATCGACGAAACCATGCCCTGGCGCCTGGGAAAAGAGGGCGATCGGGACCGGCTGGGCACCGTGTTGGGGACGTTGGCGCAGACTTTGAGGATCGTGGCGCTCCTCGTGACTCCCTTCATGCCCTCCACGGGGCAGCGCATGTGGCAGCAGCTCGGCCTAAGGGGAGCCCCGGACAAAATAACTTCCCCCGCCTGGGGAGGGTACCCTGCGGGCACCCTCGTCCACAAAGGAGAAGTGCTCTTTCCCCGCATCGACCTGGATCTGTGGCAGAAGGAGCGCCAGGCGAGAGCCGAAGAGGATAAAAACCCCAAAGACCCCGGGGATCACGAGGCGGAAGTGACCATCGACGACTTCCGGAAGATCGAGCTCCGGGTGGCCCTGGTGACGGCGGTGGAGCCCGTGCCCAAGGCGGATAAGCTCTACAAGATGTCGCTGGATCTGGGGTACGAGAAGCGGGAGATCGTCTCCGGCATCCGGGAGTTCTACCCCCCCGAGGACTTGGTGGGAAAGCGCATCGTGGTTATCTGTAACCTGAAGCCCGCCAAGCTCCGGGGAGTGATGAGCTGCGGCATGCTCCTGGCGGCGGAGCGGTTCGACGGGAAAAACTTGGCCCTTCTCACCGTGGACCGAGATATGGAGCTCGGGGCGCGGATCCATTGACGATGGGAACTTTGGTGGACACCCACTGCCACTTGGATATGGACTCCTTCGACCCCGACCGGGAGGCGGTGCTGGATCGCGCCGCCTCATGCGGAGTGGGGCGGATGGTGACGGTGGGCACGGACGGGGCGTCGAGCCTGAAAGCCTTGGATCTGGCCCTTCGCCACACCTCCCGGGGGGTCTTTGCCACAGTGGGGGTCCATCCCCACGAGGCCTCCTCCGTGGCGGAGGGGCTACCCGGGGCTCTTCGCGATCTCGCCCGGCACGACCGGGTGGTGGCCGTGGGGGAGACGGGGCTCGACTTCTTCTACGACCACTCCCCCCGGGAGGTGCAAAAAAAGGTCTTAGCCTTCCACGTGTCCTGGGCCCTGGAGGTGAGAAAGCCCCTCGTGGTGCACGTGCGGGATGCCTTCGACGAAGCCCTGGACATTCTGAAATCGGAAGGGGCCGCCGGAAGCGGTGGGGTTTTTCACTGCTTTTCCGGCACCTGGGAGCAGGCGGTGGCGGCTTTGGACCTGGGATTTTACCTATCCTTCGCAGGACCCGTCACGTTTTCCAAGGGTGAGGCCCTACGAGACGTGGCTTCCCGTATCCCCCGGGATCGTCTCCTCTGCGAGACCGACGCCCCCTATCTGGCTCCTCGCCCCTTTCGAGGCAAGAGGAACGAACCCGCCCATGTGGCCCGAATCTACGACCGGCTGGCGGAGGTCCGGCGGGAGGCCCGGGTCGAGCTGGAAGCCGCCATCTACCGCAACGCCGAGGCCTTATTCCGGTGGGCTGGGGAGAAGGCCCCATGAAGAGCCCCGTGTCCTTCCGGGTGGTGGCAGAAGACCCCGTCACCGGGGCCCGGGCGGGGGAGCTCCACACGCCCCACGGAGTCATCGAAACCCCCGTGTTCATGCCCGTGGGGACCCAGGGGACGGTGAAGGCCATGGCCCCCTTTGAGCTGGTGGAGATGGGAGCTTCCATGGTTTTGGGCAACACTTATCACCTATGGCTTCGCCCGGGCTCGGAGCTGGTGGCGTCCCTGGGGGGGCTCCACCGCTTTATGGGGTGGTCCCGGGGACTCCTCACGGATAGCGGAGGATTCCAGGTGTTCTCTCTGGGAGAGCTTCGCACCGTCTCCGAAGAGGGCGTGGCCTTCCGATCCCACATCGACGGGAAGCGATGTTTTTTGTCTCCAGAGGACTCCATGCGCATCCAGGAGGAGCTGGGGAGCGACATTGCCATGTGCTTCGACGAGTGCGTGGCCCTCCCCGCGTCTCCGGAACGCTCCCGGGACGCCCTGGAACGTACCCTGCGGTGGGCCGAGCGCTGCCAGAGGTCCCATGGGAGGGAAGACCAGGCCCTCTTCGGCATCGTCCAGGGGGCGACTTTTCCGGATCAGCGACGGGAGTGCGCCGAGCGCATGACCCGCATGGACTTTCCGGGATACGGTATCGGCGGACTCTCTGTGGGGGAGAGCCACGAGGAGATGTATGCCATGTTGGAGGTGACGAACGCCGTCCTGCCCAAGGACAAGCCCCGCTATCTCATGGGGGTGGGGTTGCCGGAGAACCTGGTGGAGGGGGTGGCCCGGGGGGTGGACATGTTCGACTGTGTGCTACCCACCCGCAACGGACGCAACGGCACGGTTTTTACGCTGCGGGGAAGGTTGAACCTGAAGGCCCAGCGTTATCTCCGGGACGAGGGCCCCTTGGACCCCACCTGTGACTGTTACGTCTGTCGCCACCACTCCCGGGCCTATATACGTCACCTGTACCGGGCGGGGGAGATTTTGGCCGCCCGTCTCTGCTCCTGGCATAACCTGCACTTTCTGATCCGCCTCATGCGGCGCCTCCGAGGAGCCATCCTGCAGGGCCGTTTCGACGGACTGCGGCGGGAGGTCATGTCGGCGCTACGGGAAGGAGATGTGGTCCCTTGAGGTGTCTGAAGGTGGACCCCCGGCACCCCGACGCAGAATCTATCGCCGAGGCGGGGGACCTGTTACGCCGAGGGGGGCTCGTGGCCTTTCCCACGGAGACGGTGTACGGCCTGGGGGCGGACGCTTTGGATCCCCGGGCGGTGCGGCGGATCTTCGAAGCCAAGGGACGTCCGGGAGATAACCCCCTGATCCTCCACGTACCCCGTTGGGAAGACGCCGAGGGCGTCGCCCGGGTGGATCCCCGGGCGGCATTCCTTTTTCGCAAGTTTTCTCCGGGGCCCCTGACCCTCGTTCTCCCGGCCCTTCCTTCCGTGCCCCGGGAAGTCACTGCGGGGCTTGATACGGTGGCGGTTCGCATCCCGAACCACGCCGTGGCGCTGGCCTTGCTCCGAGAGGCGGGGTGCCCCGTGGCGGCCCCCAGCGCCAACTCCAGCGGCCGCCCCAGCCCCACCACGGCCGAAGCCGTACTGGAAGACCTGGGGGATCGGGTGGACCTCGTGTTGGACGGAGGACCCGCCGCCGTGGGACTGGAATCCACCGTGGTGGACGCCACGGGGGAGCATTTGGTGCTCTTGCGCCCCGGGGGCCTTTCCCTGGAGGACCTGGAGGCCCTGGGAGGGCCGGTGTGCCTTCCGGATCACGAGGTAGTCCTGCGGCGTTCCCCCGGCACCCGCCACCGGCATTACGCCCCTCGGATACCGGTGGTCCTGTGGGATCCCGGGGAAGGGGGGCGTGCCGGATCAGAGGAGCTCGATCCCGTCCGTCGATGGGGGTATGTGGGCATGGCTCCCCCGCCCTTCCCCTGCGATATGGAGCGTCGCTTTCCCGACCTGGCGGCCTATGCGGCGGGGCTCTTTGCCGCCTTGAGGTCCTTGGAGCGCGGCGCCGCCGAGGCCATCCTCGCCGAGTGGCCGGAAGGCGTCGGCGTGGGGCGCGCCCTGAGGGATCGCCTCCTCCGGGCTTCGGAGCCCTCTTATACTTCCGGGCGATAGCCGCGCTGATCCCAGGGGTTTCTCCTAGCCGAGACCACATTTTTCGAATCGAGGTGGTCCCGGGGCTCTTGCCAAATCTCCCCCGGGTTGCTACAATGCTCTCCGTTACGAAAAAACGTCGGGGTGGCGGAATTGGTAGACGCGCTAGATTCAGGTTCTAGTGGGCTGACGCCTGTGGGAGTTCGAGTCTCCCCCTCGACACCATCGTACGGAGCGCCTTTCTCTGGGAGGGCGGAAAGAAAAGGCAGATAGGGGTACTTGTGTGCAGTTGACACGAGTACCCCCTTCTGTTATGATTTACCTTCGTCACATCCCCATTTCCCCACATCCTTTTCTCGATAGGGAGGTTGCAGCTCCCATGCCCGTATTGGCACCGGCGGACAGGAGGTCAAGGCGGCTGGCATTCGGTCGACCCCACGATCTGGTGGATCTTCCGGATCTTATTGAGGTGCAGCGCGACTCGTATCGGTGGTTTTTCCAGTTCGATGTCGAAGCCTCCCAACGCCGTAGCGTGGGGCTTCAAGAGCTCTTCGAAGAAATTTTCCCCGTGGAAAGTTATGACGGATCCTTTGCCCTGGAGTTCGTCTCCTACCACACCGATCCGCCCAGCACCTCCGAAGAGGAGGCTCGGCAGAGGGACCTTACGTGGTCCATGCCCGTCCGGGCCACCATCCGGTTGGTCAATCGGAAGGTGGGCGAGATCAAAGAAGAAGAGGTTTTCTTGGGCGATTTCCCCATCATGACCAATAATGGTACATTCATTGTAAATGGCACCGAACGGGTGGTGGTGAACCAGTTAGCCCGTTCCGCCGGAGTCTACTACAGCTCCGACGGGGGAGTGCCGGGGCAGGAGACCTTTGCGGCGAAGGTCATCCCCGACCGGGGAGCTTGGCTGGAGTTCGATCTGTCCCCCGGGGACGTGCTTTCCGTCAACATCGACAACCGCAAGAAGATCCCCATCACCATGCTTCTCAAGGCCTTTGGTGTGCCGAATAACGATGATTTGCTCCTGCGCTTCGGGGCCACGGAGGAGGAGGTGGAGCTCGTCGAAGAAGAGGTCAAGGGGCTCCTCATCGCCGAGAGCGTGGCCAATGCCACGGGACACGCGGTGGTCCGCAAGAATGAGCGCCTCACCAAGGAGCACCTGGAAGAGTTGTGGAAGTTGGGGCGGTCCCGCGTTCGAGTCTGGCGGGTCGATCGGGCCCTGGCGGCGACGTTGGAAAAAGACAACTCCCTCACGGTGGATGACGCCGTGCTAGAGCTCTTCCGGCGCCTTCGCCCCAACGAGCCCGCCCGCATGGAGAACGCCCGAGAGTATATTTCGGGGCTTTTCTTCGACCCCAGGCGCTATAACCTGGGGCGTGTGGGGCGATATAAGCTCAACCGCAGGCTGGGGTTATCCATCCCTGAATCCATCCGTCTCCTCACGGTGGACGACATGGTTCCCATCATCAAGGGTCTCCTGGGCATGCGCGACGGCGTGGGCCAGGAAGACGACATCGATCACCTGGGAAACCGCCGGGTGCGTGCCGTGGGAGAGCTACTGCAGAATCAAGTCCGCATCGGCCTGCTCCGCATGGAGCGCATCGCCAAGGAGCGCATGACCACCATCCCTGACCTGGCGGCGGCCACGGCCCGGGAGCTCATCAACGTGCGCCCCATTTCGGCCTCGTTGCGGGAGTTTTTCGGATCGGGGCAGCTTTCCCAGTTCATGGACCAGACCAACCCCTTGGCGGAGCTCACCCATCGTCGCCGCCTGTCCGCTCTGGGTCCCGGGGGCCTTTCTCGGGAACGGGCCGGGTTTGAAGCCCGGGACGTGCACTATACCCATTACGGCCGGGTGTGCCCCATCGAAACCCCTGAAGGGCCGAACATCGGCCTGGTGACGTCTTTGGCCACCTACGCCCGGGTTAATTCCTACGGATTTCTGGTGACGCCGCGGCGCCGTACGGTGGGTGGAGTGGTGGGGGACGAGGTGGATTACCTCTCGGCGGACGAAGAAGACGCCTTCTACGTAGGACGGGCCGATGCGGCGATGGACCCCCAGGGGAAACTCCTGGGAGACGAGGTTCACTGTCGCCACAAGGATACCATCGTCTCCGTAGGACCACAAAAGGTTAATTTTATAGACGTTTCTCCAAAACAGATCGTCTCCGTATCCACAGCCCTCATCCCCTTCCTGGAGCATGACGACGCCAACCGGGCCCTCATGGGGTCCAACATGCAGCGCCAGGCGGTGCCTTTGGTGCGTGCCGAGGCCCCCGTGGTGGGGACGGGCATCGAAGGGCGGATCGCCATAGACTCCGGGGCCTGTGTCCTGGCCCGCCGCAGTGGCACTGTGACCTATGTGGACGCGAATCGTGTGGAAGTTACCTCCGATGATGGCATGGTTCAAAAGTATGTATTAGTAAAATTTCGTCGATCCAACCAAGGAACCATTATCCACCAGAAGATTGTGGTGCGTCGGGGAGATCGGGTGGAGATGGGGCAGGTCTTGGCCGACGGTCAGTCCGTGGAAAATGGGGAGCTGGCCCTGGGACGCAACGTGGTGGTGGCCTTCGTCTCCTGGGAGGGGTACAACTACGAGGACGCCATCCTCCTCAACGAGCGCCTGGTGAAAGAGGACTACTACACTTCCATCCACATCGAAGAGTACGAAATGGAGGCCCGGGACACCAAGTTGGGCCCCGAAGACATCACCCGGGACATCCCCAACGTGGGAGAGGACGCCTTGAGGAACTTGGGTGAGGACGGCGTGGTGCGGGTCGGTGCCGAGGTCAAATCCGGCGATATCCTGGTGGGAAAGGTCACCCCCAAGGGGGAGTCGGATCAGTCTCCGGAGGAAAAACTCCTCCGGGCCATTTTTGGCGAAAAAGCCCGGGAGGTGCGGGACACGAGCCTCCGAGTGCCCCACGGCGAAGGGGGTAAGGTGGTGCTGATCAAGCGCCTTTCCCGGGAGCATAACGCCGAGGACCTGAGCCCCGGAGTGAACGAAGTGGTCAAGGTCTACGTGGCGCAGTTGCGCAAGATCACCGTGGGGGACAAGATGGCCGGGCGCCACGGCAACAAGGGCGTGGTGTCTCGGATCCTTCCCGAAGAGGACATGCCCTATCTTCCCGACGGCACGCCAGTGGACGTGGTGTTAAATCCCTTGGGGGTGCCGAGCCGGATGAACCTGGGACAGGTGCTGGAAACCGTCATGGGCTTCGTGGGGTACTGTGGGATCGAAGGCCAGGGGGGGCCTTTTCGCATCGCCACCCCGGTCTTTGAAGGAGCCCAGGAGGAGGAGATCTTCTCCCTCATCGATGAGCTCAAGCAGGAGCGCTACCCGGAGCTCAGCGGTGACGGCCGCATCACCCTGTACGACGGCCGTACGGGGGAGCCCATGGAGAGAAAAGTCACGGTGGGATGCATGTACATGCTCAAACTCATCCACCTGGTGGACGACAAGATCCATGCCCGATCCATAGGCCCCTATAGCCTCATCACCCAACAACCCCTGGGAGGGAAGGCCCAGTTCGGAGGGCAGCGTTTCGGGGAGATGGAAGTCTGGGCCCTGGAGGGCTATGGAGCCTCTTTTATTCTGCAGGAGATGCTTACGGTGAAGTCCGACGACATCCGTGGGCGCCTAAAAACCTACGAACGCATCGTCAAGGGGCAAAACCTTTCTGAGCCCGGAGTGCCGGAGAGCTTTCGCGTGTTGGTGAAAGAGCTCCAGGGGCTCAGCCTGGACGTGGAGATCATGTACGACGACGGCTCCGTGGGGGGCCTCACCCTGGAGGACGACGAATACGACCGCTCCCGGATCGGATCCTTGGCATCCTTCCGCAGCGATGTGGCGGTGCATGATGACGAAGAAGAAGTCACTGAAAGAGGAAGCCCTTCTTCAGACACGGAATCCTTCCTCTTCGGCGGTAGAACGGGCGATAAGACCGGGGCGGAGGGGGAAACGCAGCGATGAGTCGGCGTGAGATCGCGGGAGTTCGCATCAAACTTTCGAGTCCGGAACGGATTCGGGAGCTCTCCAGCGGCGAAGTGAAAAAACCGGAGACCATCAACTATCGCACTCTGCGCCCGGAAAAGGACGGCCTCTTCTGCGAGAGGATCTTCGGCCCTACCAGGAGCTTTGAGTGCGCCTGTGGTAAGTACAAGCGCAGTGGCCCCAAGTTCAAGGGGATCACCTGCGACCGTTGTGGCGTCACCGTGACGGATAACCGAGTGCGGCGGGAACGCATGGGCCACATTGAGCTGGCGGCCCCCGTGGTTCACATCTGGTACCTCCGGGGCATTCCCAGTCGCCTGTCGCTCCTTTTGGGCACCGCCACCAAGGACCTGGAGAGGGTCGTCTATTTCGCCCCCAGTCGTCGTCGGGAGACCGTCTTCAAGGTAGTGGTGGACGGTAAGAGACATGATCTCGTTAAAAAAGGAGATACGATCCTGGCCTGCGAGGAGGCCATCCACCGTCACTATGACCCCAAGTTCAACGCCGAAGGGGCGTATCGCATCATGACGGTGGACGACGTCCCCCTGGCCGAGGGGGACGTCGTGGGGGCTCACATGATTTCCCGATACCGGGCGGAGTACGGGGAAGACCTTTTCAAGGTGGAACCGGCCTATCGCTGTGTGGAGGACGCCAGCGGCCTGGCGGCGGGAGAGATCCTGGGGGCCACTCGCCTGGCGGAGCTCCGATCCACGGGAGAGATCGTGGTGGAGCGAGTCCTGGTGGGGAACCAGGAAGGGTTCGTCGTGACGGCGACAGCCCGCCTGCCCTTTGCCAAAAACGACATCGTCTCTGACAGTGAATACAAGCTCTTCCATGAGAAATATCCCGGCCGGTTTTCCGCCCAGATGGAAACCCGGACCCTCGAGGATCCCTGCTACATCGTCAAGGAACAGGGGAGTTCTCCCTTCGAACGGGGTTTCATCATCCTGGAGAGCGAATATCGCCTCTGCGCGGCCTATGACAAGAAATTTTCCGCCGCCATCGGCGCCGAGGGGGTGCAAGACCTCCTGGGCGTGTTGAACATGGATGAGCTCGCGGAAGAGCTCCGAGAAGAGATCGCCGAGTCCTCGGGACAGAAAAAACGCAAGCTCGTCAAGCGTCTCAACGTGGTGGAGGACTTCCGCAAGAGCGATAGTAAGCCCGAGTGGATGGTCCTCAACGTGTTGCCCGTCATCCCTCCAGACCTGCGCCCCATGGTGCAGCTCGACGGGGGACGGTTTGCCACATCGGACCTTAACGACCTCTATCGCCGGGTGATCAACCGCAACAACCGCCTCAAGAAGCTCCAGGAACTCAAGGCGCCGGAGATCATCATTAGGAACGAAAAGCGCATGCTCCAGGAGTCCGTGGACGCCCTCATCGACAACGGTCGGGTGGGCAAGGCCGTGCTGGGGGCGGGAAACCGTCCCCTAAAGAGCCTGTCCGATCTCCTTCGGGGAAAGAAGGGGCGCTTCCGTCAGAATCTGCTGGGCAAGCGCGTGGACTACTCCGGACGGTCGGTCATCGTCATCGGCCCCCACCTGAAAATCTACCAGTGTGGCCTGCCTAAACAGATGGCGCTGGAGCTGTTTAAACCCTTCGTTATGCATAAGCTCGTGGAGCGGGGCATGGCCCCCAACGTCAAAAGCGCCCGGCGGCT
>CALMLW010000057.1 GCA_937868015.1 uncultured Synergistaceae bacterium | reverse complement strand
CTCCGTCGAAGAGGCCTCGCAGGCGTTCCGCATCCCGGGGTTCCCAAAACTGGGGATCCACAAAAAAACTCACGCTCGGCACGGAGATGGCCAAGGGGACGCTGCGGGCGTCAAAGATCCCCCCTCGCCCCGCACTAACCGTCACCTGGGTCCAATACTGATTCTGCGACTTGGCCCATACCCGGGGGTCGGGGAAAAGATGGACCTCCACGGTGCGTCCGACCAAGAGCAGGAATACCAGGGCAAGCCAAAGCCAGGGGGAGCAGAAACGGCGCCACATCTTAAGCGTTAACTCAAGAGAGCTTATTCACGGGCATCGGCGGGGGCCACAAAAAGCCCCGCCAAAGGAGTCAAAGAGGAGGGTAAGGAATCGAAGAGAACGGATTGATCCTCCGCCGCACCGTTCGATTTAGGCAATGCCACCACGGCGATCTGGAGGGGGGGACACATGCCCAGGGCAGTGCGGGCGGAGGAATGGACTCTGGGGGGAGCCATGAGCTCGGCCATGCGAACCTCAAGGAGGGATTTTTCCTCCTGAGCCGCTTCGACGCGCCTTGACAGCTCGTTGATCTTCCCCTCAAGGGATAAGCTGTAAAGGCGGACTCCGCCCAGGCCCAAAAAACACGCCCCCAGAAGAACGCACGCCACGGCGCAAAAGGGAACTATGCGGGAAAATTTCCTCGTATCTTTCCGGGCCTCCATGCCCCCCCCTCCTTCCCTTGAACTGATCGGACGTTGGGCCTCCTGTCTTTACGGTGAATCTCCGGGGACTTTTTCGCGACCTCCCGCTCCCATCTCCGGCGGCGTAAAGGTCAACGCAAAATATCTCCCTCCGGAAAACCTATCGACGTACCTTTCAACATCAACCCATTCGAAAGCCTCTCGCTTTCGCACTGCGGGCCTTATAGTTTGATTCCACCTCGGCCTCCGAGGGGACCAGGGGCTTTCGCGTCAAAATCTTCCCCCGTCCGGCCTGTTTCCACTCGAGAAAACGGCGCTTGACCATCCGATCTTCCAAAGAGTGATAGCTCACCACCACCACGGTGCCTCCCGAAGAAATCAGCTCAGGCAAGGCTCCCAGAGCTCTTTCCAGGGATCCCAGCTCGTCGTTTATCTTTATGCGCAACGCTTGGAAAATCTTCCTTGCCGGATGGGTGCCGAGCTTTCTCTGAAGGGGCGCGGGCAACCCTTCCCGCAGGACGCGCACCACATCCCCCGTGCGATCAAGGGGCACCCCCTGGTCTCTAGCTTTGATCAGAAGATGAGTCATGACCCCCGCGCGGGATTCCTCGCCGTATTCCCGGAAAATGCGGGCGAGCTCCGCAAAACTCGTTTTTCTTAGTAGATCGGCGGCGGTCTCCGCCCCCGAACGAGGATCCATACGCATGTCCAAAGGGCCATCCATCTGGAAGGAAAAACCCCGGTCCCCTTCGGAAAGCTGCATGTTTGACACCCCAAGGTCGAACACGGCCCCGTCGACTTCTCGGCATCCCCAGGCGTTAATCCATTCGTCGATCCGACTAAAATTTCCCTGTCGAAAGGTCATGCGGGACCCAAAAGAAGCGAGGCGGGCGCGGGCGCGATCCAGCGCATCTCCGTCCTGGTCCAGGCCCAAAATCGCCACATCGTCCCATCGTCTCAAAAAAGCCTCGCTGTATCCCCCAAGGCCGACGGTGGCATCCACCAGACGCCTGGGAAGAATCCCAGACGAAAGGAGATCCATCACCTCTTGGAGCATCACGGGAACGTGGGAAATCATAACCCCTCGATCTCTTGGACAATGTCAGAAAAATCGAGGAAGACCGCCGCCTGATAGGTGGCCCAAAGCTTTTGATCCCAGATTTCTACGTGATTCCGTTGCCCCACCACCACCACGTCTTGGTCCAAGGCGGCCTTTTCCCGTAGAAGAGGAGGGAGCAAAATCCTCCCTGCGGCATCAAAGGGCACCTCGTTCGCCGTGGCCAAGAGCACGCGACAGAAGTCCCGAGCCCGACTCCCCGAGGTTGAGGGGATGTTTTGAAGTTTCCCTAGAAGGTGCTCCCATTCCAGCGGTGCGTGAAGAGAAACATAGGAACCCATTCCCATGGACACCACCACGCAATCCCCCAGGTCCTGGCGAAACCGGGAGGGAAGAACCAAGCGGCCCTTTGTGTCGATGCGGTGTTCGTACGTTCCCACAAACATGCCGGCTCCCCCACTTCCTCCCACTTCCTCCCACCTAAGGGTACTCTACCACGTTTTCTCTCGAGTCACTAGGCCCTCAGACCCATTTTATCCGTAAAAACACCTTTTTCTTTGGAGTGACACGTTGGTTGAATTTAATTTAACTCGCCCCTCCCAGTGCCATCTTCTCTCCGACTAAGGATGGCACTGGCAACAGAGGGGGGGGCGATGAAGGCCGGGGGCGTCTCTTGGAAGTCGAAGGGCGCTTCCTTCCTCTCTTCTACTCGTCTACCGCCCCAAACTTTCTGATGGCACGATCGGAGGGGATCCAAGGCCGATGGAGGAATATTATGGATGGAGTATGGGTGAAAAAAGGGGCCCCCTAGGGGCCCCGGAAGGGTTACCTTCTCCGCTCATTCCCTTCGATTCATCCATGGAGATCATCCCGGGGGGAAATTACCCTCCTATGACTAAGATCCTATGGTTTGCGAAGGGAAGAAAGTCTCGAACTATCGCCTCTGTACGGATTTTCATGTAACCCGTGGTGGTGCCGTCGCTACACCCATACCACTCTTCCGCGAGGACGTCTTCGTCGAAGACCATCTGCACGTCGTTTCCCTTATCCCACAGGGCGCTAAACACCGTAGCCGCCCCGACCTTGGTGCCCAGCATGGCCTCCATTCTTTCTACGGGGGCAAAGGAAACCCGAGACACCCCTAGGGCCTGGCTGAACGCCTTGGAGCTAAAGGGTTTATCCCCTTTGGTAACAAAAAGATAAAACGACGTCTGCTGACGATTGCACAGAAACAGAGTCTTAACTATTTCCACATCCAGCCTTTTATTAATAGCCACACAATCTTCAATGGAGATGGCCTCGTCGGTATCCACTCTTTCAAAGCTCAAATCCAACAACTCCAAGGTCTGATAGACTAGACTTTGGAGTGGCGTCTTATAGATCTCCGGAGGTGAAGTTTTTACATTACTTACATAAATCATCGGATCCTCTTTTTATCAACCTTATCATCATGACGCTACACGGAAAAACGCTACCCCATCGCGCCCCGGACAAAGTCCCCCCCATTCCTCCTCCGGCCCCGAAAGATCGCCGAGGGCCGTCATCGCCTCGCTAGAGAGGGCCCGGGAAAGGGCGCCTTCTTCGGGATAAGCCGAGACTCCACCCCGAAACGAACGGCGAAAGGCCTCCTCCAGGCCCGGGAGAGACCTGGGACGCTGGCCATGGGGGGGGCAGCCAAAGGATGGATCCCCCGTGTCGAACGGTCCCCACGGGTTATTCCCATTCGATGGTGGCGGGGGGTTTCCCTGTGATGTCATACACCACGCGGCTCACCCCGGGGA
>CALMLW010000056.1 GCA_937868015.1 uncultured Synergistaceae bacterium | reverse complement strand
GGGCCAGGGCGGAGGCATCCAGCAGGGGAAGATCGTCCATCCTCCCCGTACACGCTTCCTCCGGGGAGGGCGTCGAAGAGGGAGAAGCCTCGCATCCTTCCGGGGCCTGTCCTTCCAAAAGACCATTCCGGAGTTCCTTATCGCGGGACTGTTTCATGATTCTCCTCCTTTTCTTCCGTATTTCTTCCGGATCGAAGGTAACAGGGAAACTCCGTTCCTCGCCGGAAGGTGAAGGGGCGCTCCTTCAGGCGACGCCAGAGGACCCTCTTTTTCCTCAAAGAAAACAGGGGGCCTCCGTCGATGGAAACGCCCCCTGCCCCTCAGAGACCAGAACGCGGCGTTTCTAAAAGTTATTTCTTCAGGCGCAACCCCTCCAGGATTTTCGCTGGCAATGCGGGGATCTCCGTGATGCGCACGCCACAGGCCTGATAGACGCCGTTCAGGATGGCGGGGTGGGGGGCCGAAAGGGGCAACTCCCCCGTTCCCGAAGCGCCGAAGGGGCCAAACTCCCGGGGCGACTCCATGTGGATGAGGCGGATGTCGTCGGGAATGTCCTTGGCGTAGGGGAGGCCACAGCCAATGAGGTTATTGTGTTTGGTCATGTCCACAAAGTCCTCCGTGAGGGCAAAACCGATGCCCTGGGCGATGCCCCCCAGGAGCTGCCCCTCCACCACGGCGATGTTATTTATCTTACCCACATCGCTCGCCAGCGTGAAGCGTTCCACGGTGACCTTGCCGGTGGTCACATCCACGGCCACTTCGGCCATGAACAGGCCGAACATGTGGTTGGCGAAGGGGTAGCCTTGCCCCGTCTCTCCGTCCATGTCCGTGCAGAACTGGACTGCTCCTTCTCGATTGCGCAACGTAGCCTTCCAGTAGCCTTCGTGGTAGGTGGGGAGGCCCTCGGCCACCATTTCATCGTAGGTGCGATAGGTGCCATCGGGGCGCCGCATGGCGTCCAAAAGCTTGCGGCAGCTATCCACGATGGCGTTGCCCACCATGACCTGACTCCGGCTCGCCGCTGCCGCACCGCTATTGGGGGCCTTGGCGGTGTCGTTGCAAACCAGCTTGATCTGCTCCGGCT
>CALMLW010000055.1 GCA_937868015.1 uncultured Synergistaceae bacterium | reverse complement strand
AGCTCACCCCCGAGAGGGCGAACCCCAGGTAGCTCGCCAGGCGCAGAGGCTTATAGGAAAAGGATATCATGGCGTCCAGGGAGAGCTTGATCATCTTCTTCAGGGGGTACTTGGTCTCTCCCGCGAAGCGCTCCTCCCGGACGAAGGCCACCTCGGTCTGGCGGAACCCCACCCAACTCACCAGCCCCCGGAGAAAGAGGCTGTGTTCCCGGAGGCCGCAGAGCACGTCCCGCACCTTGCGGTCGATGAGGCGAAAGTCCCCCGTGTCGGCGGGGATGGAAAAATCGCAGAGGCGGTTTAAGATGCGGTAAAAGGCGTAGGCCGTGGCCTTTTTGAACCACGTCTCCCCCTGGCGCTTCTCCCGGCGGCCGTAGACCACGTGGTACCCCTGGCGCCACTTCTCCGCCATGCGCGCGATGACCTCCGGGGGGTCCTGGAGATCGGCGTCGATGACCACCAGGGCCTCTCCGGCGGCGTACTCCAGCCCGGCGAGCACGGCGGCCTGGTGCCCGAAGTTTCGGGAAAAGGAGAGGAGGCGCACCCGGTCGTCCCGGGACGCCAACTCTTCCATGATGGCGGGGGAGCGATCCGTGCTCCCGTCGTTGACGAAGACCAGTTCAAAGGTCTCCCCCAGCCCCTCCATCACCGCCGTGAGGCGACGACAGGTCTCGGGCAACACCTCTTCCTCGTTGAGAAAGGGCACGATGACGGAAAACACCGGTGCGGCCATGGCTTTCTCCTCCTTTTTTGTCAAGGAACGCCCCGACCCCGCTGCGGGGGGAGCGGTCCCTTGGGTCAATCGATGCGCACGATCGCCGTCTGATCCTGGCTGAAGACCACCGGGCCCAGGGATCGCAATCCCGCCTCATCCATCTGGGGAAAGCGCTGGCGCTCCAAGGCCCCCACGACGACGTAGCGCAAGCCGTATTTTTCCCGCAATGCGGCGGCTTCAGGGGACCCCGGAAGATTGTACAGAGTGGCCACCTCCCCCCGGCGGGTGGCGGGAAGCTGGGAATCGTTGTGCCATAGCCATTCGTGGACGTACCACCCGAGCACGGTGGGAAGTCCCGTGGCCATGGAAATGCGGCCGTAGAGGGTGTAGCTGTCGCCGTCGGCCTCCAGCACGGGCACGGGGCCCCGGAGGTTTTCCGAAAGCCACCGCACCGCCCCGTAGTCCCCCGGGTGCCCCCGCTCCTGGAGGAAGGCCAGGCCGTCCAGGGTCTTGTAGTCGTTTTGCAGGTTGTAGTACCCCATCACCGCCCGGTCGGGAAAGCAGAGGGGCAGGGCCACCACCAGGGCGAAGAGGGCGGCGAAGAAGGCCCTTCGCCCCCCCTGGAGGGAGGAGACGATGCGTACCACGATGTATCCCGAAGCCAGGCCGAAGAGGATGAAGGCCTGGTACCCCAGCTTGAACATGGTGTTGGCCCGGTGGTAGTCCGCGCCGTAGATGTCTTTGACGTAGATGACCTCCGGCGCGGTGATGAGCAGGATCCCCCCCAGGCAGAGTCCGGCGGCAAAGAGGTCCCCCCGGGGGACCCGGCGCCACCACGAGGAGAGCCCCGCGACCCAGGGCCTTCCGGAAAGTGATCGGGCTAACCCCGCCACCAGGAAGATCAAGAAGCAGTAGGAGTAAAAGAGCTTATCCCCCCAGAGCACCAGGAGCTGGGCCAGGGGCGTGCGGGCCATCACCGGAAGCACCCCTTGGGAGAAGTTGTGAAACGAGGCGATGAAGGGCCCCGCCGCTCCCAGGGCCACCGCCCCGGCGACGATTCCCGCCCCCGTCCCCGTGGCGATGCCCTTCCAGAAGCCCCGCCTTTTCCAGCCTCGCACCATGAGGGCCCCGGCCCACAGGGCGAGGTAGATGGGAAAGTCCCAGGCGTTGGTCATGTACATGATGCCCAGCAGGAGCCCCATGCTCCCCAGGCGCAGGGGGGTGACCCCCCGGAGGAAGGCCCCCAAGGTGAGGGCTCCCCCGGTGAGCACGGTGGGGATGCTCGACACGTGACCGTGGAGGTCGGCCACCACGAAGGAATAAAAGGGGAACTCGTGGATGGTCTTGTCGTTGGTGGGGGGGTTGTACCCGATGTATCGGGTGGCGTCGGGGTACCAGTAGGACTTCACCTCGCCCTCCGCGAGCCCTGCGGCCTTCAGGGCGGGATGGGCGTAGGCGAAGATGAAGGTGTGAAGGTTGCCCCCCACGGTCACCAGGAGGGCGGCGATCCACCCCGCCAGGAGGGCCCGGCGGAGCGCCGGAGAGAGGAAGACCTTCTCACCCCCAGGCCGGGGGACGGAGCCCTTTTTCCGGGGCATGGCGAGGGCCAGATGGGTCGCCAGGGAGAAGCTCCCCCCCAGGGTGAGGGCGAAGAGGGTGGCGATCATGAGGTTATACCCCTGGGGCCCCGGAACCCCCGAGAGGGCCACCAGAAAGGCGGCGGTGGCGTGGCCGAAGTAGTAGTAATTCACGCTCTCCCCGGCGAGCCACATGTCGGGAGGGGGCATGCCCTCCCCCCGCAGGACGGCGTTGACGAAGCCAAAGTCCATGAATTTTTCTAGCCCTTCGATGGCGGGCTGGAAGCCCCGGACGAAGGTCCAGGCGGTGAGGGCGGCGAAAAAGACCAGCTCCTCCGCCAGGATGGCCTTCCAGGGCAGGGGGCGAGCCAGGGGACGGGCGCGGGAGACCGCTACGGAGCAGAGCCCCACCAGGGCCACCGCGCCCCAGGCGGGGAGAAGGCGGAAGGTTCCCAGGCCGAAACTGCCTGCGAACCACAGCACATAGGTGGAAAGGACCATCCCCAGGGCCTTGGCGAAGGGGTACCCCCCGTCCAGGCGAAAG
>CALMLW010000054.1 GCA_937868015.1 uncultured Synergistaceae bacterium | reverse complement strand
CTCCCCCCGAGGGGTGCCACGTTTTGCCCTCACGCCTCCCCGTGTACAGGAGCCCCTGGTAGGTGCTCCCGCGCCGGGTGACCGAAAAGGAAAAACGCCCCGAGGCGCTTTGGCCCGTCAGGTCTTCGAACCCCGCCACCCGCAAAAAAAATAGTCGGTCTCCGGAGGCGCGAAAAATCGCCGGGACTTCCTCCACCAGGCGCCAGGGGCCCGCGTAGCGCTCCAGGGCCCGCCACGAAGCGGGGTTAAAAGAAGGGGGAGGCCCCACCTCCACCGCGTGCCACAGCTTCCAGAGTCCCGCACTCCCCAAGACAAGATAGGCGCACGCCATGACTGTCAGGAAGGGGCAGGAAAGCGGAGACGCCATCTCCGTCTCGGCGCCCTCGGCAGGGCGCTCGAAGCGCTGTCCCAGCCCCACCCCCAGGAGAATCAGCAAGAAGACGCCAAAAAAGATTCCATCCAGCAGGTTGAAAAAAATCCACCCCCCGCCGGTCATCACCCCATGAAAGGTCCGGTAGAGAGGGCCCGTCATGCCCAGGGAAAAGAAGGCCTCTTTATGAAACCCCCCCGCGATCTCCTCCAGCCAGAAGAAGGGGGAATCGGCTCCCCGGGCCAGGGCGAAGGAAAAGGCGCCGAGGTGGAAGGCGAGGTAGGTGGGGATGGCACAGAGGACCAGCGCCAACCGCGCCCGAAAGGGCCAGCATACCGGAGCGTCCCCCCGGGCGTTCCAGCCCAGGGCATACCCCAAAAGTGATCCCGCCACCATGCCCTGAAGGCCGGGGAAGGCCAGAGTTTCCGCCCGGAGCACCCCCAAAAGCCCCCCCACCAGGGCGCACGCTCCCAGGGCGGGGAAAAAGCGCTTCATCATCCAGACGCTCCGGTCCGGAGGCCCCACTCCGTCCATGTCCCTTCCCCCTTCTCACGCCCCTTACCCAGGGCGTTTCGTCACCAGCGGTCCTCTCCTGGGGCGGTCAGAACTTCTTCTCCTGGGTGGCCACCTCTACTCCGGGAATATACTCTTTCAAGAGATGGCGCAGGGGCCATTCGTCCTCGCGGCTAAAGTAGAGCCGCAACCCCCGGACGCTCTCCCGGCGCTCGAAAAAGGCCATCATGTCCCCCTTGAAGAAGACCAACGTCACGTGCTCCACGTCGCCCCAGGGAAGGAGGATCTCCCGGGTCTTTCCCCAGCAGCGGATCTCCCGCACCACCCCTTCCGGGGCGAT
>CALMLW010000053.1 GCA_937868015.1 uncultured Synergistaceae bacterium | reverse complement strand
TTTACCCTCTGCTGGACTCCATCATTCCCCTGTATGGCAACGTGGGGAAGATGCAAATGCACGTAGCGGTGGGGTGCACTGGGGGGCGTCACCGATCGGTGGCGTTGGTGGAGTGGATGGCCTGCCATGTGCGTGACCGAGGATATCTCTGCACCGTACGCCATCGAGACATTGACCGAGAAGGACATTACTGATGCCCTCCTGGGAGGAATTTTTTTTGGGGGCCCTGGCGGGGGGGGCGTTGGCCTTCGGGGTGCGATTCATCGAAGAGCGAAAGCGTTGGGTATCCCAGCGGCACCGCCGTAGCACCATGTCCAAGGCTGTGGACCTGCGACTGTCTTTGGGCCCTAAAGTGGTGGCCTTTGGCGGAGGCACAGGACTCTCCACGCTCCTCCGAGGATTGAAACACTTCACGAGGAATGTCACGGCCGTGGTCACGGTTACGGACGAAGGGGGGAGCTCCGGACGCCTTCGCCAGGAGTGGGGGGTTTTGCCCCCGGGAGACATCAGGAACTGTCTGGTGGCCTTGGCCGAGGACGATAACGCCCTGAACCGATTGCTTAATTTTCGCTTTGATCACGGTGAATTGGCGGGGCACAGCCTGGGGAACTTGATCCTTTTGGCCGCCACCGAACTATCGGGGGACTTTCGGCTCGCTGTGGAGGAGATGAACAGCCTCTTGGCTATTCGGGGCAAGGTCCTCCCCGTGACTACCGAGGCCGTGGTCTTGAAGGGGCGCACCGATCTGGGGACGGAGGTGACGGGAGAGCTCCAGGTTTCCGCCACGGGGGCAAGCCTGACCGATGTGTGGCTCGAGCCGCGAGATGCCCGGCCCCTGAAAGACGTCCTCGACGCCATCAATGGGGCAGAGATCTTGGTGCTGGGCCCGGGGAGCCTCTTTACCAGTGTCCTACCCAATCTGCTGATTTCCGACGTGGCCAAACGACTGCGTCGAGCAAAGGTTCCCCTGGTGTATGTGGCCAATCTCATGACTCAACCCGGGGAGACGGAGCGGTTTTCCCTGGAGGATCACATCTTTTGGGTTCGTCGGGCCCTAAAGCGAAACCCCGACTACATTTTGTTGAATAACGCCAAGATCCCTCCGGACGTGGCTTCCCGGTACGCAGAAGCCGGAAGTCAGCCAGTGGTGCCGATGTCGCAAGGCCCGGACGGGGGTAACGTGATCGAAGGAAACTTCCTGGCCATCAAGGACGACAGGACAGTACGACACGATAGCGTTCGGCTGGTAGAATCCTTGATGCGCCTGGTGCGAGAGGCGGGAGACCAGAGGATTTGGACACGTTGACCACCGTTTTGTGGGACGAATGGGGGACGTTGGTTCCTAATACCGCCGCCGATGCGGCCCGAGAGATCGTGGCCCTTTTGGTGGGCATGGGATGGGAAGGAGGCCTCGAAGAAGGGGTCGTACTCTGCTCCCGGCGCATGGGGGTCTTTCAGCGGCTCAGGAGGCTGTGGTCCTTTGTGGCGGAGGAGTGGGGCGTGGATCTAGGCCGCGTGATTTCTTTTCCCTCCAAGGGAGGAAGCCGAAAACCATCGATTCTCATGACTCTTCAACTCCTTGCCCGGAGCCGAGAACTCCTGGCCGAGTGCATTGAGAGTCATCGCATGAGCTGGCCTTGGGTTCGAGGCCTTTGGGGGGCGGCGGGGGCCCTCTACCTCCCCAAAAACGGGTACTTTCTGGTGTTGCGCCTTTCCGTTCAGAACCCCCTTTTGCCGGAGGTGGAAGCCTTTTTGGAAGACGAGGGATGTCCGGGATCAAAACGACTCCACGAGGGGAAAGAAGAGCTCTTGTTGCGCCATCAGCAATCCATAGCGATCTTTCTCTCTCGCATGGGGCTTTGTGGAACTTCTCTGCGCCTTGAGGAGCATGCCCTGTTCCGATCCATGCGGGATCAGGCCAACCGATTGGTGAACTGTGATTCCGCTAACATAAAAAAGAGCCTCCTGGCCGCCGAGCGGCAGTTAGAGGAGTGTCGGCAAGTGGTGGCTTACGGCCTGATGGAGATCCTCCCGAGAGAGCTTCAGGAACTCGTACGGGTTCGATTACAGCATGGGAGTGCCTCGTTGCAGGAATTGGGCCAACTTGTGCAGAGGCCCGTGAGCAAAAGCACCGTGGAGTACCGATGGGGTAAACTGCGTCGTCTGGTGGGAGACCTGCTACAGCAGAGAAAGGAGGGGCGTTCATGTATCTGGGAAAATCCGAAGTGAACACCTTTGAAAAGGGAGCGGCGCAGGAAATTCTTTTGACCAATGGACGCCGGGGTTACGCCTTTTCGTCTGTCATTGGGGTAAACACCCGTCAAGATCAAGGTCTTCTCGTGGTACCCCTGCCGGGAAGCGGGGGGCATGGAGTTCTGGTGAGCAAGGTGGACGAGACTCTGGCGATCGGAGGCCGCCGCTTTCTTCTCTCCACGAACAGATACCGGGACATGGTTTATCCAGATGGGTTTCGCTACATCCAGGAATATTTCGAAACCCCCCTTCCTTCCGTGCTTTTTGTGCTCCACAGCGTTTTTGTCAGAAAAACCATTTTTATGGTTCCCGGGCAACCCTGGACGGTGGTGAAATACGAAGTCCTCGCGAGCCCGGAGCGCTTCCAGCTGGAAATACGCCCCCTCATGGCTCACCGCCAGCGAAACCTCCCGGGGGAGCGACGCTCTTGTCAATCGTTCCGTAGCCACGAGATGCCCCCGCAAGGGCTGTGCGTGGAGGGGCGATGCATGAAGACATTTTTTAATGCTACCGAAGGAGAGTGGTTCCTTAAAGAATTATGGTTCGAGGGGATGCTCTACGGTGGCGATGGTTTGGGCAGCCACGACCTTGAAGACGTCTGGTCTCCGGGTTATTTGAGTTTAGACCTGGGGGCGGGGGAAACGGTCTATCTCGTCATGGGTCATACCCCCGTGCCGGGAGACTTTGCGGTGCTCCGTCGCATGGAAAAAGACGCCGAAGCCTCATTTGAGCGTCCTTTCCCTCGGGCCTTGGGGGCCTGGTCGGAATCGGCAAAGGGGCTGGTGCGGTCGGCGGCTTCTCTAGTTTCTCTCGGAGGCCCCGAGGGGGAGCCCGCCATCTTTTCCGGGTACCCATCGCTCCGGGATCTGGCGCGAGACACTTTTGTGGCCCTTCCGGGATTGACTTTGGCCACAGGGCGCACGGGAGTGGCGGGGGCCATCCTTGATAGATGGCTTCGCCTGGCGGAAAGGCACGACGGGGTCATGCCTGGAGAGGTTCTTTCCGACGGTACCACCCCCCTGGGCCCTGTCGATGGGGGGCTTTGGTTTTTTTATGCCTTGGACAAGTACTGCCAGTATGTGGGGTCCTTTGACAAGATATCGCTCCACTGGCAAAACCTCACCAAGCTGCTGGGCCGATATGAAGAAGGCATCCCCGCATTGGACTTGGTTTGTGGCGAAAACGGCCTTCTGCATCTGACCACTGTCAATCCCGAGCGTCACTGGATGTCCGGCGAGGTGGAAGGGGTACCGGTGGTCCCTCGGCGAGGGGCGCTGGTCGAAATAAACGCCCTTTGGTACAATGCCCTTAGGGTGATGGAGCGCTTTGCCGACATCGTCGAGGATCGGAGAAGCGCCCGGCGGTTTGGAGAGGGGGCCGATGCGGTACGGGAAAGTTTTACGAAGACCTTTTTTAACACCGCCCAGGGTTCCCTGTTCGACTGGGTCGACGGGGATGAAAGGGATGATGATATCCGACCGAACCAGCTTCTGGCGGTTTCCCTTCCATGCTCCCCCCTGGAGCCCGAAATAGGCCGTTCTGTTTTGGAGGTTTGCTGGAACGGGCTGTACACCACTTACGGGTTGCGCACCCTCGACGCCCATTCCGGCAAGTACAAGGGACGATGTGAGGGGCGTCCCGATCAGCGCCGTAAGGCGTGGTATCGGGGAATGGCTTGGCCTTGGCTTCTGGGGCAGTTCGTAAGCGCTTTTTTGCGCTATAATCCCCATCAGAGGGACCTGGGGGCCCTATTCCTCCGTCCCTTCCTGCACCGTCCGGGCGGACTGGGAGGCGTGGCAGAGCTCTTTGATGGGAGCATGCCCTACGACCCTCACGGAGATGCCGTTAGTGCCATGAGCGTGGGGGAGATCCTCAGGGTGATGGAAGAGGACCTGCGTCCCCTTGGTCTGTGAGAGCGGAGGGAGCATGGTGCTCCGAGCCGCCGTTTTCCAAAGGTATACCCGGCGTGCGGGGTGCCGGAGGGATGATGATCCTAAAGGACAGGAGAGGAGAATGTACCATGGGCGAAAGAGTTAAGGTGGGAATTAACGGTTTTGGTCGTATAGGTCGGCTGGTTCTTCGGTCGCTGTTGCTTGCCCCCGAAAAGCATCTCTTTGACGTGGTGGCGGTCAACGATTTGGCTAGCCCAGAGAGCCTCGCGTATCTTTTCAAGTACGACTCCGTATACCGGAGATTCCCTGGGGAAGTCCGCGCCGACGGAGGAGCTGTGGTCGTCGATGGCCGCCGGGTGGAGGTATTGGCGGAAAAGGACCCGGCGAACCTCCCCTGGAAAAAACTTGGAGTGGACGTGGTGGTGGAGTCCACGGGGCGTTTCACGGATGGCGAAAAGGCCAAGGCCCATCTGGATGCGGGAGCCAAGAAAGTGATCATCTCCGCTCCGGCCTCCAACGAGGACACCACCATCGTCATCGGCGTGAACGACGACATGTACGACCCCGCCAAACATCGCATCATCTCCAACGCCTCTTGCACCACGAACTGCCTGGCGCCGGTGGCCAAGGTGCTTCAGGATAACTTCGGCATTGTCCGGGGGCTCATGACCACCACCCACGCCTATACCAATGACCAGACCATCTTGGACTTTCCCCATAAGAGCAAGAGCCGGGGGAGGGCGGCGGCCCTTTCCATCGTCCCCAGCACCACGGGGGCGGCCAAGGCCATAGGTAAGGTTCTGCCGGAATTGAAAGGGAAGATGAACGGCATCGCCCTGAGGGTTCCCACGCCGGTGGTATCCATGGTGGACCTGGTGGCCGAGCTGAAGTGCTCGGTGACGGCGGATCAGGTGAACGCCGCCATGAAAGCGGCGGCTGAAGGACCCATGAAGGGAATTTTGGCCTACGAGGAAGAGGACCTCGTGTCCATGGACTTCGTGGGGGATCCCCATTCGTCGCTTTTTGCCCCCATGCATACCATTGCCATCGAAAACTCTGTCAAGGTCTTCTCGTGGTACGACAACGAATGGGGGTACAGCAACCGGGTTCTGGACCTGGTGGATCTGTTGATCAAGAAGGGGCTCTAGGACATGAAGTTGCGCCTTTTTAGCCCCGAAGACGTGCGTGGCAAGAGCGTCCTGGTGCGGGTGGACTTCAACGTCCCCATGCAAAAGGGGCAGGTAACGGACACTACTCGGATTTGTGCTCACCTGGCCACCCTTAAGGCCCTTAGAGACGGAGGCGCCCGGGTGGGGCTGGTTTCCCACCTAGGCCGGCCCAAGGGAACTCGTAACATGGAGTATTCGTTGTCTCCTGTGGCGAAAGCCCTGGAGAAGCTGTCGGGGTGGCCCGTGTCCATGGTGGACGACTGCGTAGGGCCGGAAGTATCTCGAGCCCTGGCGTCGATCCCCGAGGGGGCCCTGCTGATGCTCGAGAACGTCCGATTTTACCCGGAGGAAGAGAGAAACGACGCGATCTTCGCGAAAGAATTGGCGGCTCCCTTTGACATCTTCGTCATGGATGCCTTCAGCGCGGCCCATCGGGCCCACGCCTCCACCCGGGGCGTGGCGGACCTCTTGCCAGCCTTCGCGGGCGAACTCATGAGGAAAGAGCTCGAGGCCCTGGGGACGGTGCGGGACCATCCCAAACACCCCTTTGTGCTCATCCTCGGTGG
Organism: uncultured Synergistaceae bacterium; assembly: GCA_937868015.1. GTDB lineage: Bacteria > Synergistota > Synergistia > Synergistales > Aminiphilaceae > CALMLW01. Next base: position 7,796 of record CALMLW010000053.1, on the reverse strand, counting down.
AGCCAAGGTGTCGGACAAGATCGGCGTCATAGAAAATATGCTGGGACACGTGGACTCCATCTTGGTGGGGGGGGGGATGGCCTTCACCTTCCTGAAAGCCCAGGGAAAAGAGATCGGCAAATCCCTCTGCGAGACGGAAAAACTCGATTTTGCCCGGGAAATGCTCGACCGGGCCCGGGAAAAAGGCATCGACCTCCTGCTTCCGGAAGACGCCGTGGTGGCCCCGGAGCTCAAAGACGGCGTTCTTGGGGCGGTGGTATCCACCGACGCCATGCCGGAGGGGCAGATGGGGCTTGATATAGGCCCCCGTACGGCGGATCGCTTTGCCCAGGCCTTGAAGAGTGCTCAGACCGTCCTTTGGAACGGCCCCATGGGAGTCTTTGAGATCCCGGCCTTTGTCGAAGGATCGCAAAAAATAGCCCGGGCCATGGTGGAAGCCACGGCCCGAGGGGCCCTCACGGTGGTGGGAGGAGGAGACAGCGCGGCGGCCATCGCCCAGTTTGGCCTCGAAAAGGGCGTGAGCCATGTCTCCACCGGAGGAGGCGCGAGCCTGGAATTTTTTGAAGGACTCCCTCTACCGGGGGTAGAACCGCTCTTGGATCCGGAGTAGACCCCATTTCTTCTCGTCAACCCCATGCCATGGGAGGAAGAGCGATCTTCCTCCCATATTTAGTCCGTTTGGCTGCGTAGACGAGGGACGTCGCTTCCGGAGTTCCTTTCTCTCCTTCCTTACAAAACAAAGGCGAAGACCCCGTCGGGGCGCCCCGAGGGGTGGGCGCCCTCTTTTTCGCTTTGTTGATGGTAAGGGGGCGACTCCCCACTAGGGGGCCCCGTTGTGCCTCCTAAGGTCCCATCCGGGGGCTCTATTGCTGAATTTAAGATGTCGTCCGGGGGGAATCATTTTTATTTTGATAACGATGGCGGAGAGCCCTCAGGCCCGGGGGGACCCTGCGGGACGAAAAGCCACGGCCACAACACATGAAAAGGGTGATTTTTATGAGAAAAATCCTTTGTGCGGGCAACTGGAAGATGAACCTGGCTCCTGCGGCAGCCAAGGCTTTCGGAGAAGAGCTGCGTACGGTCCTTATGGGGGAGGAAGGAGCGGGGCGACGGGTGCGTGCGGGGCAGATAGAGCTGGCCCTCATGCCCCCTTTTGTGAGCATCGCCCCGGTGCGCCAGGCCCTGGAAGGGATGCCGGTCACCCTGGGGGCCCAAAATTGCCACGAAGAACCCCAGGGAGCCTTTACGGGGGAGATCGGCGCTCCCATGCTCGCCGAAATGGGATGCCATTATGTTATTATAGGACATAGCGAGCGGCGCCACATCTTCGGGGAGACGGATGAGCTTGTTATGAAAAAGATCAAGGCCGTAAAGGATTCTGGCATGGTCCCCATTCTATGTGTGGGGGAACTTCTCGAGGAGCGCGAGGGAAACCGGACCCTTGCGGTGTTGGAGCGTCAGATCCGGGCCGTCTTGCCCCAGATGGCTCCGGAGGATGTTCGGGACCATTTTGTGGTGGCCTATGAGCCCGTATGGGCTATCGGCACGGGCAAAGTGGCCAGCGAGGACGATGCCCAGGAGGCCTGTCGTTTCATTCGGGAGCTGGCGGCCACTTGCTGCGGCGCCGAAGCCGCCGAAGCCCTGCGCATCCTCTATGGTGGCAGCGTCAAACCGGAAAACGCCGCTGGCCTCGTGGCCCAGCAGGACGTGGACGGTTTTCTCGTGGGCGGGGCCTCGATCAAGGTGGCGTCCTTGATGGGCATAGTAGCGGCATCTGTAAAAAAATAACGTCAACGGTCTCGGGGCGCCCTCCGGATCTGGTGGTTACAGGGCCGGGGGCGCCCCTGTAAGCAACATAAGATACATTATAGGACATCGCGCGACCCCGACCTCCCCCACAAGGGATAAGACAAGGCGGAACTCCGGAATAAGACGGGCCCGGAGAATTGGGAGAATGCCTAAGGGTGCTCTCGGGGACCTTTGTTGTAAATGTTGTAAAAATATCGAGACAGAGGCCGCTACGGCGCGGCAAAAATCACCTGAGACATGGTAGAAGTTGTCCCCGTCGTGGCCGTAGATTTTCCCCTTGGCCGTTGCCCGATATCAGGCGTTTTTTATGGTTTTATCTTGGGAGCTACGAAGGATCTTGAGAGAAAGAGTCGAAGCGCTTCGAGGGCACATCGCCCCAGATACGCTCCAGACGGTAAAAATCTCGCCCTCCCCGGCTGAACAGGTGCACGACCACGTCTCCCCCGTCCACTACCCGCCACTTGGTGCTCTCATCCCCCTCTCGGCGGTAAGAGATGGATTGACGCTCAAAGGCTTCTTCTACGGCGTCCTGAAGCGTCTGGAGGTGGGTGGTGGAGTTGGCGGTGGCGAGAACGAAAAAGTCCGCTATGGTCGTATTCCGGCGAAGATCCAGCGCCAAGATCTCCTCGGCGTGCTTTTCTTCCAGGGCCTTTACCAACGGAGATACATCTTCGAAGTTATCCAAAGTCTGATCCATCCTTATGTGGTCTCCTTTTCTATATCTCAACACCAGAGGTTGTGCCAGAGATCATCCGATGATTTATGTTGTCATTCTATATTAGGCGCGTTCCTCGGAGAATTTCCGTCCTTGGTGGAGCGTGGCGCAGGGTGATGGAGAATTCCTGCTGTGGCATGATCTCTTACGGATACGTTCCTCCTATTTTTTTTAATATTTCTTTATAATCGTGTCCTATTATCAGCGTGATATAGGTGCTCTTTCTATTTGCTTTTACCATTTTTTGAGAAATGCCGCACATTTCGGCCAGGGCTTTGGCGGTCTGAACTACTTCGCGGGGCGCGCCCTCTGGGTAGAGAACGTTGCTCGTGTGGTAGTCGAAATGCTTGGCGTTCCCTACGTAAGTGACGTCGACGCCCAGTTCTTGAAGCCTCTTAGAGAAACTATGGCTCAGCCCTTTTCCTCCGTTGCCGTTTAAGACCGCCACGGGGCGTTGGATTTTTCCGAGCGCATCACCATCTTTTGATGATGCCATCAAAGGTGTATCGGAAGATCGCAAAGATGAGTCTGTGGAGGCGGCGGAGAGTTCCCCTCCGGAGATTTCCAAGTCGGAAGGAGACGACCGGTCCGGAGATGTTATGTCCCCACTGCGCTCTTCTTCGGAGAAAAATAGTGAAGCCTGGGCAAGGTTTGGGAGCCAGTAACTGATGCCAGCGATGTAAGCGGGACTTCCGGGAAGGGTTGAAAATTTCAGCCGATCCCCTGAAGAGAGATCCTTGAGGTAAGCCGCTAACTGTACCGCCTGGGAGACCGTCAAGTTGGTATCCACCATCCCCACGACCTCTTGGGCCAGCTCGGGCAATCGGGACAACATGCGGGGCTCCTTGATACGTTTTAATAGGGCCACGAGAAATTTCTGCTGTCTCTGCACGCGGCCAATATCTCCCAGGGCGTCGTGCCTGAACCGTACGTAATGTAGAGCCGTTTGTCCGTCCATGTGCTGGTTTCCCGCCGCGATGTCGATATATAGGCCTCCGGAGCGATCGCGGTATTTCATGTTTTTTTCCACGAAAAGGTCCACCCCTCCCACCAGGTTGACGAGGCGAGGGAAGGAGTCATAATTTACGACGACAAAGTAATCGAGGGGGATGCCAAGGAAATTGACGATGGTCTTCTGAACTAGTTCCACCCCTCCGAAAGCAAAGGCGTGGTTTATCTTCTGCCATCCGTGGCCGGGGATCTGTACGCGGGTGTCCCTCGGGACGGACATGATCCTGATGTGGCGAGAATCGACGTTGATACGGACCACGGCAAGGGAATCGGCGCGATGGGACTGGTCGGTCTCGTCGACGCCGATCAGCAAAATGTTGATGGCCCCCGAAGCGGTGTCGTACTGGAAGTTCTCGCGAATGTCTCCACTGTGAGGGGTGACCACGTGGCGAAGGCGCATGGCAACCCCCGCTCCTCCTGCGAGGAGCGCCACCAGCAGTAAAAGGAAAAATCTTGCCTTGTTCACCCCATCACGCTCCCGCGTATCCATAGAGTTTTTTCTTGATAATATAGTTCTCTACGGCGGATGGCACCAAATAACGAATGCTCTTTTTGGCGGCAATGCGCGAACGAATTTCCGTGCTAGATATGGCCAGGAGAGGGATTTCAAGAAAAACAATGCTTTTTGTGAGTGAAGATGAGAGATTTAAAAGATCAGAGGCATCAAACCCCGGCCGTCCCACAGCGACGATATGGCAAAGTCCCGGCAAGAGCTCGGGGTTTTTCCACGTATCGAGTTGAAGGACTGCATCCATTCCTGTGATAAAGAAAAACTCCGCATGAGAAGGACTAAACCAATGGCGCATTTCACGCAGAGTGTCCACCGTGTGGCTGGCTCCCCCCCGGTCAATCTCCACCCGGGAAAGGGAGAAGTGGAAATTGTCGAGCGTGGCCAGAAGCACCATGGCGTAGCGGTCCTCCGCCGTGGAAACCTGGCGGTGCCTCTTGTGGGGAGACTCTCCTGTGGGAACAAAGATGACGCGGTCTAACCCCAGAGAAGAAAAGGCCTCTTCCGCCGCTAAAAGGTGACCGTAATGGATGGGATCGAAGGTCCCCCCCATGATGCCGATTCGCTGCAGGCCCTTGAGGGGACTCGGAGCTCCATGAACCATGTCCACGCTCACAAGGGGACATGTAGTTCGGAAGGGAAGAGCTCCGCCGTCCCGCTATACGGAAAGTCTTTCCTCACCGTCATCGCCCGGTTCTCTGTCATCTTTTTTGGAAGAGTCATAAGGGCGGGCGTCGGACTTTGCCCTCTCGGGTTCGAAATTGAACCCCGTGTCGCCGATCCACACGGTATCCCCTTCCTTTGCTCCCGACGCTGCCAGGGCTTGTTCCGCTCGGTATTTGCGCAAAAGGTTGTTAAAGCGATGGACCGCCTCATCCTGATTGAAATCAAAGCGGCGCACGGCCCGTTCCAAGTGAGGGTGCAGGAGGCGGAACCCGTCTCTTCCGGGAAGGCGCACCACTTCCAGGCTGTAAGGGATGCCTTCATTCAAGGAGTCTGCGGAGGAGAAAAAGCGGGTCTGTCCCCGGGGGCGGGGGTGATGGCGTACAAAGGCGATGACTGCATGGAGCAGGGCGTCGACCCCCTCTCCGGAAAGGGCGCTCACAAGAAAGGCCTGGGTCCCGGTGGCACGGAATATCTCAAAAAAGCCCTCCTCCAGAAGAGATCGATCGGAGGTCAAGTCGATCTTGTTTCCCAAGACCATGTGGGGCCGTTCCAAGAGAGATGGGTCGTAAGCAGCGAATTCTCGGCGAAGTATGTCCCACTGGCTACGCCATTCCTTCGGATCGCCGCTACTGACATCGATGACGTACAGGAGCAGCCGGGTCCGCTCCACATGGCGAAGAAAAGCCAAGCCGAGACCGCAGTTGTCGTGGGCTCCTTCGATAAGCCCGGGGATATCCGCCAAGACAATGCGGTCGTCATCCACCGACACTATGCCCAAATTTGGAGAAAGCGTCGTAAAAGGATAGGATGCGATCTTGGGTTGGGCATTGGACATGGCGGCCAGCAAACTGGACTTTCCTGCGTTGGGCATACCCACCAATCCCACGTCGGCAATGAGCTTCAGCTCGCAACGTAGCTCTACCTCCACGCCGACGCCCCCCCTTTCGGCGAAGCGAGGAGCCTTGCGGACGGCGTTGGCAAAATGGGCGTTTCCGCGCCCTCCGCGCCCTCCTCGGGCGACTAAAAGACGATCCCCCGGCTCCACGAGGTCCGCCAGAGGGGTTTCCGACCGACGGTCATAAATGACGGTGCCGCAGGGTACATGGATGACGCAATCATCCCCCCGGCGGCCGTGCTGATTTTTCCCCCGGCCGTGATCTCCGTCTTCGGCGCGATAGTGACGTTGATACTCGAAATCCGCCAGCGTATGTAACGCGGGGCTGGCCTCAATGAAAACGCTCCCCCCGTGTCCCCCATTTCCTCCGTCTGGACCCCCTCGGGGAATGTACTTCTCCCGACGGAAGCTCAAGCATCCGTCGCCCCCCTGTCCAGCCCTGACCGATAGTTGCGCTTCGTCGATAAATTGCATGAATGGACTCCGTTTCTCGTTTTTTGGAACGCCTCTCCCTAATATTTCGACGCCGGGTGGCGGCGGCCGTTCCGTCGAAGTAACCCTGAAGTCCCTTCCCATCGGTGGTCTCCGCTTCCCGGGGAGAAGTATCTCTGGGAAGGATCCCTTTGCTACAGGGAAAGGCGAGGGATAGAGGGACGGCGGCGAAAGGGGCTTAGGACCCCCTTCTTGGCCGGGGAGTAGATCCGTATCACTTGGTCTATCGCCACCGCCAGCCGTGCGGAATAAGGGCTCAGGAAGATGGCGCGAGAGGCTTATCGATCACGAAAAATCAAACAAAAGGGGGCCCGCCAAAGGCCCCCTGGATGGCACCCGTAAGCTACGGCTCACGCCTCCGCAGCGACCACTTCAATGCGGACGAACTTGTGTCCTGCTTTGGTTTCAAACCGAACCAGCCCTGTCTCAAGAGCGAAAAGAGTGTCATCCCTTCCCCGTCCCACGTGGAGTCCTGGGCGGATTTTAGTTCCCCGCTGTCTCACCAGGATGTTTCCCGCAAGAACAAACTGCCCATCCTGGCGCTTCACCCCAAGCATCTTTGGCTGAGAGTCCCGCCCGTTCGTGCTGCTTCCCTGTCCCTTCTTGTGGGCCAGGAGTTGCAGATCAAATACTCTCATGACTTTCATGCACCTCCGAAATGCGAAAAAAATCTCCATATTGAGATTCGATTATCTTAAGGCTTTCTAGCGCCGTTCGAATAAGAACTCCCCAGCAAGGGGTCCCCCGGATCAGGTCTTCGGGCCAGGAGATCGAAAAAAAACCATGCTCACCATCCGATGTCACCGAGACATCCCTCAGGGCCAAAACATCCTCCGCGCCCACCACTAGGCTTTGTAGTAACGTAGACACGGCGGCGCAGACGATGTCGCTTCCCGCCTCGCCGAACCCCGCATGCCCTTCGGCTACCAAGGCTGTGGGATTGCCCCTGCTAAAGAAAACGGAAAAATGGATCACTCCCCGCAACACTCGCTAGAGGGCGATGCTTTCGATTCTTATCTCAGAAAAGGGCTGCCGATGTCCCCGGAAGCGACGGTAGTTTTTCTTTCTCCTGTAGTGAAAAATATAAACCTTATCCGCCTTGCCGTGCGAGAGCACCGTGGCCCGGACCTGGACTCCTTCCACGAAGGGACTTCCTACGGTCACGCCCTCTTCCTTAGCCACAAGCAAGACCCGGTCAATGGAAAAACCCGTCCCCTCGGCGAAGGGCACCCGTTCCACCTTGAGAACTGTCCCCTCCTCCACTCGATACTGCTTGCCCCCTGTTTCCACAATAGCGTACATGCGTTGCTCCCTTCCGCCGGATGACAGGCAGTCTGGCGACCTTTTGAAGCCCGATCCAAGCGAGTGATGGTATAGCCAAGCCATTCTAAACATCTCTGGGGCTCTCGTCAAGGGTGACGGCCTGTCCTGTGACCAGCCTGTGGTATTGTCATTCCTGAACGGGACGTGGATAATGTCCATCATGATGAATAGGGGCGACGTGTTTATGAAGACGTATGGGGCAAAGAAAGCGCGGTGATTATTTGTAAGTAATTAAGTTTATGATTAAAATTTCTCGGAGGGTGGCAGGCGCCGGTCGCAGGAGGGCAAGATAAACGGGTGAAGGCAAATTTTTCTTCGACATGTGTCAACAGACAGTAGCAATGTCTATTTTTTTGACGTCTTTTGGGCCAAAGAAA
>CALMLW010000052.1 GCA_937868015.1 uncultured Synergistaceae bacterium | reverse complement strand
CTCCAGAGATTCAGGTTAAACGCCGTGGTGCCCGCTTCGTCGAACTCGGTGATGAACGTTCGGGGAGTCCCCGGCGCAGCCACAGTGGACGTCACGGTCTCGCCAAATCGCAACGAGCTTCCCAAATCAAAGGTCTTGGAAACGGTGCCGTCGCCCAGGGTGAGCACCCCTGTGGCGGGATCGTAGGAACCCCTATCAAACGTCACGCCCCCCAGGACCAGCGTGTCGGCGGCGGAAATGTTGGGGTTCAGCTGCACCCGGCCCTCGCTGTCCACCCCCGCCATGCTCAGGTACAGCGTCTCAGGGGTTCCACCCCCTTCGGGGGTAAATGTCATGGTAACAAACCGTTGGGCCCGGGTGGTCGCAGTGACGTTGGCGTCTTCGCCGAGGGCCACCGCATACGTCGTGGTGCCGATGGTCTCGGTGGACGTGGTGGGGATGACCCCCGTCTTCTGGCGGAAGTTCGAGGCATTGACCGAGAAATACTCCTCCGCTGGCGTCGTTCCCCCCAGGAACGTAATCCGATAGTCCCCGCCTCCCAGGGCGTCGTATTCCGTGCGGAAATTTGTTCCGGCGGCATTGATCGTGGCGCTGCCGAAGTTGAGCTGGTCGGTGGTGTCCGTGGCATTAGTGTCGAAGGTATAGGTCCACGTTTCCGCAGACACGGTGTCCGTGATGGTCATGGACGCAGGCACAGGCCCCGCCGCCGAAGGGGTGTAGGTCGCCGTGTAGGTCCGGCCGTTCAGCGTGAATCCCGTAGAAGTCAGAGCCACGTTTCCATTGCCCCCCACCAGACCGTTAAAGCTGAAATTCAGGGTGCCCGTGTTGTTCGCGTTGGCCCGGTCCACAAATTGAAAATTGAGGAAGTTCCCCGTGGCGGGATCCCCTTCGCGCACGGTGACATCGTAAGTGCGGCCGTTGAGCGCGGCGGTGCTCTTATCCGGCCGGATGCCGAAGGGGGCCTGGGCGCTGTCCACGATGTCTTCCTGGGAGGTGAGGAGCAGGCCCCGCCCCCCCGCCGCGGTGGCCAGGGAAATGAAGGCCCCCCCGGCAAACCCCCCCACGGTGAGGTTCTGGGGCTCGATGCTGGAAAGGTCGAAGGTGCCGTCCTTGCCCATGGGGATATCGAGGGCCCGGCCGTCGGTAGCCCGGGGGAGCTCGAAGACCGATTGCTCGCCCCGGTAGTCCGTGCCCCAGAGGCGTAGTCTTTTGAAGCCGTCGGTGGTGCTCCCCGACACGTCGTTGAACTCCGCCAGGTAGTTGTAGCTCCGCGTGCCGTCCTGGAGTGTGACGACTTCGTAGTCCATGACGGGCTTGAGGTTCAGCTCCCAGGCGTCCGAGGGTTCCCCCAGGTTCTCGAAGCGCAGGATCCCCGTGGCGTTGCTGAAGGCCACCTTGTACATCTGCCCCCCCAAAAGGACAGGGTCGCTGGCGAGCTCAGGGAGCTTGGTGACGGCGTTCACGCCCTTCATGGCCAGGTTCACGGGGATGGGGTTCCCCAGCGCGTCATTTCCCAGAAGGCCGTTGATCTGGAAGAAGGTCTCCGCCGTGGATCCCTCGGCCACGGTGATGTCGTAGCGCCTCCCCCCCAGGGTGGCGGTGGAAGAAAAGCCCTGGGCCAGGACTCCCACGGGGAGGTTCCCTTGGGCGCCGCTGTCCAGGTTGCAGCGGAACCCCGCCAGGGTGGTCTGCCGGGCCTCCATCTTCCTCCCCACAGGGATGTTCACGTCGGAAAACTGGGTGCCGGGGACGTAGGTGCCGGGGTTCGCCGCATCTTCCACCATGGTATACCCTTGGAGGCGGTACCCCGTGCCCGCGTGGACCATGTCGCTTTTCGCGTCGAGGATGAAGTTCCCCGCCCGGGTGTACATCTGCTCCACGCCGTCGGTGACCACGTAGTACCCGTCCCCTTGGATGGCCAGGTCGGTGCGGTTGCCGGTGTATTCCGTGTTTCCCTGGGTGTGGAGGGTTTCGATGGCTCCTACCTTGACTCCGAGCCCCACCTGCTGGGAGTCGATGCCCCCGAGCTCCCCGTCGCTCGGGGCCGACCCCTGGCGGTTGGTCTGGTAGAGCAGGTCCTGGAAGGTGACTTTCGATTTTTTGAACCCTGCGGTATTGACGTTGGCGATGTTATTTCCCGTGACGTCGAGCAGGGTCTGGTGCGCTTTGACGCCGGTGACGCCGGACATGAGGGATCGCAACATGGTGGTCCGCCTCCTCTGGTATTTTTTCTCGTGGTTTGCCGAGGGCGCACTCCCTTGCGCGTCCCACCTCCGCCGTTCCGTGGCGAAGGGTCGTGGGTCTTCTCCCGTTTCCTCGAGAACTCCCCTCGAACCGATCACTCCCTTTTTCGGCGGCGCGGAGGGTAAACTGAAGAAAAATCGGAAGATCATCCCACCCAGTGGAGCACCCCCGCCTCCGCATCCAGGCGCCCCAGGGGTTCTCCCCTCTCCTCGCCTTCTTCGTCGTTCCGGCCGTTCCGAGCCCGACGGCGCCCCTCCGGGGAGGCTTCGGGGGGACGCCGATCCCCCGTACCCACGTCCACAGACAGGGAGAAGCCCCCCACCGGAAGGCCCGCCCGGGCCAGGCTCTCCCGCAGGGCGTCGGCGTGCTGCAAGAGGAGCTGGCGCACCGCCTCGCTCTCCACCCGGAAGGAGGCGGAAAGGCCATCGGCCGCCAGGGTGACGGAGACCTCCACGGGCCCCAGGGCGGGGGGGTCGATGATCATGCGGGCGGAATGGCTTTCGGCCCGCACCGCCGTCCGCAGGAGGAGCTCCGCCCCTTCGAGGATGGCGGCGCTCCCTCGACTTCCCAGGGTCTGGGAGGCCAGGGCGACGTCAAAGCCCCCTCGGACCGGAGATGCCCCCCCCGCCGCCAAGGAGGAGGGGTCTCCCGAGAAGGAAAAAGATTGTTTCCTCGGTTCGCCCCCCGATCCCTCCCGCCGCTCCCGGGGGGAGCGTTCCCGCAGGGGGAAAAGGGCCTCTTCCAGGAAGGTCTCCGGGGCGGACGGGGATCCCGGCCTCGGGCTTTCTCCGGTCAGCCTCCAGAATCCAGGGGCCTCCACAGGGCCTTCTGTACCGGCAGGGAGGACGCTCGGGAGCGGGGGCGCCTCGTCAATAGAGGGCGGACCAGAATCATAGAGGGTTCCGAAGAGCGGTCCGGTCCCGGGAGCGAAGGGCCCTCCCCGAAGGGGGCCGGCGGCGGGGGTGGAAGGCCCTCCGGAAGGAGTCTCGGAAATCCCCCGCCCCCCCCTTTCCCCCGGATCCTCGGGGGCTTCTCGCCCCAGGGGGGCGCTTTGTCCGGGAGCTTCTAAGGTTTTGTCGAAAACGAAACGGTCCTTTGTTATCCCCAGGTCAAAGGGGCGAAGTCCCTGCGGCGATGGGGCTTCGGTCAAGGTCCCCCTTAAAGAGGGTGGGATCAAGGGGCCATCCCCCTCACCGCCGGAGAGCTTCTGATCGGCCGGGGAAAGGGGCGCGGAGGGCACGC
>CALMLW010000051.1 GCA_937868015.1 uncultured Synergistaceae bacterium | reverse complement strand
GCCTGGCTCCGGGCCGTGCGCGAGGGGCAGGAGGCGGCGGAATCCCTGGGGGTGAACAGCGCCCGGGTGAAGCTTTCGGCCCTGGCCCTTTCGGCCTTTCTGGCGGGGCTCTGCGGCGCCTTCTTCGCCCAGTACAACTACCGGGTGGATCCCCCCATGGTCATGTCCCTGGACATGGCCATGAAGTTCGTCCTCATCTCCATCCTCGGGGGCGTGGGGACCTTTTGGGGGCCCCTGGTGGGGGCGGCCATCCTCATGCCCCTGCAGGAGTACACCCGGGCGGCCTGGGGAGGCGTGGGAGGAGGCGTGGATCTTATCATCTTCGGCGTCCTCATCATCTTCGTGGTGACCCGCCAACCCCAGGGCGTGGTGGGCTTTATCGGCCACGTTTTCCGGAGAAAGGGGTGAGGTCCATGGCGCTTTTGGAAGTACAAGGCGTTTCCATGGCCTTCGGGGCCCTCATGGCCAACGCCGACGTCTCCTTCTCCGTGGAAGAAGGGACCATCGTGGGGCTCATCGGCCCCAACGGAGCGGGCAAGACCACCCTGTTCAACTGCATCAGCGGCACCTACCGCCCCACCGAGGGACACATCTTCTTCGACGGCCAGGAGATCACGGGGCGCCCTCCCTACGACATCTGCCGTCGGGGGGCGGTGCGCACCTTTCAGGTGGTGCGTCCTTTGAAGGAAATGTCGGTGCTGGAAAACGTCATGGTGGGAGCGTACTGCCGGGTGGAGAGCCCCGAAGGGGCCCGGAAGGTGGCCGAAGAAACCCTAGCCCTCTGCGGCATGGAGGCCAAAGGGGGCCTTCGGGCGGGAAAGCTCACCATCGCCGACAAGAAGCGTCTGGAGGTGGCCCGGGCCCTGGCCACCAAACCCCGGCTCCTCATGCTGGACGAGGTCATGGCGGGACTCACCCCCAGCGAGATAAAGTCGGCGGTGGAGCTTTTGCTCTCCCTGCGCCAGCGAGGGGTGACGCTCCTGGTGGTGGAGCACATCATGGAGGCGGTGATGCCCGTTGCCGACAAGGTGGTGGTCCTGGACGGCGGGGTGAAGATCGCCGAAGACGTCCCCCGACGGGTGGTGGAGGACGAGCGGGTCATCGCCGCCTACTTGGGACCCAAGTTCGCCAGCAAACACAAGGAGATGGCCCATGCTTAAGGTGTCGAATCTGTGGGCGGGATACGACGAGGTGTCGGTGCTCCACGACGTGACCCTGGAGGTCCATCCCGGAGAAGTGGTGGCCCTGGTGGGGGCCAACGGCGCGGGCAAGAGCACGATGATGCGATGCCTGGCGGGGCTGCTCAAACCCACGGGGGGGAGCATCCAGTTCTTGGGGGAAGAGATCGGGGGGCTCCCCGCAGCCCAGGTGGTGGCCCGGGGACTGGCGTACGTGCCCGAGGGGAGGAGACTCTTTGGCAAGCTCTCGGTGCGGGAAAACCTCCTGCTGGGGGCCTATCTGGAGCGCCGGGACCACCGGGTGGCGGAGCAACTGGGGATGGTTCTGTCCCTCTTTCCCCGGCTGAAGGAGCGGTTGACCCAGACCGCCGAGACCATGAGCGGCGGAGAGCAGCAGATGCTCGCCATCGCCCGGGGGCTCATGAGCATGCCCAAGATGATCTTGGTGGACGAGATGAGCCTGGGGCTCATGCCTTCCCTGGTGGAAAAGGTCATGGAGGCGGTGCGGGACATCCGCCGGGCGGGCGTCACCGTGCTCCTGGTGGAGCAGATGGTGCAGGAGGCCCTGGAGATCGCCGACCGGGGCTACGTGCTCCAGAGCGGTCAGATCGCCCTCTCCGGGTCGGCGGCGGAGCTTTTGGCCAACCCCGAGGTGCGCCGGGCCTACCTGGGGCTCTGATTTCCCCGGGAGGGCGGCGGAGAGGCGAGCCTCGCCCCTCTCCCGGGGGTCGGGGCTTCGCGCTATTTCCCTTCCGGGATCAAATTTGATCTCGGGGGGTGTTTTGGGGTTGTCCTTTCGGCTAGAAGGTGTTATGTTTCCTCCGCAGGGCGTTTCTTGACGAGCGCCACGGAAGGGTTGCGCCGGGACGGTGGGGTAAAATAGCCCTGGCTCCGGGAAAAAGACGGGTTCGGAAGACCCCGGCCCCCATGCGGTCCCGATGGATGTGGTCCTTCTCTCTTCTCCGGGAAGGACCTTTCTTCGTTTTTTGGTGACGATGCCGTCGATCGTCCCTTCGCCGTCGCTTTTTTTGTCTCACCGCTCCCGGTAACCCCGAGGCGGTGTCCCGGCGAGGGGGAGCTTCGCCCGGAGGCGGAGCGTTTTTTATGAGAAAACCGAAAGGAGTCCCCCTTCATGACCGATCACCCTGCGGGCACCCCTCAAGAGGCCTACGCCTTTCTCGCTCGAAAGTCCCGAGAAGGGACTAAAATCCAGTCCTTAGAGGCTCTGGCGGACTGGGATATGGATCTAGCCATGCCGGAGGCCGACGGGGCCTTTCGGGGCGAAGTAAAGGGATGGCTCGCCGACACCTTCCACCATCTCTGGAGTGACGCCGCCGTGGGGCGGGCGCTGGACGAGGCGGAAAAGGGGGATTGGCCCCCCGAGGAACGGGCCAACCTCTTCTGGTGGCGCCGGAAGCACGACCAGCTCACCAAACTCCCATGCGATTTCAAGGCCCGGGAGGCGGAGGCCCAGACCCGGGCCACCGAGGCATGGAAAAGGGCCAAAGAAGAAAACACCTTCGCCCCCTTCAAAGAGCCCCTGACGGCCCTGGTGGCCCTGGCCCGGGAGAAGGCCCAGTGCCTCGGCGGCGGGGCCCACCCCTACGATGCCCTCCTGGACGAGTTCATGCCCGGCACTTCGGTGGCTTCCTGCGACGCCCTCTTCGGCGCCGTGCAGGCCCCCCTGAGGGCCTTGATCGATGGGGCCTTGGAGCTCCAGCAAACCCTCCCCGACCCCCTTTCCCGGGAGATCTCCTTCCCCGAAGAGGCCCAGAAGACGCTGGCCCGGGAGATGGTGACGGCCCTGGGTTTTGACCTTTCCCGGGGGATCTTTACCCCCACGCCCCACCACCCCTTCACCACCACCCTAGGTCCCCACGACGTGCGCCTCACCACCCATTACAAGACCTCTTCCCTCTCCGGGGTGCTGGGGGCGCTGCACGAGGGAGGGCACGGCCTCTACGAGCAGGGCCTGCCTCCAGAGCGCTTCGGAGAGCCCGTGGGATCGGCGCTGGACCCCTCCGTCCACGAGGCCCAGTCCCGATTCTGGGAAAACCACGTGGGGCGGAGCGAGCCCTTCTGGTCCTTCTGGCTGCCCCGCCTTCGGGAGCTCTGCCACCTGGAGGAGCGAGACCTTCCCCTGGACCGATTCCTGCGGTGGCTCAACCGGGTGGGGCGTGGCCCCCGCCGCCTGGAGGCCGACGAGGGCACCTACGTCCTTCACATCCTGGTGCGCTACGACCTGGAGAGGGACCTGATGGCGGG
>CALMLW010000050.1 GCA_937868015.1 uncultured Synergistaceae bacterium | reverse complement strand
ACCCTGGGGACGGCGGTGTGGCACCCTTCGTTCTTGCTGCTCCTTTTTTCCCTCATCCTGGTGACGTTGGGAGAAACGGCCCGCATTCCCGTGGATGACCCCTCCACCCATCTGGAGCTCACCATGGTCCACGAGGCCATGGTACTGGAGTACTCGGGGCCTTTTCTCGCCCTGATGGAGTACGGCGCGGCGGTGAAACAGCTCTTGTTTCTCACGGTGCTAGCCCAGGTCTTTCTCCCCTTCGGCAACGCCGCCCTGGCGGGTATGGGGATCGGAGGGGTGGTGCTGGGCCTGCCGCTGGCCGCCGCCAAGGTGCTGGTCATGGCGGCGGTGGCAGGGGTGGCGGAGGTCTTCACCGTCAAGCTCCGGATTTTTAGCGTGCCCAATCTGGCGGCCATGGCCTTCATCGCCGCCTTCCTGGGGTTTCTAAATTTGATGGTCTTCGGGGGGTGACACGATGGACGGAACGCATTTCTTGTCGGTGGCCATTCTGCTGTCCACCTTCGCCCTGGTGGCAAATAAGCGGGTGCGGTCCTACATCCGCACCTTCCAGGTCCAGTCCGCCCTGGTGGCTCTGGGGGCCCTCGTCGTGGGGACGGAGCACTTTTCCGACCGGGGAGAATGGGATCTTTTGGTGGTGGCTGCCATCACCCTGGGGGTAAAGGTCTGGGCCATTCCCCGGGTGCTGCTCAAGGCCCACGGCCAGGGGGAACCTCGGCGGGAAAAGGACTTTTTCTACAACATCCCCCTTTTGGTGCTGTGCTGTTGCGCCCTCACCGCCTTCGCCTACTTCGCGGTGCTCGGCAACGGAGTTCCCGCCGACCGAGGGGCCTCGCATCTGATAAACGCCGTGGCCGTGGTGCTTATGGGTCTATTTTTCATGATCAGTCGTCGTTTCGCCCTGGGGCAGATCGTGGGATTTTTGGTGATGGAAAACGGCCTCTTCGTGGCCTCGCTCTTTGCCGCCGGGGGTATGCCCTTCGTGGTAGATCTGGGGGTCTTCGTGGACGTGCTGTCGGCGGTGCTGATCATGGGAGGGCTGGTGTTCCAGCTTAGCGAGAAGTTCCACTCCCTGGACATGGGCAAGTTGCGAAAGCTGAGGGGATAGGGCCATGATGTTCGTCCTTCTGGGAACGCCTCTGGCGGTGATTCCCCTGTTCCTCCTGGCCCGCCACGCCCTCTTGCTCTTCCTGGTCGGCACGGGGGGGTCGTTGGCCATGCTCGTCGCGGGAGGAGTATTGGGACACACCATCAGCGCCACGGGCCCCGTGGCCTGGGGAGCCCCGTGGTACCTCTACGTGGATAGCCTGGGATTTTTGACTCTGGGGCTGGTGCTTTTGGTCTCCGTGGCGGTGAACGTCTTCTCCTGGGGGTACTTCCAAGAGGAGCTCGGTCGGGGTCACACGGAGCTGCGGGGGCTTCGGCTCTTCTACTCCCTGCTTTTTGCCTTTATCTTCTCCATGGTGGTGGCCCTCACCACGGAAAACCTGGGCATTCTCTGGATCGCCATCGAGGGAACCACGCTGGCGTCGGCCTTTCTGGTGGGCTTCGAGAACGAGAAACGATCTCTGGAGGCGGCGTGGAAGTACATGATCCTCTGCACCGTGGGCATCGCCCTGGCCTTTTTGGGTATTACCATCCTGCACATGGCTTCGGGGGGCACCGACGGAGGGGCGGGCACGGCCCTCTCCTGGCCCTTCCTCATGGCCCACGCAGATAAGCTGGACGGGGCCCTGCTCCGCCTGGCGTTCGTCTTCGCCCTGGTGGGGTTCGGGACGAAGGCCGGGCTGGCGCCGCTGCACAACTGGCTTCCCGATGCCCATAGCCAGGCCCCTTCCCCCGTGAGTGCCATGCTATCGGGGGTATTGCTCAACAGCGCCATGTACGGCATCCTCCGGGTGACGGCGGTGGTGAACCGAGGTCTGGGGGGGCAGGCCTTCACGGGGCCCGCCCTCATGGCCCTGGGGATCATCTCCGTGGGCACGGCGGCGATATTCTTGCTCACCCAGAGAGATTACAAGCGCCTCCTGGCCTACAGCAGCATAGAGCACATGGGGCTCCTCGCGATGGGAGCGGGGATCTTCTCCCCGGCGGCGATTTTTGCCACCCTGTTTCACATGGTAAACCACTCCCTCACCAAGTCCATGCTCTTTTTGGCCACAGGCACGGTATACCAGAAGTACGGCTCCCGGGACATTCGCAAGGTCCGGGGGCTTTTGCGCACGCTTCCCGTAACGGGCCCCGCGCTCTTTCTGGGCTTTCTCGCCATCGGAGGCCTTCCCCCGTTCAGCGTTTTCTTCAGCGAGCTGGGGCTCCTCACCTCCTGCTTTCAGGGGGGATACCTCGGGTTGGGGGCGGGGATGACCCTTCTCCTGGCGTTGATCTTCGTGGGATTCGCCGTGACCCTCCACCGGGTCTTCGTGGGAGACCTTCCCGCCGATTTTTCCGTGGAGCCGGGGGAACCCAACGCGCCGGGATTGGTCGTTATGATCCTTCTCCTGGTGGTCATCGGCGTTTCGGGGTTTGCCCTGCCCTCGGAGGCGTGGTCCCTGTTGCGCGACGCCACCCGGATCGTGATGGGGGGATAGGGATATGGCACTCACATCTAAGGCGGCCCTACAGGAGGCCCTGGGACGATGGGGGGGGACGGTGACCCCCCGGGGGAATGAGTTGCGCCTCGACGCCACCGTCGAAACCCTGCGGTCCCTGGGGATCTTTCTCCAGGACTACCTGGGCCTTTCCCTGGCGATGCTCTTTGCCACGGACGAGAGATCCTTGGAATGCGGGGGCTTCGTGTTGCGACACGTCTTTGCCGCCCCGGAGGCCGGGGCCTTCGTGGTGGTGCGCACTCCCTTGCCCCCGGGGGAGGAACGCTTCCCTTCCCTGGGAGACCGCGTGCCCTCCGCCTCGCTCTACGAGCGGGAGATCTCCGACCTCTTCGGCCTGATCCCCGAGGGGCATCCCCAGCTTAAACCCCTGGTGTTCCACAGCCATTGGCCCGAAGGGGTCCATCCCCTGCGCCGGGACTACGACCGCCGCCACAGACCCCCTTACGTATCCCGGGAAATCCCCTTTCTGGAAGTGGAGGGGTCGGGGGTCTACGAAATTCCCGTGGGTCC
>CALMLW010000049.1 GCA_937868015.1 uncultured Synergistaceae bacterium | reverse complement strand
TTTTAATGTGGCGTGTCCCTTCCGGGGGAGGATCAGAGGTCCCGGGGGTTTGGGGGGAGAGAAGATCTCCTTTGCCGATAATCGGTTTCGGGATAGACGAAGGGCCACTGGCGATAACGCCACTGGCCGTCGGTAAAGGAGAACCCCACGTAATAGAGGGCATGAAGGGGGGAATCAGTCCCGCGCTGCGAGGGAAGGTTTCCCGCAACGGAAGGAGGCAGGCCGCCGAGGCCTCGCCGGGGTGAAAGCCCCAGGGGACGCAGCGGCGCCGGGGCGTCGGCGGAAAGAGACCGGAATAGGGGGTCAAGGGGGGCCTTGGTCCGAACCACTGTGTCACCTCCGGGGGAAGTTCATCGGGAAACGTTGGGCGACACCTTACACGCCTTTGGATTTTTCGTCAAGGGGGTAATTTTTTTTCGAAGCGACCTCCCCGGTCCCGAAGGCCCCATCGCCCCCCGGGGCCAAAGCCCCGGGGCTTGGGATCGCCCTCGGCGCCCCAAAAGACCTTGGGTCCCCGGAGATCTTTGCCGGTTGACGGATTTTTTCCGGAGTGCTATTTATGGGGGCAATGCGGAGATCTCGTAGAGAAGGTGATAGATCCGTCGGGGGAGGGTTTGACGAGGGATGGTCCGGGACGCCTGCGGTGGCGTGGAGGCCTCCGAGCCAAGGTTTTTTCCGCGATGAGGAGAAGGAACAAGGGGGAATGGGATTATGAAAAAATTTTTTAGCATGCGGATAATGGGAGCGTTATGGGTGATGGCGATGGTCCTGGGATCTTTTCCCTCATGGGGGGCGGCTCCCCTGGGGGCGGGGGGAGGGGATACCGAGCGTTACACCTATTTCGACAACTTGCCGCTTTTCGATCCCCTGACTCCCCTGGAGCCCAACGAGATGCGCATCACCTTCATGGGCTCCATGATCCCCCTGCCGGTGCGCCTGGCCCAGGCCGAAATGAGCATCTTCGTCGAGGTGGGATGGCGCGGCGATGCCAGCGATCCCTATTATCACGGCAAGCCGGTGGACCAGTTTATCTTCGACATGGGGGCGGGGGTGTCGGCCAACTACGCGGCGGCCCGGGTGGGATACCGCCTGATGGACAAGGTGTTCATCAACCATCTCCACGCCGACCACATGAACGACCTGCTCCACACCTACTGCTTCGGCCCCTCGTCGGACCGGAAGTCCCCCCTTTACGTCTGGGGCTCGAAGCCCTCCGGCGTGCCGATCCCTTCTTCCCGTCGGTTCTCCGCCGGGGGATGTGACATTTCGGGCACGATGCCCGATGGCGCGGCCTACTATGACGACGGAGTCAAAAGCTTTTGTTCGCACCTGCGAGAGGCCTTGCGGTGGCACACGGAGAGCTTCAGCTTTCAGGGCACCGCCTACGCGGGCTACGTGCCCCCCACCCGGGAGAGCTGGGGCCTTCCCCATGACCCGGTGCCGGTGGGAAACGACGACCCCCGAGATTCCTACGCCATCGTGCCGATCGAGCTGGACTGGGAGAAGGTCGGAGGAGTGGCCTACCACAACGCCTCCACGGGAGTGGAAATCACCCACTTTCCCGTGATCCACTGCCGAAAGGGGTCGATGGGGTACAAGCTCACCTGGCGGACTCCGGAGGGCACCGACCTGTCCATGATCTACACGAGCGACACGAAGCCCGAGCTCCACAGCGTCGAACAGGCCAAAAACGGCGGCCGGGGGGTGGATGTGTTCATCCACGAGATGGTGGTGCCCCCTGCGGTCTGGGCCTATAAGAGCATGGGACTCAACGCGGCCCCGGAGCCCGGCGATCCCCTTTACGCTTCGTTCCAGGAGACCGTCCAGGGACTGACGAGGGTCCAAAACAGCTCGCACACCTCCCAGGGGGCCTTCGGGTACATCCTCAGCGAAATTGCCCCTCGCCCCCGGCTCACGGTGGCCACCCACTTTCCCGCCGCCGATGACACCGTGGCCAGCGCCCTGGAGAGCGTCAAGGCCCACTGCCCGGACGTCCAGATGGGGCGCGACATCGTGTGGTCCTTCGACCTGATGGTGTTGCGCGTGTTCCCGCACCGCATCGAACAGTGCCGCGCCGACGTGTCGAGATTTTGCTTCGTTCCCCCCGTCCGGATCCCCGACGGGATCCTGACGCCCAAGTACCACGACGCCGAAGGAAAGGGTGACCCCTTTGCCCAGATCGACCTGTCGACGGAGATTCCGGCGACTAACCCGGACGGCACGATAAACTACCGGATTGACGGCTATTGATATTAATTTTTCCACCCCCTTGCGCTTCGGGGAGGAGTGTGCTAGGATCCCCCGCAAGATTGGGGGAGATGGCATGAGGCGTACTGCGGTTCAGACGGTCCGTACGGTAGCGAACCTTTGGTGGTGGGAGCCCTAGGCTCCCGCCGCACGCCTGATGCATGGCCGGGCTGCGGAGGGATTAAACCCTCTCCGTAGCCCTTTTTTCTTACTCCCCGCCGGGGGAGCATCGAGGGGGTCGTCGGAGAGGACGACTCCCTCGATTTTTTTGCGCCGAAGCCGCGAAGGCCCTCGGCGGAGCGGACGAGAAGAGGCAGGAAGGGAGATCGAGACGAGATGGCAAGGCTTGGCGAAGCGGTGATGGAGAAAGAAGCGGTGGCGGTGATGGATAGGGCGGGCGAAGGGATCCCGGGAGAGGGGTTTCTCCTGACCGAAGAGGACTTTCTGGCCCTGGCGGAGGAGCACCGCATCGTGCCGGTGGGGTACCGAGGGCCCCTGGAGGCCCCTTTGCGGGAGATCTACCGGAGGTGTCGCGGCGGCGCGTCCTTTCTCCTGGAAAGCGATGGCACGGGCCCCCGATCGGGCCGATTTGCCTTCGTCGGCACCGATCCGGAGGTGTTTTTCCGGAGTTCGGAGCGGGGAGTGGAGCTCCTCCGGGGCGATGGTACCCCCCAGGGTCCCGCGACGGAGGGGAAGTTTTTTGACCTGCTCCGGAGCCACATCGAAGGGGGGCATGGGGCGGGATACCCGGGGCTTCCCCCCTTTTTCGGCGGAGCGGTGGGATACGTGGCCCACGAGGCGGTGGAGGACTTCGACGACCTCTTTCACGACCATCCCGGGAGAACCCTTCCCCGGCCGCCGGGGCCCAAGGCCCTCTGGTTTTCCCCCGGCACGGTGTTGGTGGTGGACCAGGTCCTCCAGACCCTCACCGTGATCTGTCCCGTGAGGGTTCCCCGGAGCTCGGGGGAGGCCGAGCGCCGCGATCTCCACCGGCGGGCCCGGGGGCGGATCGAAGAGGTCCGGAGGCGCATCGGCAGAGGATCTCCTAGCCCCACCGCCTCCCTCGGGATGAGCCCCCTGGTCCCTCGGCGGTCCCGGGAGGAGTTCCTCCGGATGGTGGCCCGAGGTAGGGAGCTCATCGAGGAAGGGGAACTTTCTCAGATCGTCCTGTCCCAGCGCTTCGACGCCCCCTGCGACGAGGATCCCCTGGAGCTCTTTGCGGCCCTCCGTCGGGCCAACCCCTCGCCGTACATGTTTCTCCTGGAGTTTCCCGGCCTTGCCGTGGTGGGGGCATCGCCGGAGATGCTGGTCCGCGTCCGGGGGCGCCGGGTCATGACTCGTCCCTTGGCGGGGACCCGCCCCCGGGGGGGCTCCGTGGCGGAGGATCGGGCCCTGGAGCGGGAGCTCCGGAGCGACGAGAAGGAGCGAGCCGAACACATGATGCTCGTGGATCTGGCGCGGAACGACCTGGCCCGGGTCTCGGTGCCGGGGAGCGTTGTGGTGACCGAGGAGATGGGGGTGGAGCGCTACGCCCGCGTCATGCACCTGGGATCCCAGGTGGAGGGGATTCTCCGTCCGGAGTGCGACGCCCTGGACGCCCTGGGGGCCGCCTTTCCTGCGGGAACCCTCTCCGGGGCGCCGAAGGTCCGAGCCCTGGAGCGCATCGCCGAGATCGAGGGGGAGCCCCGGGGGGTCTACGGCGGGGCGGTGGGATTCCTCGGCTTCGATGGTGACCTGGAGAGCGCCATCGCCATCCGCACGGTCACCCTGAGCCAGGGAGTGCTCTCCCTCCAGGTGGGGGCGGGGGTCGTGGCGGAGTCGGATCCGGTCCGGGAATACGAGGAGACGATGCACAAGGGGAGGGCCCTCTTCGAGGCCTTCGGCGGGGATGAGGGGTCGCGATGATTCTCATCCTGGATAACTACGACTCCTTCACGTACAACCTGGCGGACGCCTTTGCCCCCTTCGACGACGTCCTGGTGGTGCGCCATGACCGCATCGATCCGGAGGGGATCGATCGCCTCGCCCCGGAGCGGATCGTCCTGTCGCCGGGGCCGGGGCGCCCGGAGGATTCGGGGGTCTGCCCCGAGGTCGTGCGGCGCTTCGCGGGCCGGGTGCCCCTGCTGGGGGTGTGCCTGGGGCACCAGTGCATCGCCCAGGTCTTCGGCGGCACGGTGGGCCGGGCCCGGGTTCCGCGCCACGGCAAGAGCTCTCCGATATACCACGACGGAGGGCGCCTCTTTCGGGGGATGCCGAGCCCCTTCCGGGCCGGAAGGTACCACTCTTT
>CALMLW010000048.1 GCA_937868015.1 uncultured Synergistaceae bacterium | reverse complement strand
CTCCTTCCGGGTTGTCGTGAGCTTGGTCTCGTACTCCCCCAGGGCGGCGAGCTTCACTCCGTGGACGGCGTCGCGGGGCATGAAGCCCTCCGGGGGTCCGCCCCTACCGGGGCTCCTTCCGGGTTGTCGTGAGCTTGGTCTCGTACTCCCCCAGGGCGGCGAGCTTCACTCCGTGGACGGCGTCGCGGGGCATGAAGCCCTCCGGGGGTCCGCCCCTACCGGGGATCCTTCCGGGTTGTCGTGAGCTTGGTCTCGTACTCCCCCAGGGCGGCGAGCTTCACTCCGTGGACGGCGTCGCGGGGCATGAAGCCCTCCGGGGGTCCGCCCCTACCGGGGATCCTTCCAGGTTGTCGTGAGCTTGGTCTTGTACTCCCCTAGGGCGGCGAGCTTCACTCCGTGGACGGCGTCGCGGTACATGATGTCCGTGGTGTAATGGTACAGAAAGATCCAGGGGGCATCATCTAAAATCAATTGTTCCGCCCGGCGGTAGAGGGCGATGCGCCTTCCCCAGTTCATCTCCTTCCGGGCTTCGTCCAGCACCCGGTCCACCTCGGGATTGGCGTAGCGGGAGTAGTTCCCCCGGCTTCCATGGTTCGTAGAGTGAAAGAGGACATGGAGGAAGTTATCCGGGTCCACGTAGTCGGCCATCCAACTGTTCCAGGAAAGGGCCGTTTCCCCTTGGCGTACCAGGGTTCGGTGGGCCGCCCCGCTCGATTCCTGGATATGCAGGGCGATCCCCAGGGGGGCGAGCTGGGCCTGGATCGCCTCGGCGACGGCCCTCTGGCGGGCGTTGGCCGCGATATGAACCGTCAATGCCAGCCCTTTATCGTACCCCGCTTCTTTCATGAGGCTTCGGGCCCTTTCGAGATCGAAGGAATAGCCGCGAATTCGCGGATTGTACCCCGGCACGCTGGGGGGAAGGACGCCGGCGGCCACGCAGTAGCGCCCCTTCACCACCGATTCACTGATGGCCCTTCGATCTATGGCGTAGTTAAGGGCCTGACGGAGCTTTAGGTTGTCCTTGAAGGGTTCCTTGGTTAAATTAAAACACCAATACACATCTCCCATTCCGGGGCGCTGCTGGAAGAGCCCCAGGGGCCCCAGGGTGTCTTTTGCCTCTTGGTATGCCTCGTCGGGACATCCGGGCAGGATGTCGATGGATCCCCCTTTAAAGCCCTCGTAGGCCAGGAGGTCGTCGGGTTCGATGACCAGATCCACGCCGTCGACGTAGGGAAGGGGATGTCCCAGGGTATCTTTCATCCAGTAAGAGTGGTTTTTCTCCAGGGAAAGGCGGACCCCGGAGTCCCAGACCTTGAAGGCGAAGGGCCCCGTGCCCACGGGGTGGAGGCCGAAGTCCTTTCCCCATTTTTCCGCGTCTTCGGAGGGCACCACCCCGCAGGAGTCGTACGCCAGGGCGGCCAGGAAGGGAGCGAAGGGGTACGCCAGGTCGAAGCGGAGGGTGTGGTCGTCCAGGACCTTGATGCCCTTCCAATCATTGACGCCGGTGACATCGGAGCTCGCGAAGTCTTGGTAACCATTTATCATGTCTAAAAAGTGCACCCGGGGGGCCCGGACCCTGACCAGGCGCTCGAGGGAGTACTTCACGTCCTGGGCCCTCACCTCCCGGCCGCCGTTGGCCGTGGGCTCTCCGCCGCAGGTCTTGTGGAAGCGCACTCCTCGGCGTAGGTGAAAGGTCCAGACCGTGGCGTCGGCGTTGGTTTCCCAGGTCTCCGCCAGGAGGGGCGTCACCTGGCGGGCGTCGGAGTCGTAGTCCACCAAGGTCTCAAAGATCAGGTTCACCCCCCGGAGGGAGCTCTCATCTGTGGCCTGGGCGGGATCCAGGGTAAGGGGGGAGGAGGCGAGGCGATAGGACAAAACTCCCCCGGGAATGGGGGCTTCCCCCCACCCCGCCGTCGCCAGGATCCCCAAGATCGCCATCGATAAAAGCAAAAGGCGCAGTCTTTTCATCATGCCAGCCTCTTCACCCCCTTCAGGCCCCGTGGGGCTCCGGAAGGGTCTTCTCCCGGGGGCTCGCTCCAAAGGGACCATCGCGATCATCCTTGCGCCTCTTTCACATCGAGCCGGGGGGCGGGGCGGGGTCCTCCCCATCGAATTCACCCCTGCGCCCTTTCCCACCCCGGCACGGGGGGCAGGCATCGTTCTTCGGACAGGACCTTCACTACGACCACCATGGGGCCGGGGCGATCGAAGGCCTCATCCACTGCGGAGTCCACGTCTTCGGCGGTGGCGATGGTCAGGGCGGGGACGCCGAACCCCTCGGCCACTCGGCCGTGGTCGGTGGGGGAAAAGGTGGTGGCCATGACCTCCCCGGTGCCGAGGTCGACGAGGTTGGTGGCCCGAATCCACCCGAAGGTGCCGTTGTCGAAGACGAAGAGCTTGACGGGGGCCCCCGTGCGCCCCAGGGTCTCCAGCTCCCCCGCGCAAAACCCCAGGCTGCCATCTCCCGACAGGGCCACCGTAGGTCCTCCGGGGTCGGCAAAGGAGGCCCCCAGGGCGGCGGGGAGGGCGAACCCCAAAGCCCCCATGGCGAAGTTGCTGACGAAGTGTCGCCCCGGGGTTTTGAGCCGGAGGTAGGTGGCGGGGTAGATGGCGCTGATGCCGGGATCCACCGTGATCGTGGTCCCTTCCGGAAGGCGCCGTTCCAGGGCTTGGAGGAACCTAAAAGGGTGCACCGGGGCGCCCTGTGGGCATCCTTCTGCGGCGTCTTCACGAAGGAAGGCCTTTCGCCGGAGGGCCAGGCCTTCTTCGCGACGTTCCCGGCGGCGCATCCCGGGGTGCCTTTCGGCGGGGTCCGACGCCCGGAGAAGGGCCGCCAGGGTCTCCCGGGCGTCTCCCAGTAGGAATAAGTCGGCGCGGTAGTTGTTTCCCAGCTCGGCCTCGCTGACATCCAATTGGATCACCCGGGCCTTGCCGTGGCGGGGAGGTCGGGTCCACCCCGCCGTGCCTGCGGAGTCCGTGCTGGATCCCACGAAAAAGATCAGGTC
The DNA here is from genome assembly GCA_937868015.1 of uncultured Synergistaceae bacterium. GTDB lineage: Bacteria > Synergistota > Synergistia > Synergistales > Aminiphilaceae > CALMLW01. Next base: position 13,174 of record CALMLW010000048.1, on the reverse strand, counting down.
GGCCTCGGCGAGGACGCTGTGGGAGAAGGGGGTGCCTCCCCGGGATCCCACCACCCCCAGGGCCAGGGGGTGCGTCTCGGCCAGGGCCCCCTTGCCTCCCAGGGTGGTGCCCACGGCGAGGCCGAAGCGCTCCGCCAGGAGGCGCAGCTCTTCCCAGGCTCCCGAGGTCACGGCCCCCTGCCCCGCCACGATGACCCCCTGGGACGATGCCTTCAGGAGCTCCACGGCGGCCTCCACGTCCCCTTGGGCGGCGGCGCTCCGGACGCCGGGGCACGCCCGAAAGGCATCTTGGGCGTAGAGGTCGTCGGGGGAGCCTTCTTGGGAGGCCACGTCCATGGGGAGGCGCAGGTGCACGGGCCCCGGCCGTCCCGAGGTGGCCAGACGAAAGGCCCGACGCACCAGGAAAGGGGCGTCCTCCGGCCGGGTGATGGTGAGGCTTTCCTTGACCACGGAGGCGAGGAGGGCGGTCTGGTCGAAGCCCGTGAGCATGTTCCGCCGCTCCATGTGGAGGGGGATATCCGTGGTGAGGGCGATGAGGGGCAGGGCGGCCTTGCGGGCCTCCAGAAGGCCGGGGACCATGTGCGGCGCTCCCACGCTGGGGCCCTCGCACACCCCCGGACGCCCCGAAACCCGGGCGTAGCCGTGGGCCATGAAGACGCTACTCCGTTCGTCCCGGGCCATTACGTGGCGGAGGTCGGGGTAGGACCTCCAGGCGTCGTAGAGGGGCAAGGTGGTTTCCCCGGGCAGGCCGAAGACCGTGTCTACGCCATAGCGTCTAAACATTTCCAAGATGATCTGGGCCGTTTTCATGGCAAACCTCCTCAGGGAGCTTCCTTCGGCGTTTCGGGGAGGGAAGGCGCGGCCCCGGGAGACGGGGAGGGCGTTTGCGGTGTCCCTTCTCGCCGGGGCGAGGGGCTAGACCAGGCGGCGCAACAGGGCGTCCCGGTCCCCCGGCAGGAAGTCCAAAAGGGGAATCTCCAGCATGGTGTAGCTCCCGGGCTTTTGGCGCAGGGCCGCCCGGGCGGCGGACACCATGACCTGGGCCGTGGCGGCGGGGTTCATGACGCTCATGGAGAACTCCATACGCTGGTTGTGGCTTCGTCCGGCCACGCCCTTGCGCTCCATGTGGACGCCGTGTCCCAGGTCGAGGAGCGATCGGATGTCCTCGGCGGGAAAGACGTGGCATTCGTCGTGGCGGAAGTAGGGGTCGGCCAGGATGGCCCCCCGGACCTCTTCGAAATCCGCCCCCTCCTGAAGGGTGACGTACACGTGGCGCTTGTGGATCCCCGTGCCCTGGGGCAGGGTGAGGGAGAGGGCGTCCTTCACGCCGGGGAGGGCCTTCACCGCCACGGTGTGCCCCATGCTCATGCCGGGGCCGAAGTTGGTGTAGGTGATGCCCCGGGGGGCGATGCACTCCAGGAGGGCTCGCACCACGGAATCCGTCCCCGGATCCCATCCGGCGCAGATCACTGCGGCGGCGTGCCCCCCTCGACCCGCGACGTCGAGGCGTTGGCGAAGCTCCATCGCCGCATCTCCGTGGATGTCAAAGCTATCCACGGTGCAGATTCCCCGGGCCAGGTACGACGGCGCCACCTCTGGAACCGCCCGGCTGGCGATGGCCAGCACGGCCACGTCCACGGGGCCGAGGGAATCCACATCCAGCGCCGTGGGGGCTTCGACCTCCCGCGAGAAGGCCTCCAGTCGGGCGGGGTCTCGGAGTACGACCCCCGCCGCTTCCAGGTCCGGAGTTTCCCGTATCGCCGCCAGGGCCTCCCGGCCTACGTGGCCGGAGCCCACCACCGCCACCCGTCTCTTTGACGTCATGGGAAGGACTTCCTTTCTCCTGTCACCCAGGGGGAAAGATCGAGGCTGAGGCCATAGTAGCAGCGCCCGGAAGGTTGTCAAGAAACGAAGGGACGGGAGGGCGGGTTGGCAGGACGGGAGGGCGAGTTGGCAGGACGGGGTTGACAGGAGATGGAGAGGGCCTTAGAATGGCCACGCCCCTCACCGATGATGAGCTACCGCCCTGGGACGACGGCTCCGGCGGGGTGAGGCTCGTCCGGAGGCGAAGGTCTTTTCCGGCGCCGGGGTCCCCGGATAGGGGTGGACGAGGGGGGGAGGGGTTGGAGTGGGAGGATTCATCGTCAAGCGGTTAGCGGTATCCGTGCCCGTCCTTCTTGGGGTGACTTTTTTGATCTTTATGCTGCTCCACGTGGTGCCGGGGGATCCCGTGGCCCTCATGATGGGGGAGCGCATGAGCCCCGAGGTCATCGACCGGGTGCGGGCCCAGATGCACTTGGACGACCCCTGGCCCGTGCGGTACGTGCGTTTTATCTCCGACGCCCTGCGGGGAGATCTGGGGGAATCCTACAAGCTCCGGCGCCCCGTGGTGGGCCTTCTGCGAGACGCCTTTCCCACCACGCTGAAACTGGCCCTCGCCGCCGCCCTGGTGGCCTGGTGCATAGGCATTCCCGCCGGGATCTTGTCGGCGGTGAGGCCCTATTCCTTGGTGGACAACTTTTTCATGGGCCTCGCCCTCACGGGGGTCTCCACGCCGGTCTTTTGGACCGCCCTCCTCTTTCAGTACCTCTTTTCCCTCAAGCTAGGGTGGCTTCCTGTGGCGGGGTTTTACAGCGCCAAACATCTCATCATGCCTGCCCTGGTGCTGGGGTGGAGCTCATCGGGGCTCGTGGCCCGCCTCACCCGCTCTAGCCTTCTCGACGTCATGCGCCACGACTACATCCGTACGGCCCGGGCGAAGGGCCTGCGCCAGGGGCCGGTGATCCTGCGGCACGCCCTGAAAAACGCCCTGCTCCCCGTGGTGACGGTGATGGCGCTTCAGATCGCCTTTCTCCTCTCGGGATCGGTCATCACGGAGAGCGTCTTCAACATCCCCGGGGTGGGGCGCATCGCCGTGGGGGCCATCCAAAACAGGGACATGCCCCTGCTCCAGGGGGCGGTGCTTTTCACCACCGTGTTGGTGATCCTGGGCAATCTCGCCGCAGACCTCCTTTATGGCTGGCTGGATCCCCGCATTCGCCGCGACGGGGGGGTGGGGCGATGAGGCCGGGTCGAGACCCAAAGTTGATCGCCGACGAACTCCCCCCCCTTGTCCCGGCCGAGGCGGGCGATGACATGGCGGGAGAGACCCTATGGGGGGATGTGGTCCGGGCCTTCTGGAAGAACCGGGCCGCCCTAGCGGGGGTGGGAGTGGTGACGGTCATCGCGCTGATGGCCCTGGGGGCCCCCTGGTTCCTCCGAGGAGATCCCTATGCCATAGACCTGGACCTGCGTCACCTGCCCCCTTCCTGGGACCATTGGTTCGGCACGGATCATTACGGCCGAGATCTTTTCACGAGGGTGGTCCACGGCGCCCGGATCTCTTTGGTCATCGGCCTCATTCCCGCCTTTTTATCCACCGTCATCGGCGCCGTGCTGGGGGTGGTGAGCGGGTTTTACGGAGGGAAGACGGATTTTTGGATCATGCGGCTGGCGGACGTGGTGCTGGCCTTTCCTTCGCTGCTCCTCGCCATGGCCATCATGTACACCTTGGGGGCGAGCCTTTTCAACATCTTCATCGCCCTCTCCGCAGTGGGATGGGCCAGCACGTCGCGCATCGTGCGATCCCAGACGCTGTCTCTCAGGGAAAAGGACTTCGTGGAGGCCGCCCGGGCCCTGGGGGTCTCCCGGGGAAAGATCGTCTTTCGCCACATCCTGCCCAACTGCCTGCCCAGCATCGTGGTGGTCTTCACCATGTCGATCCCGGCGGCCATCATGCAGGAGGCGGGGCTTTCGTTCCTCGGCGTGGGAGCCCAGCCCCCCACGCCGAGCTGGGGCCTTCTGGTGTCCCAGGGGAAAGAATTCATTTTCTCCGCCCCCTGGGAGGCGATCCTCCCCGGGGTGGCCATCCTCCTGCTCGTGCTAGCTTTTAACTTCATGGGAGATGGTCTGCGGGACGCCATCGACCCCTATATGAAGGATTAGGGGAAATCGCCATGGATCGGGGGAACGCGGTGCTCCAGGTGCGGAACTTGAGGACGGAATTCGCCACCCGCCGGGGGATCGTCCCCGCCGTGGACGGGGTGTCTTTCGAGGTCTTCGAGGGAAAGGTCACGGGGCTGGTGGGGGAATCGGGGTGCGGCAAAAGCGTCACGGCCCTTTCGATCCTGGGGCTGGTGACCTCGCCCCCCGGGCGAGTGGCGAGGGGGGAGATCCTCTTCGAGGGGCGTGATTTGGCCCGGATGACTCCCCGGGAGATGGGCGCCTTCCGGGGCAGGGACCTTTCCATGATATTTCAGGAGCCCATGACGTCCCTTAATCCGGTGAAGACCGTGGGAAACCAGGTGGGAGAACCCTTGAGGGTCCACCTCGGCCTCTCGGCGAGGGAGGCCCGGCGGCGGGCGGAGGAAATGCTAGACCTCGTGGGCATTCCGGAGCCCCAGCTCCGGTACGGAGCCTTTCCCCACCAGCTCTCGGGGGGATTGCGCCAGCGGGTCATGATCGCCATGGCCCTCATCTGCAGCCCCAAGCTCCTGGTGGCGGATGAGCCCACCACGGCGCTGGATGTCACCATCCAGGCCCAGGTGTTGGATCTCATGATGGGGCTGAAAAATCGCCTCGGCACCGCCATCGTCCTCATCACCCACGACCTGGGGGTGGTGGCCGAGACCTGCGACGACGTGTACGTCATGTATGCGGGACACATCGTGGAGCAAGGGGACGTCTACCGCCTCTTCGAGCGCCCCGGGCACCCCTATACCCAAGGATTGCTCCGGTGCGTCCCCGACGCATCTAAGCCGGGGCGCCGGGGGCCCTTGGCGAGCATCGAGGGGGCGGTGCCCCTCCTCACGGCCTTGCCTCCGGGGTGTCGTTTCGCCCCCCGATGCCCCTGGGCCCAGGAACTCTGCCACCGGCAGATCCCGGACCTCGTCGCCGTAGGGGAGGGGCATTTGGTGCGCTGCTGGCGGGCGGAGGAGGGAGGCAAGCCTTGAGCGATGCGCTGGTTTCCGTGCGGCATCTGACGGTGTCCTTCCGGGCCGAGGGGGGATTTTTTGGGAGATCTCATCGGAGGGTGAGGGCGGTGGACGACGTCTCCCTGGACGTCGAAGAGGGCTCCATCTTCGCCCTGGTGGGAGAATCGGGGTGTGGCAAGACCACCCTGGGACGGGCCCTGTTGCGCCTCCTGCCTCCGGATTCGGGGGAGGTCCTTTTTCGGGGGAAGGACCTGGCTCGGATGGCTCCGGAAGAACTCCGGCGGCAGCGCCGGAGGATGCAGATCGTCTTTCAGGATCCCTACGCCTCCTTGAACCCCCGGATGCGCATCCGGGATACCCTGGCGGAGCCCTTTTGGACCCACGAGCCCCACCTTTCCCCCCGGGAGGTGGAAGTCCGGGGGAGGGAGCTCCTGAGGCTGGTGGGGTTGCGGGGCGAGGTCCTGGGGCATTTTCCCCATCAGTTCAGCGGAGGGCAGCGCCAGCGCATCGGCATCGCCCGGGCTTTGGCGTTGCATCCGGAGTTCGTGGTCTGTGATGAAGCGGTATCGGCCCTGGACGTTTCCATCCAGGCCCAGGTACTGAATCTGTTGGTCGACCTCCGGGAGAAATTCTCCCTCACCTATCTTTTCATCACCCACAACTTGGCGGTGGTGCGCCACCTGGCGGACCGGGTGGGGGTCATGTTCTTGGGACGGGTGATGGAGGTGGGGCCCACCGAAGAGCTCTTTTCGACGCCCCTTCACCCCTACACCAAGTTTCTCATAGGCGCCGTGCCCCTCCCCGACCCCCGGCGGCGGGATCGGGAAAGGCTTTTGCTTCAGGGCGACGTGCTGAGCCCTACGGATCTGCCCCCGGGGTGCCGCTTTGCCCCCCGATGCCCCTACGCCCGGGATCGATGCCGGGAAGAAGAGCCCCGGATGTCGGAGCGGGAGGGGCGGAAGGTGGCCTGCCACTATCCCCTGGCCTAGGGAAAAGGGGCGGAAGGGAGGCGCCGGGCCGCCGGGGGGATCGGCCGGACTTCTGCCCGAAAGGCCTTCCGGCGGTGGAACTTTTTGGACCGAAGGACTTCGCGCGGGCGAAGCAAGGAGGGATCTCCGTGCGCAAGGGTAGAAGACTAAAACCCGGAGACACCGTGGGGCTTTTGAGCGTGTCAAACCCCGTGGACCCCCGGGAACGGGAGGCCTGTGTCCAGGCGGTGGAGGCGCTGGGCTTTCGGACGGTGTGCGGCGAAAGCCTCTTCGGCGGTCGGGGTTACCTCGCGGCCACCGACGAGATCCGGGCCCGGGACGTGAACCGCATGTTTTCAGACTCCGCCATCGACGGCATCTTCTGCGTCCGGGGGGGAGAGGGGGCCAATCGCCTGCCGGAGCTCATCGACCTGGAGGTGGTGCGGGCAAACCCCAAGGTCTTTTTGGGGTACAGCGACGTCACCGTGTTGCACCTCATGTTCGGGGGGACGGGGGAGCTCTGCACGTTCTATGGCCCCATGCCCCATACGGAGTTTCGCAAAAGCACTTTTCCGGGCTACGTCCGGGACCACCTCCTGCGGGCCCTTACATCCCCCGAACCCGGCGGTGAGATCTTGCCCCCGCCGGGGGATCCCCCCCTGCGCGCCCTGAGGCCCGGCAGGGCCGAGGGCCCTCTGGTGGGGGGGTGTCTGTCCCTGATATCCGCCCTCATGGGCACCCCCTGGGAGATGGACACTAAGGGCAAGGTCCTCATCTTCGAGGACGTGGACGAAGAGCCCTACAAGTACGACCGGTGGCTCTGTCAGCTACGCTCGGCGGGAAAACTCGACGCCTGTGTCGCCGTGGTGGTGGGGCAGTGCACCAACGCCGAGCCCCGGCACCCCGAAAGGAGCCTGACCCTGGAAGAGGTCTTCCAGGACCTTTTGGGTCCCTTGAAGGTCCCCGTGCTCCTGGGGGTCCCCTTCGGCCACGGGGCTCGAAAGGCCACCTACCCCCTGGGGGCCCGGGCCCTGGTGGATGGCGACGAAGGGCGCTTTTACCTCACCGAATCCGGGGTGAGTTAAAAAATATTCAACGATGCTAAGAAAGAAAGGAGGCCCGGGGCGAGGGTGAGGGAGGGTCCTGCGAAGAGACCCAAAAAACAGAGAGTGGAGGGACAAAGTATGAGAAAATTATCATGGCGCGGATGGAGACGGGGAGTGTTGTTGGCGGCGGCGGTGGGGCTCCTTGCGGTGGGAGGGGCGATGGCGGGAGAAAAGGTCCTCACCATTGCGGGGTTCGACACGGACACCGTGGATCCCCAGATGACCACGGCGGAGTACTTTGTGCCCCTCAACGTCTTCGACCGCCTGGTACAGGTGGAGCCCGGCTCCAATCCTCCCCGCCTCGTTCCCATGCTCGCCGAGAGCTGGGAGATCTCCGAGGATGGCAAGGTCTTCACCTTTCACCTTCGGAAGGGGGTAAAGTTCCATAACGGCGACGACTTCACCGCCGAAGATGTGGCCTACACCATCAACCGGCTGTTGGACCCCGCCACCAAGTCCGTTCAGACCGATCTCTTCGACACCCTGGTGGGGGCCCGGGAGCGCCTGGAGGGCAAGGCCGATGCCGTGCCCGGCATCGAGGTCCTCGATGCCATGACCATAAGGCTGACCCTGCGGGAGCCCTACGCCCCATTCCTGGCGGCCTTGGCCACGCCGGGAGCCAGCATCTTCAGCAAAAAGTTCACCGAACCCCGGAGCGAGAAGTTCGGTCTCGCCGCCGAGGACACCTGTGGTACAGGGCCCTTCGTGCTGAAGGAATACGCGCTGAAGGACCATTTTACCCTGGACGCCAATACGGAGTACTGGGGAGGGCGGCCCAAGCTGGATAAACTCATCGCCCGCATCGTCCCCGACGCGGAGACCCTGCGCATGATGTTCCTCACCGGGGAGATCGACGTCTTCGACTGCGACCAGGGGTTCTCCCAGATTCCCTTCTTCATGCAGGATCCCCAGTGGAAGGACCACATCCAGAAGGGCCCCCGGGTGGGCATCGTCTACATTGCCATGAACAACCAGATGAAACCCTTCGACAATCCCAAGGTCCGTCAGGCCTTCCAGATGGCGGTGGACCGCCAGAAGATCCTCGACACGGTGTACTTTGGCAATGGCACCCTGGTGAATGGCGTCATTCCCCGGGGCCTCGTGGGGTATAACCCCGCAGCTCTGCCGGAGATCGAGTACAACCCCGCCAAGGCGAAGGAATTGTTGAAAGAGGCGGGATATCCCGACGGCTGCGACATCGTCCTCACCCAGGTCACCGGATGGTCCAACCGGTGGGTGCAGATCAACGAGCTGGTGCAGCAGATGGTGAAGGCTGCGGGCTTCAACGCCACCCTGGAGGCGGTGGACTCCGCCACGTACTACGCCCGGCGCAAGGAAGGCAAGGTCATGGCCTATCCCCAGATCTGGTCGCTGGATTCCAACGACCCCGACGGCACGTTCTACGCCTTCTTCTTCAAGAACTATTCCTTTGCCCGATCCATCGCCTACAACAACGAGGCGGCCATGAACAAGATTGAGGAGCTGCGCTTCATGGCGGACCCGGTGAAGCGCCTGGCGGAGTACAACGCCCTGGAGAAAACCATCGTTCACGACGATGCGGCGTGGCTCCCCCTCTTTTCGGTGGACCACCTCTATGTCCTCAACCCCCGGGTGAAAAACTTCGTGGTGCCCTGGAACGGCTGGAGTGACATGTCCTATCACCTTATGGACGTGGAATAAAAATCACCCGAGGGGGGTGACGGCCGTCGCCCCCCTCGGATGATTCCCGGGGAACTATCCCGGAAGGAATGGAAGGGCACCAAGGGGTTCTCTTGGCGAAGGGATTTGGGCCGCGCCGGGCCACCCCCCCATCGGCCTGCGTTGTTGCGAAGAAGTGACGCCGGTGGTAAGGGGAGAGAACATCGGACAAGGGAGGAATTTGTCATGAAAAAATCTGCGGCGTTTTGCGGGACCTGGCTGGGAGTGACGATTTTTTCGCTCTTTCTCTTGATGGGGCCTTCCGGAGCCCATGGTAATGAGAAAATAGTGAAACTATCTTCGCTGGAATGGCCGCCTTATATCGGCGCGGAGATGGAGAATCAGGGGTATGTGGCTGAGGCGGTTCGGGCCGCCTTCGAGAGAAGGGGATATCGGGTGGAGATCGAGTTTTTCCCCTGGAACCGGGCTGTGGCCATGGCCCACGACGGAAAAGTGGATGGATACTTCCCCGAGTACTACAGCGACGAGGTCGCCAAAGACTACATCCTGTCTGAAAAGTTCCCCGGAGGCCCCGTGGGGTTTTTCAAGCGAAAGGACAAAGACATATCCTTCGCCAAATTGGAGGATCTAAAGGGCTATTGCATCGGCGTGGTCGAGGGATATGTGAATACGGCGGAGTTCGATGCGGCGTCCTACCTTACCAAGGACGAATCCGTCGACGATTTGATGGGGCTAAAAAAACTCCTGGCTGGTCGTACCGATCTTTTTTTCTGTGACAAGTTCGTGGGGAACTATATCGGAAAGAAAAATTTCCCCGATCAGATCGCGGAGATCGAGTTCATGGACCCCATCCTCGAAGACAAGCCATTTTACATCTGCTTCTCCCGGGCGACCCCCGACGGACAGCGGATCGCGGAGGACTTCAACAAGGGGCTGGCGGAGATCACCGCCGACGGCACCCTGGAGGCTCTGCGCCGAAAGGGAGGATACTAGGCGGCCCGGATTTGACGGGATGGCCCTCCGGACTCCGGGGGGCTATCCCTCGAAACTCCGGGAGGCGGCATCCACAAAGCCCGTGACCGCCGAGACGCCGAAGATCCGGGAGAGGGCCTCGGCCAGGTCCTTCTGGGCGCTCTTCAGGAGACCCTCGGAAAAGCCGTCGATGGGGAAAAAGACCTCCCGGGTGTGCTCGGTGACCTTGCCCTGCTCGCTCTGGCGCCAGATCCACCGCCGGGTCTTCACCGCGTCTCCCACGGCGTAGATCGGCTCTCCGGCGTCGAGGAACTCCGGAACGCTCTCCCCGAAGGGCACGAAGCGGTCCCCCGCCCGGGAAAAGCGTACCTGGACGTCCCCCGGGGCCGCGCCGAGGTCGTGGGCGCCGATGGGCAGGGCGTACCTCAGGGAGATGGCGTTGCCCAGGTCCACCAAGGGGTTGATGGAGGGCAGGTCCTTGCCCTTTTCTATCCGGGTCAACAGGGCCTCGATGGAGCAGGGGAACTTATTGGGGTTGATCCCCAAGGCGGTGAAGGCCTCCCGGTAGGGGGAGATCTCGGGCAATTCCCGCGCTCGGCGTCCGGCGAGCCGCTCCCGGGCCCGGCGGAGCTCTTCCGCCAACAGGGCGGTGGTGTCCTCCCGGGGAAGGGCGTTGTCCACGCCTCGCGCCACCACCACGCCGAAACAGACCAGGGGTAGTCTGTGGAACAGCGCGTCTTCCACCACAAATCTCATGGAGTTCCCGTCCTTTCTTTGCGGATCTCCCGAAGAGGTCCGTATCCGCCCATGGTACCACGATGGCGCCTGTGGGGCAAAAAAAGCGCCGCCCTTCAGGGGCGGCGAGTCTTCGGGGCGCCTCGGGGGGCTACGCCACCAGCTCGAAGGGGCTCTCGGGGGGCGTGGCGGGGGCCTTGGGCGGAGACGATGCCGTGGTGGTACGGGTCTCTCCGCCGGAGACGTAGACCCGGCCACATTCGGGGCATACGGCGGTGAAGATGCGCACGCTCTGGCTCACCACTTCTCGTCCCTCCTGTCGGGCGTAGACCTGCTCGTTGCGCACGTGTTCGTACTCGTGGGCCCGCACCGCCGACGCGGCGGCCTCCGGGGCGATGGGGGTCGGGGACTGGAAAGACACGCTACCGTCTCCCGATTCGTCCTGATAGCGGCGATGGGCACAGGTCTCACAGGGTTCCAGCCCCAGGCGCTTTTTCATGCGATCCTCCTGCAGGGCCTGGACACCCCCCGAGGTCGGGGAGGGGCGTTCCGGGGCCGAAGGCCTCTGGGAGGGGGAGCGGGCCTCCACGCCTCCCTCCTCGCCCGAAGCCCTTCGCCGGGCCGGATCCAGGGAGGGTTTCTCCGGGGCTCCTTCGGAGAGGGCCTCGGCGGGATCCCTTCGCGGGGGCGGAGGGGTGTACCACGCCGCCCCCGGAGAGGGAAGGGTTTCCACGGAAAGGGACATGGGTCTCGCCTCCTTTCTTCGGGTAGAGCAATATCCATGATGAGTGTAGCGTGTTTGCGGAAAAAAAGCAAGGAGTCCTCGGGGTCCGGTCTCGATCTTCCCCTCTCGGCCACAGAGCGAGGGGCGCTCGCCGGGCGGGAAGAGCGATCCGTCGCACCCTACTTCGGCGCCAGCGGGCCCTCCCCGATGCTCCGGACTCCCCCGGAACTCCCGGCCGCCGTTGCGGCGAAGGGTTCGGCGCGGGGATAAAAGAGTTGTCCCCCCGTGCCGGGCCTTCCGAAAGGGAGCGAGGCGGGCCCCGAAAAGGCCTTCTGCGAGGGGCCGATGCGGGACCAGAAGCGGATCCGGGGTCTCTTCAGGGGTGACGGGGTCCAAATCCCGGCACAAAAAAATTTCCCCCCCTTGACGCTTTTTCGATCGGTGCCTATAATGCGTTCCAACGTCCGGGGGGAGGCTCCTGGTCGGACCAAAAGAGAAAAAGCGATGATCCGAGAGGCCCCGGAGGCCTCTTCCGCCAGAGATGGGGGCTCACCGGCTGCAAGGCCCCCTCGGAAGAGTTCGGAAGGCCCAAGGCTCGGGGAGCTGGCGCGGAAAGGGGAGATCTCCCCGGAGTACGCAGCCCGGTTTCTGCCCTCCGTCATGGGCTCTCGAGCGGGGATTTCCGACACACGGCGGAAATCCAAGCAGGGTGGTGCCGCGGGTCTATCGGCTCGTCCCTGATGAGGGGGCGAGCCGATTTTTTTATGCACAAAGAGGGCGTGCGTGCGCCCGCAAAGGAGGAATACGTGATGGCAAACGGTGTGTGTGGCATCTGCGACGGAGCGGTGGCCCTTCCCGACGGGACGGTGGCGGGGGAAATTTTGCGGTGTCCCGACTGTGGCACAGAGCTGGAAGTGGTGAGCATGGATCCTCTGCGGCTGGAGGAAGCTCCCCAGGTGCAGGAAGACTGGGGAGAGTAGACCGTGGCCCGGTTGCGGATTTTGTACTCTCGTCTTCGGACCGAAGAGAAACTTCTGGCGGCGGCGGCCTCCCGGGAGGGGATTCCTGCCACCCTGGAGGACGTGACGGATGGGGTCTTCGGCGAGCGGCTTCCCGCCGCGCAGGGGGACGTGGTGCTGGCTCGGTGCATCTCCCACAGCCAGAACGAGGCGCTGGCTCTGATGTTGGAGAGCCGGGGGGTGCGGGTGGTGAACCCTGCGGCGGTGATGGGGCGTTGCGGCGACAAGCTTGCCACCACCCTGGCGCTGGAGGCCCACGGTGTGCCCCAACCGGCGTGGCGGACGGCGTTCTCTTCGGAGGGGGCCCTGGCGGCGGCGGAGGAGCTGGCCTACCCGGTGGTGTTCAAGCCCCGGACGGGGAGCTGGGGGCGCCTGCTGGCGAAAGCTAACGACCGGGAGGCGGCGGAGGCCGTGGTGGAGCATAAGGCCTTTCTTGGGGCGGCGCACGCCACGTTCTATCTTCAGGCCTACGTGGAAAAAGGGGGCTTTGACGTCCGGGCCTTTGTCATCGGCGGGGAGCCGCGGTGCGCCATCCGGCGCGAGAGCTCCCACTGGATCACCAACACCGCCCGGGGAGGGCGGGCGGCCAATCTCCCCCTGGACGACGATCTGACGGCCCTGCTTCGCCGGGTGCATGGGGCGGTGGGGGGAGAATTTCTGGCGGTGGACCTCTTCTCCACGGCCGAAGGGTGGCTGGTGAACGAAGTGAACGACGGCGGCGAGTTCCGAAACTCCATGGACCCCACCGGAGTGGATATTGCGGCGGAAGTGGTGCGGTGTGCCTGGGCGGCGCGCCCTGAAGGGCTCTGATCGGGAAAAGAGAGCGGCAGGAAGAGGAGGAATGACGATGACCACCGTTTCGGCGCGCGTTTTCTTGAAACGTTCCAAACGCACGGTGGCTCCGCAGAGCGGGGCGCCATCCTGGGTCGTGGCATCCGGCGGAGTGTTCTGAGGTTTAAAACACTTCGCATAAGTTTATCGGAGGAAACCCACGGCCCGCATTCCGTCTTCGGAAAGC
>CALMLW010000047.1 GCA_937868015.1 uncultured Synergistaceae bacterium | reverse complement strand
CGGGAAAAAATGGGCGGGGGGCTCTTTTCCTCCCCGTCGGTAACGCCCCCGCCGAACTCGGGGATCGTTTCCTGTCCCCACCGAAGCTTTTCCTGTAAAAGGGTGTAGTAATCTCTTCCGGGAAGGACTATGGCGGTGACTCCATACTCCTCGCGGAGTAGAGATATTTCCAACCGGTCTCCGGGGAGCATCTCGTAACCCAGCTGCCCGTCCTGGGTCAGAAGGATTTCGTGATGATCCCCCAGGGGCACCAGGGTTAGAGTGTCCCCTTCGCTGAAAACCATTGGTCGGGCGTAGAGGGTATGGGCACAAATGGGCACCACGAGCATACAGGGCACGTGGGGTGGCACAATGGGGCCCCCGGCCGACAGAGAATAGGCCGTCGATCCCGTCGGAGTAGCTACGATGAGGCCGTCGGCGGGAAGGGTGCTGAGATGGCGGGGCCCCACATACACTTTCAGGTGGATGAGCCGGGCGAAAGACCCTTTGGAGATCACCAGGTCATTCATCGCAAAGACCTCGTGTACGATGCGGTCGTTGCGCCGTACCACCCCCCGGAGCAGGCGTCTTTTCTCGTAGGTGCACTCCCCCCGGAGGATTTTTTCCAAGTCCCGTTCCGCCGTGTGAGGATTGCCCGCAGCGAGGAACCCCAATCGTCCCGCGTTGATGCCCAAAAGGGGTATGGGGTGCCCCAGGATGAAGCGAATGGCCCTGAGGAAGGTCCCATCTCCCCCGATGACAGCGGCAAACTCCACCGTTTCTAGCCATTCCCGAGGTTCTACCCCCTCCAGCCCTAAGACGGCGGCCTCGTGAGGAGGGGCAAGGAACCGGATGGATTTCTCCGATCCCCAGCGCAGCAACCTCCGGGCCACGGCCAGGGCTTCGCTCTTTTGGGTGTTGATCAGAAGGCCTATGCTTCGCTCTGAGGACACGTTTCGCCACGCTCCCGACAAGGATTGGTCCCGGGGCGGTGCGCCCGGGCCACTACGCTTTTTACCCCCTGGGCATCCACCCCGGGGGCACCGGGGGAGAGCCACAGGAGAAATTCTACATTGCCCCCGGGGCCCTTCAGAGGAGAGGGCTCAAGCCCCCGGGGCCTCAGTCTACGACTTGAGGATGAGAAGGCCAACACTTCCTGGAGTATGGCCTCGTGGATGGCCGGGTCGCGGACCACTCCTCCGGGACCCAGGCGATGCCGCCCCGCCTCAAACTGCGGTTTCACCAGGAGGATCATCTGCCCCTCCGGAGCCAGGAGGTCCTCCAGAGGAGGAAGGAGGCTTCGCAAGGAGATGAACGACGCATCCACCGTGATGAAATCAAAGGCCTCCGGGAAGTCCTCTCGTACTAGGAGGCGGGCGTTGGTGCGCTCTCGCACCTCCACCCGGGGATCCGTGCGCAGGGACCACGCCAATTGGCCGTAGCCCACATCCACCGCCACCACCTTCCGGGCACCTCGGCGCAACAGCACCTCGGTGAATCCTCCCGTGGAGGCCCCCACATCCAGACAATGGGCCCCCTCGGGGGAGAGGGAAAAGACCATCAAGGCGTGATCTAACTTGAGGGCTCCCCGGCTGACCCACCCTTCCGATGGTCTTTCTTCCTTCACCGAGATCTCCGCGTCGGAAGGTACCATCATGGCGCCCCCGGTGGCGGGGCGTCCCCCCACCCAAACCATCCCGGCGGCGATCATTTCTCGGGCGTGGGGGCGGGAGGGTGCTAAGTTCCTTTTCTTCAGCAGGGCCTCAAGCTTGACGAGCATGGGCAAAGGCTTCCAGAAGACCTTCGGCGGTCATGCCAAAGGACGACTGCTGCTCCTCCACCGTGGCGTGGGGGATAAAGCGGTCGGGAACTCCCAGGGTAAAGACGCGCCCTCCCCCAAGGGAGTTCCCCGCCCGGGCCGCCAAGGCCTCTCCCATGCCCCCGGTCACAAAGCCATCTTCCATCGTCAACACGGTTTTATGGGA
>CALMLW010000046.1 GCA_937868015.1 uncultured Synergistaceae bacterium | reverse complement strand
TTTCTTTTTCTCCCTCCGGGGAGGATGTTTTCGCTAATCGGAAAAGCTCGTCCATAAATAATCTCTGGTTGTAATCCCCCAGGGTGATCCCCAGGAGCTCCGTCATCCACAGGCCGCGGAGCGCCATCATGATCACCGACACCCGGCCGGGGGGGATCCCCGCCTCTTCGTAGTTTCGCAACTCCTTCTGGCACTCCAGGGCCAGGGGAGCCACCAGGGCGGGGTCGTGGGCCGTGGCCACGAGGAGAGAGGTGTAAAGGCGTCTCCGTTTGGAATCTACCTGGTTCCACCAGGAGATGTGGGTCCGGAGGATCAGTTCCGCATCCAGGGGGCCCTCGCCCCGCTCCTCGGCCCGCACCTCGTCAAAACTCTCCACCACCCTCTGGACAAGGGCCTGGGCCAGGGCGTTTTTGGAGGGAAAGTGGTGTAAAAGGCCTCCCTTGCTCACCCCCGCCCGGGCCGCCACCTTGTCCAGGCTCGCCCCCGCCGCACCGCGCTCCACGATGAGGTCCTCCGCCGCATCCAAGATCGCATCTCTGAAGCTCTTTCCTCCCCTTTCCGGCCGGGAAACTTCCGGAGGGCCCTCACGCAAACCCTCTTTCCTCGCGCCGGGCTCCGCCACAAGGCCTTCTCCCTCGCCGCGAGGCGCCCTCCGGGAGGCCTTTCCGCTCACCCTGGGCCGAGGAAGGCCCGAGGATGTCTCGCTCCCATTTCCCCCGGGGCCTTCGGGGCGAAGCTCCCATGAGTCCCTCTCTGCCATGCCCCTCTCTCCTCTCTCGGAAAAAACAGACCGTCTGGACGGTATGTTACTCCCCCGCCCCGGGTCTGTCAATCCTCCCTCTATGGGTCACCTGAGGTGCCCCAGCCCCTGTGGGAGGCACGGGGGCGCGCAAAACGTCGTCGACGCCCCGCCCTTCGCAAAAAAGCGCCAGGACGAGGCGTCGACCCCTAAATCCACCCCCACCCCCCCGAAGGGGGGCAGCTCCTCGCCGCTCCCTTTCGGGATCCCTGGGGGCTTAATTTTTTTAGCTTCCGGAAAAAGCGACGACGACGGCCCTGGTCTTCTAGCGATAGCCGCCGTACGTCATGGGCCCCGTGTAGCTAAACCGCTCGTTTAACTG
>CALMLW010000045.1 GCA_937868015.1 uncultured Synergistaceae bacterium | reverse complement strand
TTGGCGAGCCCGGCCGGATTTGAACCGGCGACCTACAGCTTAGGAGGCTGTCGCTCTATCCTGCTGAGCTACGGGCCCGCGACAACGGGTATCATCCTAGCACAAATCTCTTCCGTCGGACAGGGGGACAAGGGAGGAAGGAGGCATAACATCTGCCACGGAGCGGAAAAAGGAGAAAATTTCTTGTTCTCCGGCGTGACGGTAAAACACTTCTGCCGCCCGATCTCGATCTCGCGACAACTGGGTCACCAGCTCGGAGGCCGAGTGGAAACGCCGCTCGTCTCGCAGGCGCTCAAGAAAAAAGGCTCCCAAGGTCTTGCCGTAAATGTCTTTAGAAAAGCCCACGATAAAAACCTCGCATCGGAGGCTTCTCTGCCCCGCGAACGTGGGGTTATATCCCACGTTCGCGGCCCCCGGATACACTCCCCCTTCTACCACGACGGCCGCCGCATAGACCCCTCCCGGAGGAAGGAGTTTTCCCGGAGGACAGGAGAGGTTGGCTGTGGGAAATCCCAAGCCGCGCCCCCGGCGATCGCCGGGAACCACGAGGGCTAAAACGCCAAAAGGGTATCCCAAAAGGGCCTTCGCCGCCGCCACATGGCCTTCTAGGATCGCCCGACGGATGGCCGTACTGCTGACAGTCTGTCCGTCTTGTTTCATGGGGGGCACGACGTCACAACTCCACCCCCGGCGGACGCATTCCTGCCGAAGGAAGTCGATGTCCCCCGACCTCCCCCGACCAAAGAAGAAATTACTCCCCACCACGATCCCCCGGAGGGTGTACCGCGTCGCCAATAGGTCCAGGAAGCGCTCAGGAGGCATATCGGCCAGCCCGCGAGTGAAGGGAAGGACCTCCCACCGTGGGACTTCAAAGATCATCGCCAAGATCCGCCGCTCGGCTTCAGTGAATAAATAATTAAACTTTCCCGACGACACCACGGCCTGGGGATGGGGATAAAACGTGATGACTCCCCAATCGTCTTGCCCTTGGCTAGCCCGATGTCGAGCCTGGTCAAAAAGGCTCCGGTGCCCCCGATGAAATCCGTCAAAGGCTCCGAGAACGGCGATCATCGAATCCCCTCCCCGTCGATGCCGATCAGAGCGTGGGGGACGAACCAAGGCCTTCGGTCCATGAAGGCCCTCTTGCCCAGGGCCATTCCTCGGGACAGGAGCACCACCAAGGGAGGGGGACAGTGATCCCCCCATCGATGGCGCCGCAGGAGATAAAGGGGGATGGAGCGCCCATGCCGAAGGGCCTCTTCCGCCTCGGGGCTTGCGGGCACGTAGGTGGGATAGGCCTCCGCCAGGTGGCGATCCGGGAGCAGACGCTCCATAAGCTCCGCCGACCCCAGATTTTTTACCTGCTCCGTGGATAGGGCCTGTGCCAAGGAAAAGGGACCACAACGGCGTCTTTCCAGGGTTACCACGTGGGCACCGCATCCAAGGGCGCGCCCCAGGTCTCTGACGATGCTACGAATGTACGTCCCCTTGTGACAACGGACGCACAATGTGACCCGCCCATCAAGGGTCACGGGGCCCCGTCGCTGGACCGACGACACGAAGACCACCCGGGGTGATAGGCCGGGATCCTGCCCCGCTCGGGCCAAGTCATGGGCCCGCTGCCCGTCGACGTGGACGGCCGAAATCGCCGGGGGTATCTGAAAGCGGTGCCCTAAAAAGGCCGGAATTTTTTCGTCCAGACGCCGAGTCAACTCCTCCGGAGTTCCCCAGGGGCGCCGTTCGAGGAGATCGCCTGCGGCGTCGTCCGTCGAGGTGGTCTCCCCAAACTGGACCTCCGTCACGTACTCCTTGGCCAGAGCCATGGCACACTCGCTGAGGCGCGTCGATGCTCCCACGAGGATGACTAGAATCCCTTCGGCCGGGGAGTCCAGAGTTCCCGCATGTCCCACCTTCGCTCCTTTAAGCACCCGCCGCACCAGGGAAACACAGGCCGTACTGCGCTCCCCCGGAGCCTTATGCAGAACAAGAATCCCCATGGAAGTACATCTGCCCCAGTTCTTTTTTCACCTCTTCCGCCACCTCTTCCCACGGGCGACGGACACGAAATCCCGCCGCCTGGGGGTGACCTCCTCCCCCCCACCGATGGGCCAGGCGCTGTGCGTTAATGGTTCCCTTAGACCTCAGGCTGGCGCTGGTCATCTCTTGCTGTTCTGTGAGAAGGACCGCAAAGTCCGTTCCTTCCAGGAGCAACAATTGGTTTACCAAGCCTTCGATGTGGGTCCGGTCCGTGCCGGTCGATAAAAAATCCTCGTCTTCGAGGAAGGAAAATCCCACCCGCCGCTGGTGCCATTGGACGGCCCGTTCCAGGGCCCGCCCCCACAGGTGGAGTTTCCCCAAGGGGGCCCTCGCGTTCACTTGATCAAAGATCGCGGCGGGGCGCACCCCGAGCTGCACCAGGTGCATGGCGACCCTCAGGGTGTCGACGGTGGTGTTTGAATACGTAAAAAAGCCGCAATCCGTGGCAATGGCCACAAAAAGGGCCTCCGCTGCCCCCAAGGGCAGGGGCCATCCCGCGCGCTGAAAGAGGCCCCAGACGATCTCTCCCGTTGCCGCCGCCTGGGAATCCACCAAGGCCAGAGGCCCTCCTAAGGAGTTATCGCTGTGGTGATCAATCACCACCAAGCGCTGGGACTTTGCCCCGGAAAGGGGATCGTTCTCCGGCGCCCTCCCGGGGGCACTGATATCCACCGCCACCACCGCCACCGGCTCGGGGAGGCCCAAAGGCCGGGGAAGGGTGTTGCAGACCTCAAAACGCCCCACGTGGGGGAGAAAGGCCAACGACTCGGGCACGGGGTCCTTTCCCATCCATCGCCACTTTTTCCCCAGATGTTCCGCCGCTTCCGCCAGGGCGGAGGCGCTACCCACGGTATCCCCGTCGGGTCTCTCGTGGCTTAAAATGAGCCACGATGGGGATTCCTCCAGGGCGCGCAGGACATCATCCATGGAAGTCATGGATGTCCCTCCTCCACCTCCTCGGAATCTCCCTCCTCTTCCTCTCGGGAGAGGGAGAGATCCGACGATGTCTCCGGGGAAGGACGCTCTTGGGCCAGGCGATCCAAAAGGGCATCAATGTGCTGAGCTCGGTCTTCCGTCCGATCCAGGATGAAACGGAGCTCGGGGATCTGGCGGATCTGAAGCATCTTCCCCAAATGCCCCCGGATCACTCCCCCCATCTTGGAGAGAAGGTCGCCCACGGCCTTTCGATCCTCCGGACGCATGGTGAGGTAGAAGACCTTGGCCGACGACAGGTCGCGGCTACAGTCCACCCCTGTGATGATGGCGGCCGATGCGAGATCGTTCTTGATTCGCAGTCGTAGAATTTCCGAAATGTCCCGCTGCATCTCCTTGTTCAGGCGCTCAACGCGAAAGCTCGTCATAGCCCACCACCTCGAATCTTTGACTCATAATATAAAAATCGCCCTCTTCTTCCCGATGAGTGAAGTAGGACCCCAGGGCATCGAGTTTTTCCCTCACGGCGACGAGGGAGTTTCCCGCACAGCAGATAGCGACGCTCCCATGGCGCCAGGAGTCCTCGGGGCTCAGCTCCGCCACGGAGACGTTCCAGTGGTGCCTGAGGTGATCCACCAGGGAACGCATCACCTGCCGTCGATCTTTCAGGCTCCGAGACCAGAAGACGTCCACTTCCACGACTCCGGCCCCGAAGAAGGGTACCGCCCTCATCCGTCGAGGGTACGCTTCTCCTGGACGATTTCGTAGGCCTCCACCACGTCGCCCTCACGAAAGTCCTGGAAATTATTAAAACTTAGCCCACATTCGTATCCCGCCGCCACTTCTCGCACGTCGTCCTTAAATCGCTTCAGATCGGAGAGGGTTCCCTCCCAGGACACCACTCCTTCGCGTATGAGACGTACCCGGGCGTTTCTTTTGATTACTCCTCGGGTCACGTAGCATCCCGCCACCTTGCCCGATTTAGGCACCTTGAACACCGCCCGGATCTCCACTTCGCCCAAGATCTGCTCTCGTAGCGTGGGAGCCAGCATTCCTTCCAGGGCCGCCCTGACATCGTCGATGATGTCGTAAATGACCCTATAGAGGCGAACCTGGACCCCTTCACCTTCGGCAATCTTCGTGGCGTTGCTATCGGGGCGCACGTTAAATCCCATGATGATAGCGTTGGAGGCGGCCGCCAGCATGACGTCGGACTCGGAAATCCGCCCCACCCCTTCGTGGACGATGTTGATTCCCACTTCGTCGGTGGCGAGCTTTTGCAGCGACCCCCGCAGGGCTTCCAATGACCCGATGACATCGCATTTGAGTACCAGGTTTAGCAAAGGGGCCGATCCCGTTTGCATCTGGTCGAAAATTTCCTCCAGGGTGAGGCGTTTGACCGTGGAGGAAGCCACCTTCTGCTCCTGGATCACCACATCCACCTGATCCCGGGCCTCTTTCTCGTGCATCACTTTGCGGAAACGCTCTCCGGGCTGGGGAACGCCATCCAATCCCATGATTTCCACGGGAATGCTGGGGCCCGCCAGATCCACGGGCTTTCCTCGGTCATCCAGCATGGCCCGGACGCGCCCCCAGCGGGTTTCGGTGAGCACGATGTCCCCTCGCATCAAGGTCCCTTCCTGCACGATCACCGTGGCCACCGGCCCCTTGCCCTTGTCTAGCTTGGCCTCGATAACCGTGCCCACGGGGTCCACCGTGGGATCGGCCCTCAGCTCCCGCAGTTCTGCCACTAGGACCACCATCTCCAGGAGCTGTTCCACGCCGATGCCCTTTTTGGCCGATACTTCCACCATGACCGTTTCGCCGCCCCACTCCTCGGGGACCAGGCCGTGATCCGAGAGCTGTTGACGAACCCTGTCGGGCTTGGCGTCGGGCTTATCGATCTTGTTCACCGCCACAATGATGGGCACTCCCGCCGCCTTGGCATGGTTCATGGCTTCCACGGTTTGGGGCTTCAGGCCGTCGTCCGCCGCCACCACGAGAATGGCGATGTCCGTCACCTGGGCCCCCCGGGCCCTCATGGCGGTAAAGGCTTCGTGGCCAGGGGTATCGAGAAAGACGATCTTCTCCCCGTTGAACTCCACCACCGAAGCCCCTATGTGCTGAGTAATGCCCCCCGCTTCGCTAGCGCTGACGTTGGTCTTTCGGATGCAGTCCAACAGAGTGGTCTTCCCGTGGTCCACGTGACCCATCACCGTCACGATGGGAGGGCGCTGTTGAACGTGTTTTCCCTCGTCGGCTTTGGACGTTCGGGAAGAGGTTTTTTTCTCCTCCGTGCTCTCCTCCGGGGCCACCGCCGCCCACCCCAGGGAAACTCCGAAGGCCTTCCCCAGCGCATCCAGGGCCCTCTCATCCACCTTGGCATTGGCAGGGATCATCATTCCCGCCGTCACCAGAGCTTTTACCGCTTCTCCCGGAGTGACCCGGAGCAGGGACGCCACCTCCGCCACGGTGGATTCCAGGGGGACGACCAAGGATTGCCCCGAGGCTGGGGCCTCACTCACCACTGGAGCCCCCGACCGTTTAAGAAAATCCTCCGCCTTCTGCCCCAATTCGGTATCGATGGAACTCATGTGGGAACTGACTTCAATCTCAAGCTGCTTTAGTACTCCCATCAACTCTTTATTCGACACTCCCAGGATTTTGGCGAGCTCGTACACACGAATCTTGCTACTCATTCCCTTCGCCCCCCTTTGACAAAAGCGACTCCACACGTTGCGCCAGGCCGTGATCTCGAGGAAGCCCCACGATCTGGGATCCTGGAAGCCCCGTACGGCCCTCGATCATCTCCCGACTAGCGCCTAGCACAAACACCGCGCACCGCCCTCGTTCCTCGTATCCCCGGAGCATGCGGCGCACATTCCCGGAAGCATCGGAAGCCAAAAGAAGCGTCATGTTCTTGCCGCAACGCAGCGCCTGGCGTATCCCATCCTGGCCAAGGACAAGCACCCCCGCCCGCCGGGCCAACATGACCAAGGGGAAGAGTTCGTCTAAAACATCCATGAAAAATCACACTTCTCCTTCGATGGTCCCGCCGACACAAAGCGCTTCCAACGCCAAATAGATTTCCTCTGGAACCTTGACTTTCAGCGACCTGGAAAGGGCGTCCTTCTTTCGGGCCGCCTCCAAGCACGGCCTTCGCCTACAGAGGTAAACGCCTCGTCCCGAGGCTTTTCCCGTGCGGTCCACGGCCACCACCCCACCGGGGCTCCGGACAATCCGCACCAAAGCAGACCGAGGGGCCTCGCCACCACATCCTACGCACGTTCGAGGTCGACGCCGCTTTATTTCTCCCGGTCCTCCCATAGTTCCTTCGGCGCCCCCTTGATCAGGTCTTCGAAAAGGTCTTGCAACGTGGGCATCCTCTCCGGCTCAAGGACTTTGATGTCGATCTTCCACCCCGTCAACCGGGCTGCCAAGCGGACATTCTGCCCCGCCTTACCGATGGCTAGGGAAAGTTGGTCGGGGCGAACAAAGACCCTCGCCGCCCGGTCAGCCTCCAGGGAGGGCTCCACGCGCACCACCTTCGCGGGGGATAGGGCATTGCGGATGTACTGCAGAGGATCGGCGCTCCAGATGATGATGTCCATGCGCTCGTCCCCGAGCTCTCCGCCCACGGCCTTGATGCGAGCTCCCTTGGGCCCCACGCAGGCCCCCACGGGGTCCACGTTCGCGTCCATGGAAAGCACCGCCACCTTAGACCGGGTACCAGATTCCCGCACGATGTTACGGATCTCCACCACACCCTCGGCGATCTCCGGCACCTCCACCTCGAGAAGACGCCTCAAAAGTCCCGGATGCGTCCGGGAAACCACAATGCGGGGCCCCCGGGTGGTACGCCGCACGTCCAGGAGGAAAAATTTAAACCTCTCCCCCGGGGGATAGCTTTCCCCGACGATGCGCTCCTCCCGAGGGAGAATGGCCTCCGTCCTCTCGTTTAGCCGGACTAGCACGTGCTCTCCTTCGGTTTTGAAGATGACCCCCGTCACCAAATCGCCGATCTTATCGGCGAATTCGTCGAAAATCACCTGCCGCTCCGCATCCTTGAGGCGCTGGATTATTACCTGACGGGCCGTCTGGGCGGCAATGCGACCGAATCCCTCCGGAAATACTTCGATGCGAACGACGTCGCCGGGATCCACGTCATGGTATCCCAACGACCGGGCTTCCGTCAAAGACATTTCGGTGTCAGGGTCGACTCCTTCCGCCACTACCCGCCGGACCTCGAAGAGAGAGATTTCCTCTCGATCCAAGTCGAGGTTCACTTCCACGTTCTGGTTGCCTCCCCGGTGCTTCCGGTAGGCCGAAATCAACGCCGCCTCCAGGCTGGAGGTAATGATCCCCACGGGAAGACCTTTTTCTTCCTCAATCTGATGTAACGCCTTGACAAAATCACGACCTAGCTGCACGCGCGGTCCCTCCTTTACCGGGTTTGGAAGGCTTTTCCGGCTCGTACACCAGATGGGCTCGGCCCATATCGGCCAGGGAAATCACGACCTCGACGCCGTCATCCCGGCGCAACGACACCGCATCTTCCGTCACATGACTCAGAGTTCCCGTGCACTTCACTATTTTACCCGCCCCATCCCTATGACCCAACTGAGCCCTCTGGCCCAGAAATCTTTCGAAGTCCTTCCGCGAAAAGAGGGGACGCTCCACGCCGGGGGAACTCACTTCGAGGAAATAGCGCCCTTCAAAGAGATCTTCCGGCCCGTCGAACAGAGGGTTTACCTTTCTTGAGACCGTCTCGCAATCCTTGACGTTGATTCCTCCCAAGGAGTCGATATAAAGGCGCACCACTGATTGATCCCCTTCCACGACCCTCTCCATGCCCACAAATTCGTACCCCAGGCCCTCCACCGCTTCCCGAACGAGGTCCGTCGGAAGAGGGGGGCGCCTTTTGTGTCCGACCACTCGTCACACCTCCACGCCAACGCATTTTCTCATTGCCACAATGATTGATTGAAGAACCATCGCAAGTTTCCCTGTACACGGAACAAAGCCCCACAAAAAACGAAGAGTGGGTCCGTCGCCCACTCTCCGCCCTACCATCCAAAAATCCGCCCCACCGTGACGGTCAGTGTATCACGTTCTCCCAAGGAATACAAGCCCCGCCCCCCCACTCCGCAGGGGAGAGGCCATTCCCATCCTGGGATTTTTCCCTCTTGGGTCACATGCAATCTCTGGAAACGAAGACGGGCCACCACTCATCCATGCCGGAAGAAAAGGTTTCCTCCAGCGATGGCTGAAGCTGGTCGTGCCCCAACACCTCTTCTTCCAGGCGTGAAAGCTCCAGGATCCCTTGCCAAACGACACCTCGTTCCTCTCCCGTGAGCGAAAGAAGACTCGGTCCCCTCATGCTTTCACCGCCCTTCGCCCGCGCTCTGCCCTTACTCTACGCCATAGTTAGGGGCCTCTTTCGTGATGGTGACATCGTGGGGATGACTTTCTCGCATGGCCGCTGCGGTGATCTTTACGAAGCGCCCCTTTTCTTTTAGCTCAGACACCGTGGCCGCTCCCACGTAGCCCATGCCCGCCCGGAGCCCCCCCGCTAGCTGATAAAGCACCGCCCCCAGAGATCCCTTGCAAGGCACCATGCCCTCGATTCCCTCGGGCACGAGCTTCTCTTCGAAAACCCCCTCCTGGAAGTATCGGTCCTTGCTACACCCTTCCTTCATGGCCCCCAGAGATCCCATTCCGCGGTAGCTCTTGAAGGAACGCCCTCGATAGATGACGGTCTCCCCGGGGCTTTCCTCGGTACCCGCCAAGAGGGCCCCCACCATAACGGTATCGGCTCCCGCCGCCAAAGCCTTGACCACATCGCCGGAGTAGCGCACGCCTCCATCGGCGATGACACACCGTCCCCGGGACTTGGTCGCCCGGGCCGCCTCCATGACGGCGGTGATTTGAGGTACGCCGATGCCCGCCACAATGCGGGTCGTACAGATAGACCCCGGGCCCACTCCCACTTTTATGCCGTCGGCCCCCGCATCCATGAGGGCCTCAGCAGCCTCCGTCGTGGCCACGTTCCCCGCCACGATGGGCAAGTCGGAAAAGAGCGATCGAAGCTCTTTCACCTTGCGAATTACCCCCGCCGAGTGCCCATGGGCCGTGTCCACCACCAGGGCATCCACTCCGGCCCTCGCTAGCATCTCCACCCGCTCCAAGGTATCGCTCCCCGCCCCCACAGCGGCGGCCACCCGGAGCCTGCCGTGGGAGTCCTTGCTGGCATTGGGGAAATCCTTCGCCTTCTGGATGTCTTTTATGGTGATGAGCCCCTTGAGACGGTAGTGACCGTCCACTATGGGAAGTTTTTCCACCTTGTGGCTCATGAGGATGCTCTTGGCGTCTTCCAGAGTGGTGCCTTCCGGAGCCGTCAAAAGGCGATCTTTGGTCATCACTTCCTGAATGGGCTGGTCGTAGTCCGTCACGAAGCGAAGGTCCCGGTTAGTGATGATGCCTACCAGGCGTCGAGAGGCGTCCACAATGGGGACACCGGAGATGTGGTAGTGCTCCATGAGGCCCACCGCATCCCGCAACAGGTTCTCCGGATGAAGGAAGAAAGGGTCTACGATGACTCCCGATTCGGACCTTTTCACCTTGTCCACTTCCGCCGCCTGACGCTCCTTCGGCATGTTTCGGTGGATAACGCCAATACCCCCCTCGCGCGCCATGGCAATGGCCAGACGGCTTTCTGTCACCGTGTCCATGGCGGCGCTACAAAGCGGCAGGTTCAGCTCAATGTCCGGCGTCAGGCGCGTGCGGAGGTCCACCTGGGCGGGCACCACCTCGCTGTAACCCGGCACCAGAAGGACATCGTCGAAAGTCACCCCTTCATACGAAGCAAACTTGCTTTGTTCACTCATGGATAGGCTCCCCTCCCGGAAATATTTCGGGGGAGTGTAGCACGAAGGGCTTCTCCCTCGCAAGACGTCGTTCCATCTCCATGCCCTTCTCATCGGCGCAGGGCACCCGCAACGCCTCCCAAGTCATCTTTTTGGCGTGGCGCGCCCCGATCATTGCTCCCCTGTCCTGGGAGATTTCCTGCGCCCCAGCAGCGCCACGGCGTGACACGCCAGGGCTTCTCCTCGACCAAGGGCTCCGATTTTTTCCGCTGATTTTACTTTGACATGGCAGCAAGGCCCCTCGCCGCAGCGCAGGACGTCGTCGAGGGCTACGCCCATGGCGTCACAGAGGGGGCCCAGGCGAGGCAACTGAGCCTCCAAGGTGACGTCGACCCACTCGGGTTCCCAACCCTCGTCCCGCACGTAATCCACCACGCGCCCCAAGAGATCCATGCTGCGAGCCCCCTTGTATCGCTGGTCTGAAGCTGGAAAGAGGCGTCCCAGGTCCGGGAGCCCCGCCGCTCCAAGCAGGGCGTCCGCCACGGCGTGAGCCACCAAGTCGGCATCGGAGTGTCCGTCAAGCCCCAGCGGGGAGGGAATGGTCATCCCCGCCAAAATCAGGCGGCGCTCCGGTACGAGGGGGTGAATGTCAAAACCGTGCCCCACGCGAAACTTCTGTGGTGGAGCGACCATAAGCTCCGCCATGTGCCAATCCCCCTCGTAGGTGAGCTTGAAGTTCTCTCGCTCTCCCTCGACGGGAGTCAGGTTATGCCCCGCCGCGATCCACGCCTCCGCCTCGTCACGCACCGTGCAAGGAGATCGTTCCAGGGCTTCCAAAAGGCGCTCCCGGAAAAAGGCCTGGGGAGTCTGGGTGCCAAAGACCCCTTCCCGGGGAAGAGGGGTCACGGTCCCTCCCGAGACCTTCTTTAGGGCATCCGCCACAGAGACCAGAGGTATGGCTCCTCCGGAGGCCTCGGCGGCAGCCTGAAGGCGGCGACAGAGCTCCAGGGAGCAAAAGGGCCTGGCGGCGTCGTGCACCATCACCCAGGCGCCGCTGGCGGCCCGAACTCCGGCTAGGACGGAATCCCCCCGCTCCGCCCCTCCCTCCACCCGCACGACGGGCACGACGCCCCCGGGGGGGGGCGTCGTCTCGACGCCCGGATCTGCGGGCGGCACGACCAAAACGCACTCCCGAAGGTCTCCGGCGGCGTGTAGGGCCTCCGCCAGGGCAAGGCTCCAATGCCAAAGGGGATACCCTCCGAGGGGGCGAAATTGCTTGGGCACCCCCCCCATGCGGGATCCTCTCCCTGCAGCAACGACGATCAGGCTCCAGTCCTTCATGCGGCACTCTCCCGACGGATTCGGCCAAAGATCATCCTTCCCGCCGACGTCTGGAGCATGGATGTCACGGTCACTTCCACCCGCCGTCCCACGGCCCGCCCCCCATCTTCCACGACGATCATGGTGCCGTCGTCGAGGTATCCCACCCCCTGGCTTTGCTCTTTCCCTTCGCGAAGGACGTCCACCATGAGGCTTTCGCCGGGGAGCAACATGGGTTTGAGGGCGTTGGCCAGGTCATTGACGTTCAGCACGTCGATGCCCTGGATTTGAGAAATTTTATTAAGATTGTAGTCGGTGGTGAGGATTTTCCCGCCCATGTCGCGGGCAAGCTGAATCAGGGCCAGGTCCACCGTCTCGGCGTTCAAGTCTTTCAGGCTCAGCTCAAGGATCTCCAGACGGATCGTGGGGATTTTTTGCAACCCGTTGATGACGTCCAACCCCCGACGCCCTCTCCCCCGGCGCACCGGGTCGGAAGAGTCGGCGATCCCTTGAAGTTCTACCAACACGAAACGAGGCAGGGTGAGGGCTCCTTCCACAAAGCCTGTCCGTGCCACATCCAAGATCCTTCCGTCGATCACCACGCTGGTGTCTAATAGTTTTGCCGGGCACGCCAGCGGAGAAAGGGTGCCGCCCTGAAGGTCCATCGTTGCATATTTACCCTGCCTTTTCCTCGGTTCCCCCTGGCGATCCCGCCAGATCCCCCCCACGGAACCCATCATGGCCACCATGTCGTCCCGGCGTTTGATAAAGAGCCACATCATGGCATATCCCAAGGCTACGTTCAACAAAATGGCCAAGTAACGCCCCAGGACGGGAAGGTCTACGAAGGGCAGTGCCAATAAATTCGCCAATAATAATCCCACGATCAAGCCAATGAGGCCCACAGAAATGTTTATCCAACTGATATTTTGAAGATGCCCCTCCAGAAGGGACCCCAGACGGAGAATCCCTCTGTGGAAAAGCGGGGCAATCAGGTAGGATACGCCGCCGAAGACCACCACAAAGGACCCCGTCCCCGCCAACGACATGAGAATCGTCTGAAAGGGCCACCACCCGGCGGACTGAATGAACTCCGTCACTTGGTATCCCGCAATTCCTCCCATGATGGCTAAAAACCATCGAAAGAGTTCCCGGGCCAAACGGCCCAGCGCACCGCTATTTTCTCCCATGTACCCCCCTCCCCGAGTCAAGCTATATTCTCCTTCAGTCCGGCCCGGGGCTGGCCTCGCCCGACCTCACCACCAGCCGGGACTCCAGGGCCGCATGGAGAGTAACTCGGTCGGCAAAACCGATACTCCCCCCCACCGGAAGGCCGTACGCCAACCGGGTGATGCGAACGGGGACGTCTGCCAGGGCATCCACCACCACGTGGCAAGCCAAGTCCCCTTCAATGCGGGGGTTCGTGGCCACCACCACTTCCCGGACCCGGAGGTCTCGGATACGCCCCCGTAGCCGTTCCAGGGTCTCCGGAGATATCTCCTCCCCTTCCAGGGGAGATACCCTTCCCCCCAGGACAAAGTACTGACCGGAGAAAATTCCCGCCTGCTCTAGGCTCATCAGGTCTTCCACCGATTCCACCACGCACAGGGTGTCTCGTTCTCTCATGGGGTCGCCGCAAACCCCGCAACAGTCGCCATCGGTGAGGTTTCCGCACTGAGGGCAGGGGTGAAGGGAGCGCCGAAGGGTCACCAAGGCCTCGGCCAATTGGTCCGCGAAGGACGGATCCTGTTGAAAGAGGAAAAACGCCATGCGCCGGGCGCTCTTTTCCCCCACCCCGGGAAGGCGCTGGAGGAAGGTCGTGAGCCGGGTCAGGGCCTCCGGAAGGACCATAGATCAGAAAAGCCCCGGCATGGACAGACCCATGCCCCCCGTCACCTGTTCCATCTGGCGGTTCGCTTTTTCCTTTCCCAGGCGAAGGGCCTCGTTCACCGCCGCCAGAACCAGGTCTTCCAACATGTCGATCTCCTGGGGGTCCACCACTTCCGGGGCAATCTTCACCGACAGCACTTCCCCCTGGGCGTTGGCCACCGCCCGGACCATCCCGCCCCCCGCCGCTCCCTCCACCGTGACCTTGGCCAATTCTTCCTGCATCTGAAGCATCTGGGCCTGCATCTTTTGGGCCTGCTTAAGGATTTTGTCCATTTTCATGCTCATCGTTCCTTTCTTTTCGCGCTCCCGAAGCCCGGCCAGAGGGGCGTAAAACGCCTCCTCACGCATGGTGATAGGGGATATGGTGACGGAGGGTCACCGCGCGATAGATCTGTTCTAATAAAACCACCGCACAGAGCTCGTGGGGGAAGGTTAAAGACGATAGGGAGAGGCAAAATGCAGCCCGCTCCCGCACGGCGGAAGAGACGCCGTAGGCCCCCCCCACGACAAACGCCAACCTCCCCGGGGATCCCTCATAGATTTCAAAAAGCCACTGAGAAAAGGAGACGCTGGAAAAGGACCGCCCCCCCTCGTCCAGCAAGACCACCACATCCCGGGGTTGGAAGCTCCGAAGGAGGCGGAGCCCTTCTTCCTCGACGCCCTTTGAGCCCGAGGGACGGTGGTGTGCCTCCGCCACATGCTCCCAGGCGATCGGTGCCCACCGAGAGAGGCGCCGCACGTACTCCTGCCCCGCCTCCTCCACCCAACGCGCCCGAGGCATGCCCACGGTGATCATGACCATCTTCACGGACTAAACCCCGCCTGCGCTCCCGGCGGTTCAGTAGTTTTTTGACGACGCAGGGCCTTGCGAAGGGTATAGCGCTCCTGTCGCTCCCTTTCCACCAACACGTCTCGGATGCGCCCAAAGTCCTCCCGCAATCCGGGAAGAACTCGGTGTTCCAAGTTGCTCGTCTTCCGCACCGTGTCCCGAAGGGCCTTCTCCAGGGCCCCCATCTTCACCCGGAGGTTGATGTAGGTCCAAAAGATATGATCTAGCTCCGCCAAGGCTCCCACGAGGTCGTCCGTAAAAATCGACGCCAAAGCGGGATCGTACGACACCGGACGGCTCTCATCCCCCTGGCGACGGAACTCCACAAAGGCGCACCCCATGAGCACGTGGCGAAAGCTTGCCAAGGGAACGGGACCCATCCCCGGACGCAGGAGATCCAGGGAAATCTGTCCTTCGTAGAGGCGCAAGAGGGAATACGTCGTGGCCACCCGGCGTCCGACCCTATCGAACTGCTCCTGAAGGGATCTAAAACGTCGCCGATCCTCTTCCAGGGCCCGAAGCAAGGCATCTCTTTTCCTTTCGAGAAGGGCCTTCCCTCGGCGCACCGCCTCCATTTGCTGTCGCAGCAACAACAACTGCTCTCGGGTGGCGGGAAGGGCCACGGCTAGCGCCCCCCTTTCTCCCCCAAGATCTCTCGCACCAAGTCGCGGGGCAGACGATAGAGCTCCGAGGCGGGGAGATCTCGGAGGCACTGCCACGCGGCCTCCAGAGACCTCTCTAGCGTCCGAGGTCCCTCCGGCTGGCCTATAAAACGCTCTTCGAAGGACTTTCCGAAGACCAAATAGGATCGCTCCGTGGAAGAAAGGCCCTCGTCTCCGGTGATGAGGCGCAATCTTTCGATATCCTGCGCCTTAGCGTAGGCCGCATAGAGCTGGTCCGCCATGGCCCGGTGTTCGGGGACGGTACGCCCCTTGCCGATGCCCTTGTTCATCAGCCGACTCAGGCTAGGCAACACCTGCACTGGGGGATAAATGCCCCGATCCGCCAACCGTCGACTCAGGACCACCTGACCTTCGGTGATGTATCCCGAAAGGTCCACCACGGGGTGGGTCATATCGTCGTCGGGCATGGTCAGGATGGGGATCTGGGTCACGCTACCCGCCAGGCCCTCCACGCACCCCGACCGCTCGTAGAGGGACGCCAGGTCGGAGTACATGTAACCGGGATAGCCCCGCCGCCCCGGGATCTCTTCTCGAGCGGCGCTCACCTCTCGAAGGGCGTCACAGTAACTGAGCATGTCCGTGAGGATCACCAGGACGTCGTACCCCAGGGTGAAGGCGAAGTACTCCGCCGTGGTCAGGGCGATGCGAGGGGTCAGGACTCGCTCCACCGCCGAATCTCCTGCCAAATTCATAAAAAACACACCCTTGGCCAGGGCTCCGGAATCTTGAAAGGCGCTCAAAAAGAAATCGGCCTCTCTCCTCGTGATGCCCATGGCGGCGAAGACGACCAAAAAGGGCCTTCCCGTTCCAGGCACCCGGGCCCCGGCGGCGATCTGGGCCGCCAGGCGATTGGCCGGGAGTCCCGCCCCGGTGAATACGGGCAGTTTCTGTCCCCGGACCAAGGTGTTCATCACGTCAATGGTAGAGATCCCCGTCTCCACGTAGGCGTTGGGAGCCTTCCTTCGGGCGGGATTTAGCGCCAGCCCTTGAACCGACATGCGACCTTCGGCATAGGGGACCTCTCCTCCCTCCAGGAGGTGTCCCCGGCCGGTAAGGACTTTCCCCATCAACCCTGGCCCCACGGGGACGGTCAAAACGGATTTTTCGAGCCAGATCGTCGTGGAGCTTTCGTCCAATCCCGTGGTGCCTTCGAACACCTGGATGACCGCCGTGTCCCGGTCCACTTGCAATATTTGGCCCGATCGGGGGCCTTCGGGGGTTTCGATGGTCACGAGCTCTCCATAACCCGCATCCCGCACGCCCTGGACAAAGATCAACGGGCCGGAAATGCCGCACACACTCCGATACCCTTCGCGGTAGAGCGCCTCCTGCCCGGAAGTCATGCGGGCCCCACCTCCTCAGATGCCAGCTGGGCCTTGAGGGATTGGATAAAGAGCTCGCCTTCGGAGGCCAACCCCTCCTCCTCCAAGGATCGGAGTCGAAAAAGCTCGTCGCGCAGGAACGTCCGGGGCACCTGGTCCGTTCCCAAGCCCTGCCTGAGACGTTGGACCACCTCCTGATCCAGGTTCCGGAAAATATCGAGCAGCGCCTTGGCCTTGCGCAAAGAGGTGAAGGCATCCACCGCATCAAAGGCGTTTTGCTGGAGGAAGACGATCCGTAGGAGCTCTGCCAGCTCCAGGAGCCACTTGTCCTCCTCCGACAGGCCATCCCGCCCCACGAGCTGTACCAACTCCAAAAGCTCCTTTTCTCGGTCCAGCGTGGTGCGGAGAAAGTGCCTCTTTCCCTCCCAATCCTCCCCCAGGGCCTTCAGAAAGTGGTGGGCCAAAGAATCTTCATAGAGCGTGTAACTCGACCTCCAATTAATGGCCGGGAAGTGGCGCTGCTGCGCCAGGGTCTTATCGAGGCCCCAGAAGGCCCCGGAAAGGCGGAGACAGGACTGGGTGACAGGCTCGGAAAAGTCCCCTCCGGGGGGAGAGACGGCGCTGATGACGGTGACCGACCCCTCCCTCTCCGGCGTGCCCTGGGCCACGACCCTCCCCGATCGCTCAAAATACTGCGACAGGCGGGAGGGGAGGTAGGCCGGATACCCCTCTTCTCCGGGCATCTCTTCGAGCCTTCCCCCGATCTCCCGCAGGGCCTCGGCCCACCGGGAGAGGGAGTCCGCCATGATGGCCACGTGGCGCCCCATGTCTCGGAAGTACTCGGCGATGCTCATCCCCAGGTAGATGGAAGCCTCTCGGGCCGCCACAGGCATGTTGGAAGTGTTAGCCACCAACACGACCCGCTCCATGAGGGGCCTTCCCGTGCGGGGGTCCATCAGTTCGGGAAACTCCTCCAGGACCTCGGTCATTTCGTTGCCTCGCTCGCCACAGCCGATATACACGATGACATCGGCGTTGCACCACCGAGCCAGCGACTGCTGCGTCACGGTTTTGCCCGTACCAAACCCCCCGGGAATGACCCCGGCCCCCCCCAAAGCCAGGGGAAAGAGGGTGTCGAGGACCCGCTGTCCCGTCTCCAGGGGGTTCTCCAAGGGCAAATAGCGGCGGACGGGGCGGGGTTGGCGAACGGGCCAAGGGTGAAAGAGGGCATAGTTCTCCCCTTCTCGGGTGGTGCAGACGGTGGCATCGGGGGAAAAGGATCCCGCAGGGGCCACGCTTTCCACCGTCCCTCCCCGGGCCCCCGGGGGTACCATGATGGCGTGAAGGAAATCCGCGCCCTCCACCACATGCCCCAGGATGTCTCCGGGATCCACGCGATCCCCCGGAGTCACTTTCGGAGTAAAAGCCCAAGAGGCCTCCCGATCCAACGTATCCCTCCGGGCTCCTCGGGGGAGAAAGATCCCTTCCCTTCCCAGGGGCACCAGAGGGCGCCCTATGCCGTCAAGCACGTTCCCCAGTAGCCCCGGTCCCAGCTCCACCGAGAGGAGCTCGCCGGAAAACCACACCGGCTCCCCCGTGCGAAGCCCCATGGTTTCTTCGTAAACCTGGATATCTACCACGTCGCCCCGGAGGCGCACCACTTCCCCGATGAGCTCCTCTTGCCCCACCCGGGCCACCTCAAACATACGGACGGGCCCCTGGGGGCGAGCTCGCACCACCGGGCCGGAAACGCTCAAAATGGAACCGCTATGCCCCATAAAATCACCTCAGAGACCCTGGGATATCATGTCGGGGACGGGAATCCACGCCGGACGAACCTGGGCGAGGATCTTCCTACGCCATGGAGGAGCGAGTTGGGCAAACCATCCTTCTTCGACGACAACAAGACAAACGTCCCCCGCCGTAAGCTCGGGCCACACTTCCGCCAGGTCGCCGGGGACATCGCAACAGATAGGACGAAGGCCGTTCAAGGCCCAGAGATCCACGAAAATTTTCCTACCCAGGGCCACACCGAATTCTTTCATGCGTCGGGCTCCATAAAAAGAAGGGTCTCTTGGATGCGGCGCGAGGGAAGCCCTAGCGCCATGCCCACCGCCACACGGTTGAGGTTCTGTTCTTCCAAAAGCTGAAGCCCTATGAAACCTATGCCGACGTCGATGCCCAGAAGGTCTTTCCGAAAAAGACTTGCCTGCCACCGGAGAAAGGACTCCGCGAAACGCTGCTGGGTCCTGTGTGGGGAGAAGGGGGCACCTCGCCGGGCCACGTCTCGCCAGCAAGTGTGGGACACCAGGGCTTCGAGGGTAGAAGATCGACGCAGGCGATCCAGGGAAAGGCAAGCCCCACCGGGGACGTAGGCCTGGACAGATTCCGACGCCGACAAGTATCCCGCCCTCTCCCTGAGCCAAATCCCACTGTTCCAGACGTCGGCGAGGCGCCCCAGGTACTCCCGCACCCGGTCGGCCCCCGAGCTCTTCCAGGGATCCAAGGCCCTGCGAAGAAACTCCAGGTACCCCAGCAACAGATGCCGCTCTGCCCGGGGCAGGCTTCCGTGGCGCATCAGGTCCTGAGAAGCCTCCCAAAGCACCCCTCCAAAGGGGTGAGGTATCCCTCGACAACGGCTGGCGAATTCCTGTAGATCATGGCTCTCCCAGAGCTCTCCAAAGAGCGCCGGGGAAAGCACTCCGAAGGAGGCCCAAAAGGGCATCTCCTTGGGGGATCGATGGGGACTTGTCATGGATCGCAACATCAGCCGGGCGTTTTGAAAATCGGCCCGAGCCAGCAAGATATCCACCAGAACCGCCGTCTCTCCCTCGGCCCGACGACGCAGGACATCGAAGGACTGAGCGGTACCCAGCGACAGCGTCTTTTCCACGCGACGAAAGGCGGAACGCTCGGAAGTCACCAGCCGAGAGCGCAACACTTCCGCGTAGCGGCCGTCCAGCAAGGCCACCTCCAAGTCCTCCAGGACCCCGTCCGCCAGGCGCCGAAGCTCTTCGGAGGAAAAAAAGCGAGCCCCCCGGGACCGGAGGCGAGCATTAATATAGGCGTAGTTCTCGGGCGAATCGCTCGACGTCGTCTTCCTGGCCACCCAGGGCCATTCCCAGTTGAGCGGCGAAGAAAGCTTCGCTCCGGCTCCATCGGGTGCGGAAGGTGTTGTCCACCATGTGGCGCCCGTCTGCGGCATCGCGACTCACGCATCCTCCCCAGGGATCTTTTACAATCCCCTCCACTCGCTCCACCCCCGGGAGCTCCCTCACCGCGTCTTCGTCTCCCGGAGGCACCGCCAGCACCGCTTTGCCCCGCATACACCCCAGAGCTTCTTGGGCCAAAAGGATCAGCCATCGGCGCCTCTCCTCGGCATCGGCGTTCTGGAAGCGGAATTCCACCTGGGCCATCACCCGGGCCACGAGCTCTCGCACCACTTCCATCCTGAGGTGGCGGTATCTCCCCAGGGCCCTCTGGCGCAGGATCTGTTCCTGACGCTCGTGGACCTCTCGGCGATCCTGGCGCCACCGGGTGATGTCCTTCTCGGCCTGGCTCCGCCGACTCGCAATCATATCTGAAATTCGTTCTTCCGCCTCTCGACGAAACGCGGCCTTGCGCTCCTCGTGTTCCCGGCGCATCTGTTCCTTAAAGGCGACGAGAGAGTCTTTCAAGGAACCGCCTCCCCGGGGACCTTAACCTAACTTCACCAGAACCATGACGGCCACCACGAAGCCCAGGATCACCATGGTTTCGGGGATGGCTTCCAGGATGATCATGGTCCCCGCCGTTTCCGGCTTTTCCGCTACGGTCCCCGCCGCTGCGCTCCCGATCTTTGCCTGGGCGTAGCCGGTGGCCAGGGCCGGGAGGCCGATCGCCAGAGTTGCCGCAAACGCTATGAGTGCCTTCTCCATAAAACTTCTCTCCTCCTTTGGAATGGGTCGTACTCCTTTCCCCCTCCGGTGAAAAACTTGCTGAAAAACTCCACGTAGTGCAACCGGGCGGCGTGGAGCCCGGATTCAAAGACCGCCAGGACGATGTTCAGGGCGTGGATCGATAGCGCCATGAAAAGCCCCAAGACGG
The DNA here is from genome assembly GCA_937868015.1 of uncultured Synergistaceae bacterium. Taxonomy (GTDB): domain Bacteria; phylum Synergistota; class Synergistia; order Synergistales; family Aminiphilaceae; genus CALMLW01. Next base: position 84,993 of record CALMLW010000045.1, on the reverse strand, counting down.
AGACCCCCAAGAGGTCCACGAAGGTGGACGCCACGGAGGCGAGGATGGCGGAAGAAACCCCGATGGCCGCGATCCGCACGTAGCTCAGGACGTTGCCCACGGCCTCCACCCCCTCCACCATGCCCCCCATGCCCCCTCCCACCAATATCAGGGCGACGCCCCCCCCCAGAAGTATCAGGGCACCAAGAAAGGCCCTTTCTGGAATCAGGGCGGCGTATATGGCCCCTACAAAGGCCAACCCCAGGATAAGGAAGATCGTGCCCAAACGCTCCATCCACCGGTGGCGATGGCGATGCCTCAAGGCGTCAAAACATCCGATGCCCAGGCCGATGAGGATATGGCCCCCCCCCAAGACCACGGAAAAGGCCAAAAGGGGCATCACCGCATGAGCTCGATCCACCCATAGGGGAGATAGTCCCAGGAGACGCCACCCCACGTCGCCGAAATACTCCCCAAACACCACGCCCCAGATGAAGCTCCACCCCGCCACGTGAAGAGCTACAGCCCCTGCGGAACGGATCACCGCGCCCCCCGCAGTGCGGCGCCTCAAGAAAAATCCCACCGCGCCGAGGAGGAGCGCATACCCCGCGTCTCCCACAATACACCCCGCAAACAGCGGGAAAAAGATCCCCACCAACACCGTGGGGTCCACTCCCATGTACCGAGGGGACGAAAAGAAATTTACAAATATTTCAAAAGGGGCGAAGAGTGAGGCGTTGCGGAGGGCCGTGGGGACCTGGTGCCATTCGTCCTCCATGGCCTGGCGCCAAAAAAGAAAGAGTTTTTTTGGAAAACGGCGCTGCAGGGCCGCCACGGTGTCCTCTTGCCGATCTTCCGGCAGCCACCCCTCGAGATGAAAGAGGCTTCCCTGGGCGGCCAAGGCGTTTTCCAGCGTTTTCACCTCGGTCTTTTCGCTGAGGAGGGTAAAAAGGGCCCCCAGACGCATCCCCCACTCGTCGCGGGCCTGGTCTATCTCCTGCTGGATCTGGGACAGGCGGCGGGGAACCCACTGGAAGCCGTCCTCCATGGCCCGCAGGACCTCCGCCATACTATCCCGGTCGAAGGCAGGCGTGGGGCGCCAGGAGGCTCCCCCGTCGTGGAGCACCAATTCTTCCAACACAGAACCTTCCGAATCCGCAGGCAAAGACACGGCGAAGAGCTCGTCCCGTTCTGTGCTGGGCTGGGTATGACGATGAAATCGAAGGGGATCTCGGTCGTTCCACCATCCCTTTCGAGTCCAGGCGTCTCTTATCATCGCCCCCATACGTCCCGCCGAAGCCTGGGGTACCCAGAAAAGGAGCGCCATCCTGTTTTTACTCAGGGCCTCACGGAAGAAGTTCTCGAAGGGGGCCAGTTCCCTCTGCATGCGCTTTAGGCTCCGGAGGGTCTCCTCGTAAGATTCTCGCTCCGCCATGAGCCCGGCCAATCGGTTCCGAAAGACCTCCACGCTCTTTTCCAACCCCACCAAGGTGGACTCTTGGCCCACATCGAGGCCCAGGGATGTTCTATCTAGAATTTCATCGGAAAGGAGCTCCCATCGATCCCACCGCAGGGCTTCCAGGATTCCCTGGAGCGTGGCGCACAGGATCTTGAGGCGGCGTAGGGTATCCCCCAGGGGAGCTCCTTCGGTCCCCATCTCCACGTGCAGGACTCCCAGGCGCTGCAGCTCCTCCAAGACGTCCACGCGGCTTACCTCCGTGCCCCACACGGAAAGGCGGATCATCCGACGGATCACGACACCATTCCCTCCGGCGGCAACGGCACGATGCGGCACCACATCGCCTCCGCCAACCGCAGAACCATGGCCTCCTGCAGAAACTGGGCCTTCCACTCCTCCGCCCGAAGAGTCACGAGCTCATCCAGGCGTCGTCGCTCCTCTTCCAAGGCTTCCTTTTCCCGGTCCTCTTCCTGGCGCATATTTTCCACCGTGGCCCGGGCCATTTCCTCCACCCGAAGGGAGGCACGATCCCATTCTTGCTGCTCATGTTTACGCAACTCTTCAAGCTCTTCTTCCAGGGACTGGCGGAGGGTCTCCAGTTCCCGCCGCAAGATCTCCTGGATTTCCCGAGAATTATCGGCTCCCATGGCTTATTCCTCGCGATCCATCATGAACCCACAGAAAGTAGCCCGGTCCACCACCCCCACCAGGCGCCCCTCTTCAACCACCGGGAGGCGTTTCAAGCGCTTTCGGAGCATCAAATCCGCCACCGCCATGAGGCTGGCCGAAGTGTCCACGCTGACGGGATCGGGACACATGAACTCCTTGACCCGACGGCGCCCCAATGCCTGGAGGCGATCAAAAAGGCTTCCTTCGGAATTATCCAGAAAGGAATGCTGCATGAGGACTTCCACGTACGTGGGCAAAGCGGCGCGCAGGATGTCGCCTTCCGAAAGGTACCCCGTGAGGATCCAGTTTGATCGTACGACGGGAATGCCGGAGATACGCTGCGAGTGGAAAATCCTTACGGCTTCTAGAATAGAGTCCTCCTCTTCGACGGCGGAAAGATCCTTAGTCATGACCTGAGATACCATAGTTTTCACGTATCTCTCTCCCTCCGAAAACGGTCTAGGCCGAGGCGAGTCTTGACCAGAGCTCCTAAGAAAAGTGGTATAGTCATCATCCGTCGCCAACGCCAGGGTTCCTGAGCGAGGCGGTAGAGCCACTCCAGGCCATAGTTCCGGAAACATTCCGGGGCTCTCCTCAGAGTCCCGGCAAAGACGTCGAAGCTCCCCCCCACTCCCATGGCCACCACGCCGCCGAGATGGCCGCGCCAGAGCTCCATCCAGAGCTCCTGTCGGGGCACCCCCAGAGCCACGAAGAGGAGCTGCGACCCGGAGTTGCGGATGGTACGACACAACTCTTCGCTCTCGTCGTCGGCAAAAAATCCGTGCTCCGCCCCTCTCACTCGAAGGCCAGGGTAACGCTTCACGAGGTTTTGCGCCGCCATCTCGGCGACTCCCGGTGCCCCTCCAAGAAAGAACACCCCCCACCCCGCCCCCGCCGCCATCCGACAGAGCTGATCCATGAAATCTATCCCCGCGATTCGCTCCTGCACGGGTCTCCCCAAAAAACGAAGGCCCCACACCAATCCCATGCCGTCGGGGAGGATCAGGTCGGCCCCCTGAAAGGCCCGAGTCAGGGCTTCATTTCTTCGACAGGCGTAGAGCCCCAGGGCGTTGGGCGTCACCACCGTGCCCCCCTTCCCCGCCTTGACCAGGGACCAAACTTTTCCCAGGGCGTACTGGAGGGAGACGTTGTCGATGGGGACGTCCCAAAGTTTAGGGCGGCGGCTTTGCCCCTTGCGGCCGTGACGACAGAACACCATCCCCAGGTAGGCCAAGGCGGCGGATATGGTGAAAAAGGCCGCCAAAAAGCCCTGGGGGTCGGGGCGCAACTGCAACACCCCGGCCCCCAGCCCGAAGGCGGCGGAGACCAAGGTCATGGCCCGCACAGAGCTGGGGTGATCCACCCCTCGACGGACCAAGCGCTGGTAAAATCCCCCGGAGGTTTTCGTCGCGTCGGCGGAGAGGGCTCGGCTGACCACGTTCACCGAGGTCTCCCAGAGGGGGATGGCAAAAAGGGCCAAAGGCAGGAGCATAAGCGCGGAGAAGGTCACCCCTTTGCTGATGCCTAGCATGGAGGTACCTGCGATGAGCGTACCCCACATGGAGGCCAAGGGTAGCCCCAATTGACGGTACATATGGCCGTGGCGGCTCCAGAACGCCGCCAGGAGAGCCAAGGCCCCCGTGCTCAAGGTCAGCGCGTCAGGGAGCTCCTGGGAAGAGATCGCCGTTAGCCCTGTGGTCAAGATCCAAACCAACGCCAGCAGGTGTCCCGCCATGCCGGGTATGCGGTCTAGATCTTGCAACAACAGGGGGAAAAGCCCCACCCATAGCGTGGTGGCCGTGGCGGAAGCGAGGATAGAGAGGTAGTAGAACTCCCCGTCGGGAAGGGATATGAAGCTGATCCGGGGCCCCAAAAGGGAAAAAAGGCCTCCAATGAGGAGATACCCCCACCGAAGATCCACCTGGGCTCGGCGCTGCGCCAAGCCCAGCAGCCCGGCGAAAAGGGAGAGGGCCACCACCATCTTCGCCGGGGCGCTGTCGCTCCACAAAGCCACCAAGGCGAGGGCCCCACAGAGCATGAGGTCCCGGACATAGTCATACTGATCTCGATCCAAGTGATGACGCAAAAATCGCTGGGCCCCGTAGCACCCCAGCACCAGGAGGAGCGCCGCGCTTCTTGTTAGCAGCTCGGCAAAGGTTTGAATAGCCATATCCCTTCCTCCTTCCTTGCCGAAGATCCTTCACACCACAGGCCCGGAGCCTCAACTCCTCCCTCCGGAAACGGCGACATCTCTTCGGATCACGGGGGAAGTATACCACACCACATCTCCCATGACGAGGACGCTCGCCCCCCTGAGAGGCGGACCGACCTAACCCCGGCGAGGGGGGCCCGGCCCTCCGGAGACGGCGCTCTCGCCGCCCCGGAGAGGGGGACCACCACCCGGGATCGGGGCCTATTACCGCCCCAGGGTCTCCTGATTCCCCATCCAGGGCCTGAGGGCCCCGGGCACCTCTACGGAGCCGTCGGGTTGCTGGTAATTTTCCATGATAGCAATGAGGCATCGTCCCACCGCAATGCCGGATCCGTTGAGGGTATGGATGAACTGAGCCTTTCCTCCCTTCGTGGGGCGGTAGCGAGTCCCCATGCGGCGGGCCTGAAAGTCCTCGCAGTTGCTACAGGAGCTGATCTCCCGGTATTTGCCCTGAGAGGGAAGCCAGACCTCCAGGTCGTAGGTCTTCGCCGAGGCGAAGCCCATGTCCCCGGTGCAAAGGCACACCACCCGATAGGGAAGCTCCAGTAACTGCAAAACCCTTTCGGCGTTCGCCGTGAGCTTTTCCAGCTCGTCGTAGCTCGTGGCGGGGGTACAAAGCTTCACCAGCTCCACCTTGCTGAACTGGTGTTGACGCAAGATTCCTCGCACATCCCGGCCGTAGGACCCCGCCTCTTTCCTGAAACATGGCGTATAGGCCGTATAGAGCTTGGGAAGCTCCTCCTCCGGCAGGATTTCTCCCCCGTGGAGGTTGGTCAGGGGCACCTCGGCGGTGGGGATGAGCCAAAGGTCGTCCTCCGCACAGCGGTAGAGATCTTCGGCAAACTTGGGCAGTTGTCCCGTGCCCCGCATGGTGGCGCTATTGACCATGAAGGGAGGGGCAAACTCCGTGTAACCGTGCTCCCGGGTGTGGAGGTCGAGCATGAAATTTATGAGCGCCCGTTCCATGCGGGCCCCGGATCCCTTTAAAACGGTAAACCGGCTCTCCGCCAGCCGCACTCCTCTTTCGAAATCCAGGATATCCAGCGCCTCTCCCAGCTCCCAATGGGGCTTGGGCTCAAAGTCGAAGCTCCGAGGCTCTCCCCAGGATCGCACCACCACGTTGCTCTCTTCGTCGGCACCCCGGGGCACCGAGACGTGGGGACGGTTCGGGATCTGGGACAAGAGCTCCTCCATCTGGCGGTCCAGGGAGGCCCCTTCTTCGTCGATGGCCCCCACCCGCTCCCCCAAAAGGCGCATCTCCTCCATGAGAGCATCGGCATTTTCGCCCTTTTTTTTAGCCTCCCCCACCCGACGCGAACCTTCGTTTCGTCGAGCCTTGAGCTCTTCTCCCTCTCCCAGGAGATCCCGCCGGCGCCGATCCACCTCCAGTAGCGTGTCGAGGGGAAAGGCGCTCCTCCGTTGGGCAAGCATCTCCCGTACTTCGTCCGGGCGCTCCCGAACCCACTTAATGTCTAACATGGCTATCCCTCCCGAGGAGTTCTGATCTCCCGTAGGAGATTGGCCATCTCCAGCGCCGCCAGCGCCGCTTCCACGCCTTTGTTGCCCGCCTTGCTCCCCGCCCGGGCCAATGCCTGATCCAAAGAATCGCAGGTCAGCACACCAAAGGCCGCCGGAACCCGCTGATCCAGAGCGATGTGAGCCAATCCCTTGGATACCTCGGAGGCCACGTAGTCAAAGTGGGGCGTGTCTCCCCGAATCACCGCCCCCAGGGCCACCAAGGCATCGTGGCGCCCTTGAAGGGCTATTTCCTTCACCGCCAGGGGAATCTCCCAGGCCCCGGGCACCCAATACACGTCCAAATCCTGATGTCGAACCCCGTGCCGCAACAGGGCGTCTTTGGCCCCCTCCAAGAGGCGTGACGTGATCAGCTCGTTGAACCTGGAAACCACCAGGGCAAAGCGCAAGTCGTTTCCCAGAAATTTTCCTTCAAACTGTCGTATGATTTGTCCCTCCTAATTCATGTTTTTTTATGCTGCAGTGAGCCTACCCCAGGACATCTTGCAGGTGGAGTAGGTGTCCCATTTTCTTCCGTTTTGCCTCTAAGTATCGCTCGTTGTGAGGGTTCGGGTCGACTTCCAGGGGAATGCGATCCGTGATCCTCAAGCCATATCCCTGCAACCCCGCCACCTTCCGGGGGTTATTCGTCAGGAGGCGCAAGGAACGGAGCCCCAGGTCGGCCAAAATTTGGGCCCCCAGGCCGTAATCGCGGAGGTCGGGAGCAAAGCCCAGGGCTTGGTTCGCCTCCACCGTATCGAGGCCTCGCTCCTGGAGTTCATAGGCCTTGAGTTTAGAGAGCAAACCTATGCCCCGCCCTTCCTGGCGCATGTAGAGCACGACGCCGCATCCCTCCCGGTCTATGCGCTCCAGGGCCCTATGGAGCTGGGGGCCACAATCACAGCGCAACGACCCGAAAACGTCCCCCGTGAGGCACTCCGAGTGGACTCGCACCAGCACGTCCTCTTTCCCCCGAACCTCCCCCTTTACCAGGGCCAAGTGGAGTCGCTCGGGGGTTTCCTCCAGGCACGACCGATAGGCCATCGCGACGAACTCCCCGTGCTCCGTGGGGAGCTGAACCGTGGCCACCCGCTCCACCAGACGCTCGCGAGCCGTGCGGTGTTGGATCAACTGGGCGATGGAGAAGAGGCGGAGGGCGTGGGTGGCGGCAAAACTCCGAAGGTCGTCCAAGCGAGCCATGGATCCGTCTTCGTTCATGATCTCGCAGATGACCCCTGCGGGCGCTAGCCCCGCCATGCGGGTCAGATCCACCGCCGCCTCCGTGTGCCCCGCCCGGCGCAACACCCCTCCGGGGCGAGCCCTCAGAGGGAAAATGTGTCCCGGCATCCGAAAACTCTCCGTCTTGGCGTGGGGCGAGGCCAGCAGAGCCACCGTGTGCGCCCGTTCCGCCGCCGAGATCCCCGTGGTGGTACCATCCCGAGCGTCCACCGACACCGTGAACGCCGTGCCGTGGGGGTCGGTATTCCGGGACGCCATGGGGGCGAGCCCCAGGGCGTCCGCTCGCTCCGGCGCCAGGGGAGCACAGATGAGCCCCCGTCCAAAGGTGGCCATGAAATTCACCATCTCCGGAGTGGCCTTCTCCGCCGCCGCCAAAAGGTCTCCCTCGTTTTCCCTGTCCTCGTCGTCCACCACAATGATCATGCGCCCCGCTCGCAGCTCTTCCAAGGCCTCTTCCACCGAGCAAAACACAGACCCCTCATCAGCGCCCATTATTTTTCACCTCGTTTTTCCCCCGTCACCGCTTCCCGGGGAAATCGTGACCCTTTGAAGGGAGCCCCCAGGGCATCCCGATCCATCATATATCGCCCTCGGCCCCTTCTCAAGGGCCTTCGAACCCTATCGCTCCACGGCAGCCCGACGTTGGCAAGCCACCGCTCCGGTCTCCGGCGGGACGCCCTCTAGCTCCCGGGCTCCGCCAGAAGCCCCTTCGGGACCGGTATGGTCTTAGGGCGTCCATCCGTATTGGGCGAGGCGCTCCCAGGTGAGGGGGGCGGGCGTTGAAGGTCCCTCGCCCCCTAGGCGCCTCGCCAGGAAGCGCTCCACGTACTTTCCCAACAAATCGGTTTCGACATGGAGCTCCGCCCCTGGAGCGATCGTTCCCAGCGTAGTGTCCCCCAAGGTGGTGGGAATGAGGCCCACGCGAAAAAATCCCCCCCACACTTCGGCCACCGTAAGGCTCACGCCGTCGAGGGCCACCGACCCCTTGGGCACGAGGCCATCGATGATGGCAGCTTCAGCGGTGAGGAAGAGCTCTCGGGTTCGTCCCCTCCCCCGCACCTCTTTAACCACCGCCAGGCCATCCACATGCCCCGTAACCACATGTCCATCCAATCGCCCTCCCAGGGAAAGGGGCCTTTCCAGGTTGACCCGATCTCCGGGGCGCATCCGACCAAAGCGCGTACACCGCCGGGTCTCGGGCATCACCTCCGCCACGAAGGACCTGGAGCCCCCTTCCACCACCGTGAGGCACGCCCCCGACACCGCCACCGACTCCCCCCGGCGCACCTCGGGCGCCAGGGTCGGAGCCTCTACGTCCAGCAGCAGCACGTCGTCCCGGGTCCGAAGCCCCCCCACCGTCCCCACGCTTTCAATCAGGCCAGTGAACACGATATCAGCCCTTCCAGCAAGAGGTCCTCCCCCAGGGGAGTCCAGAGGGGGTCCCGGAGCTTCACCGCTTCGTCCATGGCCCCGATGGTCAGGTCGCCGGAAAAGGGGAGCCCTCGCCCCAAGAGCTTGGGGGCAAGAAAGAGCGCCACGCCGTCCACCAGCCCTTCCTGGAAAAAGGAACCCAGCACGCTACTTCCCCCCTCCACCAAGAGGGACAGGACGCCGCAGCGGGCCAAAGCGGCCAATACCTCCCCTAGGTCGAGGGCTCCCGGGACCTTTTCTCGCACCGCCACCACCTCCGCCCCTCGGCGTTGCAGGGCCTCCCGCCGCTCCGGAGGGGCCTCCGGGCCGCAGAAGATCAGGGGCCTATTTCCGTTGAGCACGGCGGCTCCTTCCGGCAGGCACAACGCCCCGTCCAGCACCACGGGGCGCGGCGAACTTCCCTGGGCCTCCCTCACCGTGAGGGCCGGATCGTCCGATCGCACCGTCCCGATGCCCACCAAGACCGCGTCGTGCTCCCTTCGGAGGACGTGAGACACCCGGCGGGACCGCTCCCCCGTGATCCACTTACTCTGTCCATCGGCCAACGCCAAGGAGCCATCCCACGAGCAGGCTCCCTTGGCGGTAACCCAGGGACGCCCCCGGGTTAAAACGTTAAAAAAGCCTCGGTTTATTTGGCGGCAGAGGGGTTCGAGCACCCCTTCGGTGCAGGACATACCCCCTTCTCGAAGGCGACGCATCCCTCCCCCATCCACCTTGGGGTTCGGATCTCGCACTCCCACCACCACCCGACCAACCCCCGCTTCCAGGAGGGCATCAGCGCAGGGAGGGGTTTTCCCGTGGTGGGAGCAAGGCTCCAGGGTCACGTAGGCCGTGCTCCCCCGGGCCCTTTCTCCAGCCCTCCGCAGGGCTTCCACCTCGGCATGGGGGCCACCGTAATAGCCGTGGAAACCCCAACCCACCACGGAATTTTCCCTCACCAGCACACACCCCACCCGGGGATTGGGGCTCACCTTCCCCGTGCCTCGCAGGGCCAAAGAGAGGGCCATCCGCATGTACCTTTCGTCCCGCCATCGTTCCGATCGCGTCATGAAAACACAGCCTTTCTTGATGAAAGGGCTCCCCCCAGAGGATCCCGGGGATCGCCGGATCCCCCGAGGCCCCTTGCCGCCAGCCCCATGGGGCTAAAAGGGGGCAGAAACCGCCCCGGGAGGACTCCGTCACGCCGGGCCTTCTTTACCATCCTCTCCCCCCCCGGAGGGGAGGCCTTCGCCGGAGGGGGGAGAGCCCTTATCTTCTTTCCCTTCGTTCCGGGGGAGGTCCATGGCCCGCCACAACCCCTCCAAGATCCTTTTCGCCAGTCCCGGGCCAATGCCCGGAATACGGGCCAGATCGGCGGAATCCGTGGCGGCGATCCGGGCCGGAGATCCCAGGGCCCCCAAAAGAGCCGCCGCCCTCTTCTTCCCCACTCCCGGGATATCTTCCAGCGCCGAGCGGCGGAGCCTGACGTCCCGACCCCGACGGTGCGAGGATACGGCAAAGCGGTGTGCCTCATCCCGAACCCTTTGCAAAAGATGCAAGGCCCGGTCGCTGCGCTCAAGGCGCATCGGGACGGCCTCGTCGGGGCGGTAGATCTCCTCATTCCTCTCGGCGAGGGCCACCATGGGGATATCTCCCAACCCCGCCCCTCGAAGGGCATCCAGGGCAAAGGCCAGCTGCTGGGGGCCTCCGTCGATGAGGATCAGCTGGGGGGCCGGTTCCTGTCCTTGCACCACCCGACGGTAACGCCGGGCCACCACCTCTTCCATCGCCCGGAAGTCGTCCACCGCCCCGTCCAAAGATTTCACCACGAAACGACGGTACAGCGAGGGATTCGGAGCCCCCTGCTCGAAAACCACCGCCACCCCATAGGTCTCCTTGCCGCTGAAATGGGAGATGTCAAAGCCGTCGATGCGCCAAGGCAAGGTCTTTAGCCCGAGGAGCTCCTGCAGCTGACGCAACACCTGCCATGTCTCCCCGTCTAAGGTGTTATGCCCCGCCAAGCTGGTGCGCTGGCGCGTGTAGTGCCACAACCCCCGGATCATGTCCCTCAGGTGAGCCGCCTCTTCAAAGGCCATCTCCTGGGCCGCCCGATCCATGCGCCTACGCAGACGTTCCACCAGGTCGGCGGTCTTGCCGGACAAAAGGAGCACCAGATCTGCGACCCGCTCTGCGTAGGCTCCTTCAGAGCAGAGGCCCGCGCAGGGACCCAGGCAACGCCCCAGGGCGTGGCGCACACAGGGACGGGCCTCGGGGGCTCCGGGGTCGATCTCCCGGGCGCATTGTCTGAGAGGAAAATACCTTTCGCTCAGGCGGAGGAGTTGGCGCACCTCGGCCACCCGGGTAAAGGGGCCAAAGTAGATGCCTCCGTCCTCTTCCCTGTGCCGAGTGATGAGAATCCGGGGAAAGCGCTCCTTGGTGATTTTGACGAAGGGATAGCGCTCTCCCATCTTGAGCTCCACGTTGAAAAACGGCTGATACTTTTTGATGAGACGAGCTTCGACGATCAGGGCTTCCACCTCGGATTCCGTGCGGATCACGGAGATATCCGCAATGGAGGCCACCAACCGTCGAAGCCGAGGGGAGGCGTAGTCCTGCCTCCGGAAATAGGAGCCCACGCGTTTTTTTAGCGATTTGGCCTTCCCGACATAAAGGACCTCTCCCTGGTCGTCGTGCATGAGGTAGACCCCCGGGCGATCCGGCAACCCTCGGATTTTTTCTCGCAGCGCCTCCGGCGAGAGCTTGTTCCCCATCTGTGCACCCCGATCCCTAGAGGCGTTCCACCCCTTCCAACTCGCCGCTCGACACCTTTCCCCCCACCACCGTGGCCCGGGGGATCACGTGGCGCAGCCTTTCCTGAGGTAGGGCAAAGAGGTCCTCGCCGCAGACCACCACGTCCGCCAGAAAACCGGGGGCCAGGCGCCCCCTACGCCCCCCTTCTCCCACCGCCAACGGAGGATTGACAGTGAAGAGGGTCAGCGCCTCATCAAGGGAGAGCCTTTGTTCCGGGGTCCAACCTCCGGCGGGGCATCCCTCGTCGTCCGTGCGGCACACGGCCCCCCATATCCCTCGCCACGGGGAAGGCACCTCCACAGGGCAGTCGCTGGACCCGGTCACCACGAACCCCGCATCCACGAAGGTCTTCCAGGGATAGGCCCAGGCGAGGCGATCTTCCCCCAGGCGCGACGTGGCCATGGTGATCTCCCCGGGGACGAAGGCGGGCTGGACGTCGACGACCACCCCCAGCTCCCGCAGGGGTTCCACCTGATCCGGACGACAGATCATCACGTGGTTCACCCGATGGGGCCGGGAGAAGCGGCCGGGCCCCAGGGATTTTATCCGGCGCAACCCCTCTATGGCCTGATCCAGCGCCGCATCGCCAATGGCGTGGATTTCCATCTGAAAGCCCCGGCGATGAGCCTCTTCCATGGTGGCCATCAGGGCGTGATCCTCGTGGTTCAGGATCCCCGACGTGGTGGGAGCGTCGGCGTAAGGCCGGGAAAGGGCCGCCGTACGACCGCCGAGGGAGCCATCCAGAAAGAGCTTGAACCCTCCGAAGCGCACCCAGTCGTCCCCCAGGCCACTGAGAAAGCCCGCTGGAGGCATGTCATCCGTATAGAACACCACCCGTAGGGGTAACGCCCCCTCCAAGCGCATCTCCTGATAGGCCGCCAAGTCATCCCCCAGCCCGTAGGAGCCCGCGCTACAGGTGTGGACGCTGGTTATTCCGTAGGAGGCAAACTCGAGGCAGGCCTCTTCCAGGGCCCGGCGGCATTCCTTGGGATCGCGATCTCGCTCCACCGCCTGGATCAGCGGATCTCCTTCCCCTTCGTACAAGATGCCCGAAGGCACGGCGTCCGGGGGAAACCCCGCCGCCGCGAGCCCCCGGCTGTTCGCCACCTGGACGTGACAGCAGATGCGGGAAAGGAGCACGGGATTCGGCACCCCCAAGGCGTCCAAGTCCTGCCTCGTGGGCAGGCGCTTCTCCTCCCATTGGGTATCGTTAAACCGAACCCCACAGATCCACGAGTCGGGGGGCACTGCGGCGCTCCTCTCTCGGAGGAGTCTTTTTACGTCTTCCAGCGAGGAACACCGGTCCAGGGGCACCGCGTGACGCTGCTTGGCGTAAAACGCCAGGTGGGCATGGGCGTCGGTCAGGCCGGGGATCACCGACTCCCCCCCTAGAGAGATGATCCGGGCCCGGGACGCCAGGGGGTGAGACCGCACCTCTTCCTCGGATCCCACCGCCTCCAGGGTGTCTCGGTACCACAAAAGGGCCTCTGCCCGGGGAACGCGAGGATCTCCCGTCCATATTCTTCCCCCCCGAAGGAGCACCGCAGAAGCCTCCGACTCACGCATGGCCATCGCCCATTCCTCCCGTCGCTTCCCGTCCCGGACGCCCGGGGGGGTCACCCCTTATCCGGGAGAAGCCTCTATGGCCGGAACCCGGCCAAGGCCTATCGGCGAGGGACGGCCCCGGCGCCGATCACGCCCTCCGGAGGTATTCTAGCACGCCCCCCGGGAAAGGGGGATTTTGGGAAGGATCCTGGGGCTGGCGAGCCTGGAAAATCCCTAATCCACTCCTCTTCCACGGCCCTTCACCGCGAGGCCGGGACATGACCCGTCCCCTCGCGCCGCCTTCCCTGGCGCCGGTCGAGGGGGACGGAGCTTCCCGCCCCGTCGCCGGGCCCGAGCCTCCGCCCGTGGGGCCACCCCTCCGGTTGATCGGAGGGGCCTTTGCAAATTGGCCTTTGGGGGATAGAATTGCTTTCAGAAATTCTTCCGGAGGTGTGAAAAATGGCCCTGACCTTGTTTAACGACTTGACAAAACGAAAAGAACCCTTTGTGCCCCTCCAACCGGGGAAAGTGACCTTTTACGTCTGTGGCCCCACAGTCTACGACTTCTTCCACATCGGCAATGCCCGGCCCTTCATCGTCTTCGACGCCCTCAGGCGACACATGGAGCAGAGCGGGTATGAGGTCACCTACGTCCAAAACTTCACGGACATCGACGACAAGATGATCCACCGGGCCCGGGAGCTTGGGATCTCTGTCTCCGAGCTGGCATCCCGGTTCATCCAGGCCTACGAAGAAGACGCCAAGGCCCTGGGCATCCGCCCCGCCACCGTCCACCCCAAGGCGACGGAGCACATCCCGGAAATCGTGACCATGATCTCCGAAATAATCCGCCGAGGACACGCCTACGCCGTAGAGGGCGACGTCTACTTCGACGTCCTCAGCTTTCCCTCCTACGGTCGCCTCATCAGCCAGAGCCTGGACGAGTTACAATCCGGAGCCCGCATCGACGTGGATCCCCGGAAAAAACACCCCCTGGACTTCGCCCTATGGAAGGCCCAAAAGCCGGGGGAACCGTCATGGGAAAGTCCCTGGGGGCCCGGACGCCCCGGATGGCACATCGAATGCAGCGCCATGTCCTCCAAGTACTGTGGTGAAACCCTGGATATCCATGCGGGAGGCAGTGACCTCATCTTCCCTCACCACGAAAACGAGATCGCCCAATCCGAGGCCGCCTCGGGGAAGGCCTTTGTCCGCTATTGGATCCACAACGCCTTTTTGCTCATCGATGCGGAGAAAATGTCCAAATCGCTGGGGAATTTCATGACCGCCCGGGAGGCCCGACGGCACTTCTCCCCCCTCGCCATCCGCTTCTTCATGCTGGGGGCCCACTACCGCTCCCCCCTAAACTTCTCCGAAGAGGCGCTCAAACAGGCCACCGCCGCCGTGGAGCGCCTTCAGAGCTCCTGGAGGGAGCTTTCGGAGGCCCGGAAATCCCGGCCGGAGGGCCAACCCCAGGAGGAGCTCCGCCAGGCCCTGGCAGCGGCGCGGCGACGCTTTTGCGAAGCCCTGGACGACGACTTCAACACGGCGGGAGCCCTGGGGGCGCTCTTTGAGGCCGTGAAAGCGGTGAACAGCGCCCTGAAAGATAATCGCGAGGGGGACCTCGACGCCCTCCAGCAGGCCGAAGAGCTCTACCGCCTGGCGGACGCCATTCTGGGAGTCTTCGGCCTGGACCGCCCCGAGGATCCCGCCGCCGCCGAAGATGCGGCCCAGATAGACGCCCTGGTGGAACGGCGCCTCCTGGCCAGGAAAAACAAGGACTTCGCCGAGGCGGACCGCATCCGTCATGAGCTGGGATCCCGGGGGATAGTGCTTGAAGATACCCCGGGGGGAACGCGCTGGCACCGCGCCCTTTAGGAGGCACTAAAAGCGGGGGCGTCCCCCTTCCGGGGCCGCCCCCGCCTTAAAAAGATCTCACGGCGCCGAAGAAACGCCTTTCAGGAGGCGTAACACCCCCGAATCCGGGGTAAGGATGATGGGAGTGCCCGGCAGGTTGGTTTTGTAGAAATCGAGAGTTTTAAGAAATAGGTAAAGGTCTGGCGCCTCGACGGCCACGTCCGCGATGAGCTGTTGGGCCTGGGCATCCCCCTTGCCTTTGACTTCTTCCGCCTTGCGCTGGGCGCTGGCCAAGATCTCCGTGTGCTTTTTCTGAGCCTCGGAGCGCAGGCGAGCCGCCTCCGACCTTCCTTCGGCCCGGAGCTGGGCGGCGACCCGGCTTCGCTCCGCCACCATGCTACGGTACACGGCGTCTTCGTTTTCTTCTGGCAGGGAGACCCTTTTGAACGCCACTCGGAGGACCTCCACCCCGTATCCCTTGGTCTGGTTATTGGTGGCGACGGTGGCCTCGACCAAAGACTGGTCCCGGGTGTTGAAGATCAGGTCGTCGAAGGTGGCCTTTCCCGCCACGATGCGCACCGCTGCGTAGACGGAGTCGTCCAGTCGCTGTTGAGCGGCCTCCACGGTGCGAATGGTCCGGTAAAAGAGGTCGGGGTCGTGGATCTGAAAGACCGCGATGCTGTCAAAGACCAAGTTTTTCTTGTCCGAAGTCACCACCGCCACGGGGGCGGCATCATACTCCAAAAGGCGCTTCGGGTATCGCACCAGGGTGTCCATGAAGGGTATCTTGAAGTAAAGCCCCGCCTCCTGCACGGAGCGCACCACCTTGCCCAGACGCAAAACCACCCCCTGCTGGTCCGCCGGGAGGACAAAGGCTCCGGAGAGCGCCCCCGCCATCAAGACCACACCCAAAACTCCCAGCACGCGACGGCGCACCGATCCCTTCCTCCGGGTCATGGCCTTTCTCCCCCTTCCTTTCCCTGGGTTTCCAACTGTTTTAGCAGACCGTTGACATCCAACATGAGGAAGGACTGGGCCCCCGAGGCTGCGGGGGCGTCCAAAATGGCCACCTTCAAACGGGGCCAGACGTCTTTCATGTTTTCTAACCACAGAGTATTCTTCACCAGCGAGGCGTTCTGGGCGTACATGGGGGCCAGGGCCCGGATGCGGGCCACCTCTCCTTGGGCCACCTGAACCACCCGGAAGCTGTAGGCCTCTGCCTCGTTGGTGATCCGTTGGGCCTCTCCCTCCGCCTGGGGGATCAGTTCATTGGCAAACTGCTGGGCCTCCAGTTGCAGGCGTTCCTTTTCCGCCCGGGCACTATTCACCTCGCTGAAAGCGCTCTGCACCGTCGCCGGAGGGTTCACGTCCTGAAGTTGGACCGCCACCACGCGGACTCCGGCCTGCAGGTCCGTGAGCACCTTCTGCACATCCTGGCGCGTCTGGCCCTGGATCGCCTCTTTTCCCGTGGTCAGCACCTCGTCCATGGTTCGGGAGGCCAAGACCTTTCGCAACACCGACTCCGCCATGTCGCGGATCAGCTTTTCCGTCGCCCGGTCCCCCAGGGGCATCCTAGTCACGTAATGCACGGGGTCGGAGATCTGAAACTGGAGCACCCAGTTAACCTCCACGATCTTGTTGTCGCTGGTGAGCATCTTGGACTCGACGGGCTCGTCCCGGAACTGGGGATCTTCTCCGGGAAGCACCGTACGATAACCGAATTCAAACCTCCTCAGCCGCTCCGTGTTGACGATCTCCACCGCATCCATCCCGGGGATCTTGAAGTGCAACCCCTGATTTTCCACCGAAAGGACCCGCCCCAGGCGAAAGACCACCGCCTGACTCCCGGCGGGCACGATGTACACCCCCGCCAGGAGCCCCCCCAAAAAAAGCAGGAGACCTCCCAGGGCTCCCACCCACCGCCTCCAATGCCCTCCTCCCGGGATGTGTACCTTTCTTCGCAGAGAGTCGAAGGGATTATTCTCATTCTGGCCAAAATCTACCATGATCCCACCCCTTTTCGAGGATCGCCATCCCCGGTTTTTTCGCCGGCGCCATGGTATTATACATCAAGAGTCATCGCTTTCATGGAGAGGAATCAATTTTTAACTTAAAAAACATCACGATAGATCGGCGCTGGGGAGAAAGCTCCGTCCCGGAGGCCTCGCCCGGGAGGGCAGGACTTTCGCTCCTCCGGTCTGGGAGGTGGTCGCCATAAAATCTCTTGAATCACTGCGTCGAGCCCTTCGTTCCCTAGGCAGCGCTGGAGTGGCCCTTTCAGGAGGCGTGGACAGCGCTCTCCTCGCCGTCGTCCTGGGGAATACCCCGGAAGTCCGGGGCCACGCCCTAACTCTGGCCTCTCCCCTCTTGGGACGGGAGGAGGAGCGCCGGGCCCGAGACGTGGCCCTCTTTGCGGGGCTCCCACACACGCTCCTGGCGTCGAATGAGCTGGCCCTTCCCGAGGTGGCCCAAAACTCCCTTAGGCGTTGCTTCGTCTGCAAGGCCCATCGTTTGGCCCTTCTGACACAATGGGGCACCGCAGCGGGGTTCGATTGGATCCTAGATGGCACCAACGCCGACGACCTTCAGGAGGACCGCCCCGGCTTGGAGGCCCTGAGATCCTGCCCCCGGGTCCGCACCCCTCTGGCGGAGGGAGGGTGGAACAAAAATGATGTGCGAGAGCTGGCTCGAACCCTGGAGATTCCCGTGTGGCGCCGGGCGAGCAATGCCTGCCTCGCCACTCGCCTGCCCTTCGACACTCCCTTGACGGCATCGACACTGCGACGGATCGACGAGGCGGAGTTTCGACTGCGCTCCCTCATCCCCGAGGAAATCCCCCTGCGCCTTCGCCTCCAGAAAGACTCGGCCCGCATCGAAACGGGAGAAGGGGGGCGCACCGCCCTGGCCACCCCTGCGGGGGAAGAGCTTCTGGGGCAAATCCGAGGGTTTTTGGAGGTCTCAAATGTCTTCGTGGACGGCCAAGGGTACCGTTTCGGGGGTGCCCGTCGATAACAAACGCTTCCATCCCAGCGAATCCATCGGGCGAGGGGGCCGTTTCGAAAACAAAAGGCCCCGAGGTCCGAAAGCGCCGTGCTAAAGGAGCTTCCAGACCCGGGGCACGATATCCTATTCAAACAAAATATCTTTCCTGAAACTAGGTTAAACCGACGGAGCGCCTTCTTCCTGCCCCTCCGAAAAGCGCCTATGCGGAGCGTTCTCCTATCCCTCGTTCCTCCGGAGTGCCGGGGACCAGGGAATCCCAAAAGGCCGCACAGAGCCCCGCCACTGCCATGGGGGTCTTGAGGATGGCCCAAACCACCTGTCCCACCACGCCGAACCCGAAGAAGAGCTCCTGGTTCTCGGCGACCCACCCCGGTAGCCCCAGGGCCATGAGGAAGGCAAAGCCCACGATGAGGACGTTCCTCTGGCTCCCCATGTCCGCCCGCATGAGCACCTGAATGCCCAGGGCTCCGATGGTGCCGAAGAGGGCAATGTATGCCCCTCCGATCACCGGACTGGGGATGGTGGCGATGAGGGCAGAGAGCTTGCCCAGCATGCTCATGGCGATGAGGATCACGGCCCCCGCACGCACCACCCAACGGGAGGCCACTCCGGTCAGGCCAATCAGCCCGATGTTTTCCGTGTACGACGTGGTCCCCACCGCCCCCAAAAGCCCCGCCAAGGCGCAGTTTGCCCCTTCGGCGCCGATCCCCCGGCTGATGATCTTTTCGTCCGGATCCGGAAGACCCGAAACGTAGGAACAGGAGTGGTAATCTCCGATGGATTCAATCATCACAGAGAAAAACCCCGCCAGAAGGGCCCCCACCGCCACGATGCTGAACTGGGGGGGCCCCCAGGGCATGAGCCCGGTGAAGCGAAATCCCGGAGCCTCCACCACGTTGACCAGGGACACGTGAGCCGGATGCCCCTCGGGAAAGAATCCCCCCGCGCTCCCCAGATAGCAGACCAGATAGGCCAACAGGATGGAGAGCAACACCGAAAAAATATTAAAATACTTGTTTTTGCTCATGAGGCCAAAGAAAAACACCCCCCCCACCACCATGAGCGACACGGGCCAATAGCGGGCCGCGTTGGACTTCACCGCCACGTCGAATAGGGAGAAGCCGATGGCCATAATAGTGGGGCCAATCACCACCGGCGTGATGATCCGGCGGATCATGCCCGCCAGGCCACTGTACCCCACCAGCGCCAAGGCGATGCCCCCCACGATGAGGGCTCCTCCCACGTGCTGCATGGTCGCATCGGGGCCCAGGGCCTTGTAGATGCCGATGATGGTCATGATCGGCGGGATAAAGCTGAAGCTGGAGCCCTGGACGATGGGTAGCCCCGTGCCCAATCCGGGCGTGGTCTGAATGAGGGTGGCGATCCCCATGGCGAGGTACACACAGGAGATAAACTTCGCCACCTGGGCCACATCCATGCCCATGGCGGGACCAAAGATCAGGGGCACCAACGTGGTGGCCCCGAAGAGCGTAAGGACGTGTTGGGCTCCAGCCAACAACAAAATGGGCCCCGGCGGCCTGTCGAGCAACCCGTAGACGATCTGCTTTCTCGCCATACTAAAACCCCCTTCGCGTAATAAGGACTTCCTCACCGCCCCCACGCCGCCAAAAAAAAAGGCCAACTCTCCCTTTGATGGGGAGAGCGGCCCTACCCGCCCTTTATCCAACGCTCCGGCTCATCATATCCCATGGCGATTCTCCCTTCCGGGCCTCGCGGAACCCGATTAAAGGTGCAAAAATCCTTCGAGAACTTATTTTACGACGGCCCTGCCGAAAGGGCAATCCCCCACTCCCCATCTCCTTCACTCCTCCAAGGACTTCACTCCCCCGTACCTCTATCCCTCCCCCTCTCCGGGGGACCCTTTCTCGGGGTCCCCTGGAGCGGTGAAGCTTTGCTCCGTCGACCTTACCTCCCCTGAAGGACATGATCCCTCGCCCCATCTTGACGGAACGGGGAAAAGCGGTTACAAGAGCCTTGGAGTTTTCTCCGGGCTCCATCGCCCAAGACCCGGGGCGTCGCTTCAAATACTTCTCGATAGGGGCGATCCCATGATCCGTCTGACCAACATTACCCTTCGCTTCGGAGAGCGCCTCTTGTTCGAAAACCTTTCTTTTTTCGCTTCGGACAGCGCCCGCATAGCCCTGGTGGGGGCCAACGGCGAGGGGAAAACCACGCTCTTTCGTGTCATCCTGAAGGAACAGATCCCCGACGCGGGTAGCGTGGAGCTCTCCCGTTGCCAGAACATCGGCCATCTGCCACAGGATGTGGCGGAGTTGGGCAGCGGCACCGTGCTCGACTTCCTCAAGGAGCGGGCCGGAGTGGCCGCCTTGGAAGAAGACCTCCGGAGCTTGGAGCACCGCATCGCCGCCACAGCCACCGCCGACGGGGAGTACCGCCGCCTCCTATCCATGCACGAGAATGTGGCCGCCCTTTTTCTCCTGAAGGATGGCTACTCCTTCGAAGCCAAGGCAAAAAAAGTGCTCCGGGGACTTGGTTTTCGCCCCAACGCCGCCGAGACTCCCTGCGCGGTCTTTTCCGGGGGTTGGAAGATGCGCATCGCCCTGGCGGCGATTCTCCTGGCCCGCCCCCCCGTCCTCCTCCTGGACGAGCCCACGAACCACCTGGACACGGAGAGCATGGAGTGGCTGGAAGGATACCTCAAAGACTATGATGGATGCCTCATCACCATATCCCACGACCGAAGGTTTTTGGACAAGATGACTACGCAGACGGCGGAGCTGAGCCGGGGCACCATAACACTCTACCGAGGGAACTACACTTGGTATCTCGCCGAACGGGAAAAGCGCCGGGAGCAGCTAATCAAAGAGATGGAGCTCCAGCGCTCGGAAATCAAGAAAACGCAGGAATTCATCGAAAGATTTCGGTACAAGGCCAGCAAGGCATCCCAGGTCCAGAGCCGGATCAAGAGCCTGGAGCGCTTCCAGGAGGTCCGCCTGGAGAGCGACCACAAAACGGTGAAGTTCCATTTTCCTCCCTGCCCCCGGAGCGGGCGCACCGTCCTGACGGCTCAAGATCTGGGCATGGCCTACGGGGGGAAAGAGGTCTTCCGCAGTCTGAACCTCGTGCTGGAACGGGGGGATCGGGTGGCCCTGGTGGGAGTCAACGGCGCGGGCAAGTCGACCCTTTGCCGTCTTTTGAGCGGAGAGGAGCCCCCTCAGGAAGGGGACGTCCACCTGGGGTTTGACGTCAAGCGGGCCTTTTTCTCCCAGGAGAGCCCTCGAAATCTGAATTACCAAAACACCGTGTGGCAAGAGGTCCAAGGTCTGGGTACCCGGCATGACGACCTGGCCAAGCGAAACCTCCTGGGGGCTTTTTTGTTCTCCGGAGACGACATCCACAAGCCCGTCGCCGTGCTGTCCGGCGGGGAAAAGGCGCGCCTGGGACTTTTGAAGCTTCTGCTGGAGGACACGAACTTCCTCATCTTGGACGAGCCCACCAATCACCTGGACATGGCCACCAAGGACATGTTCCAGCAGGCCCTCCTATCCTACGGCGGCACCTTGCTCCTGGTGTCCCACGACCGGGCGTTCCTCGACGACCTGGTCCATCGCGTGGTGGAAATCCGCGACGGGAAACTCTTTGAGTATCGAGGAAACTATTCTTTTTTCCTGGAGAAACGGGCCGAGAACCTTCTTGCCGAAGGGGCGGAGGGATCCGAGGATCCCCCCTCCTTCCCCATCGCTTCGCCGGAGAAGGACTTCTCCGGACGAAAGAGCCGGGAGCAAAAGCGAGAGGACGCCGCATATCGGGCCCGTCTCTCCGTCCTGCGGCGCGCCGTGATCCAAGCCCTGGATCCCGTGGAAAAAAGGATCGCCGCCCTGGAGGGAGAGAAAAAATCTCTGGAGCGCTCCCTCTGCGACCCCGCCACGCTGGGGAATTCCGGCGCGGTGCAGGAGGCCCTACAGAGGCTGGGGACCATCGAAAAAGAGCTCAACAATCTCATGCCCCGCTGGGAGGAGCTCATGGCGGAGATGGAAGCGGTGACACAAGAATCCCCTTAGGGGCCCCTGCAATCCGAAGGGGAACGACGATCTCGAAGGGTGAGGCGACACGACTTCGGCGGCCCCGCTCAGTGTCATTTCCCGCTCCTCCACTCGCAGCGTCCCTTTAGGGCGCAGCGGAGGCACTTATCCCATCGCCCTTCGCTCCCCTCCTTCGTCCCCTCCCCGGGGATCACCACGGCGGCGGCGGTGAGGGACATCAAGGGGAAGAGAACTTGGTGCCCGTTCAACCCCATCCCCACGGATCCGAGGTCCAACAGATCCCCCAGGGCTCGCTGCCCCTCCAGGGGCCAGGAGGGGCCTTCTCCGGGACTTAGGGGGAGAGTCAGGGTCTCCCCTTGAGCTCGAAGGTCGGCCCCTATCCTTTCCCAAGCCCTACGCCCCGCAGCCTCCAGCCATCGCCCCCCCACCACGGCCAGGGCGTAGCGCCGCAGGAGGTCTCCCTCCGGAGCCCCGCCGTCGACGCCTTCCAAGGCCCCCAGGGTGAGGGCCAAGAATATGGCCGACTCCCCTCCTTCCCAACCCTCGGGCTCCCCCACGATGTGAAGGGGTATGGGTTCCCCTGGAGACCTCATCGCCACCCACCCCTCTCCCTCGCGCCCCAGGGGGCAGCGACGCCACAGGGCCCGGGGGCGGGCGCTACGCCCAATCCATTGCCTCGCCCATTCCATCGCGGAGACAAAGGGCTCCCGATGGAGATCGGGGCCCCACCCATCCTCCGGGATCCCTTCGTCCGCCATCAGAGGGATAAGTTCTTTATGATGCTCCCAGAAAAAATCCCCCAAGGTCTTATTCCCTCCGAGGAAAGGCCATGGCGCCTAAAAAGAGGGACTGGAACTCTGGGGTCTCTGCCAGGGACACCACTTTAGCCCTGAAGGCCACATCCCGGGCCCGGCGCTCCGCCGGAGCTCCCTCCAGGAGGACGCGCAGGGCCCCTCCCCCCGCCGCGTCTTCCAGCGCCACAAAGGATCCATCAAACCCCGGCGGCACGACCCCCAACTCTCGCACCGCCTCCGGGTCTAGCTCCGCTCCGAAGGCCCCCGCAAAGACACACTCCTCCACCGCCTCCGCCTTCACTCCTCCTTCGGCCAACAGGCGACAGATGCCCACTTGAAGGGCCGCTTTGGCCAACTGCACCTCTCGGATATCGCGCTGCCAGATCGTCACCTCTCCTTCATCGCCGGAGGCCAACATTATCCCCCTCTCCTCCCCCCGCATTCTCCGCCGGTCCCCCCCGTCTCCTGGAAAGGGGTCACCCCGAAGGCGACCGCCGTCGTCTAAAACTCCCGCCCGGCGGAGGGCTGCCACCGCATCGATCAGGCCCGAGCCGCAGATCCCCCGGGGAGGGGCGGAATCCACCGTCTCCGCCCTTAGATCTCCGTCGTGGAGTCGCACGCGTCGTACCGCCCCGGGGCGGGCGGACATGCCCTGGTATATGTGCCCCCCTTCAAAGGCAGGCCCCGCCGCCGCCGAGGTAACCCAAAGGTCCTCCTCTGAAACCAAGGCGATCTCTCCGTTGGTGCCAAAGTCCACCACCAGGCGAGTTCTCTTCGGAGGCAAGGTTTCTACGGCCAACAAGACCCCCACCAGGTCGGCCCCCACAAAGGCCCCCACCGGAGGAAGGGGGCGCACCGTCGCGTCCCGGATAAACTCCATCCCCAAACATCCCGCCGAAAGGGCCTCGGGCAAGGGATCCACGCAGACAAAGGGCTCCCGGGCCATCGTTCCGGGGAGGTAGCCCAAAAAGAAGTGCTCCATGGGAGGGTTTCCCACCACTACCATCTCCAGCACTTCCTCGCCGTCTCCCCCGATGGAGGCTAGCCCCTCTTTCACCAGCGATTCCACCGCCCGGCGCAACGCGACGCAAAGCTCGTCGAAGGGGCCCAAACCCTCCAACGCCGCCCCCATCCGGGAAACCACGTCGGCACCGAAAGGCGCCTGGGGATTTGAAGAGGCGCCGGACCACAATACTCTTCCCGTGAGGAGATCGGCCAGGTAGACCGCCACCGTGGTGGTTCCCAGGTCGCAGGCGACTCCCAGAGGAGTCCGCCCCGGGGACAGGCACCCCCGGAGGACGCCATCTCGCACCGGGAGAATAAAGGCTCCAGGCTCCCCGGGGCGCCACCGCCGGGAGGCCTGGAGCAGCGCGGCCCGGGAAACATGACCGACCTCCTCCCCTTGATGGGCCAGCGCCCGGACCAGCGCCTCGGAAAGGCTTCCCGCTTCCCCGAGCTCGTCCCAGGGAATGAGTAGCTCCGGAGCCCTCCAGTGAGTCCTTTGCCCCCCGCTCGATCCTTTTTCGCCCCCCGATTTTCCCGGACCCACCGTAAGATTCACCCGGGCCCCCCCGGTAAGACGGGCTCGGCACGCCAGACGATATCCCTGGCTCCTTCCCTCCTCTCCGAGGAGCTCTTTTTCCCCCTCCTCCGGCGGGGACACCCCTCCGGACAGGCGCACCCGGCATCCCCCGCATCTCCCCTGGCCTCCGCAGGGAGCTTCGAAGGCGACCCCCAGGGACCGCAGGGCATGCCACACCGTGTGTCCCTCGTACCCTGCGGGGATCGTCACGGAGCCTTCGGCGCCCTCGAAGGCCCCCGGGGTCCCCTCTTGCCCGTCCTTCGCTTTGCTGGCCATCCACACCCCTCCCCTTCGCCCCACCGCCCCAAGAGCTGGCGGGGGACCTTCTTTTAGCCCCCTAGATAACCGATCCGGGGGAGCGCCATTTCTCCCTTGACCTGGCGGGGCCTTCTGATACTATACTTTACGGCATAAAATCTAGACCCTCCAGGAAAAGATCCTCCAGAAAGGGAGTGTTTTCATGATCCTCATAGATGCTCGGGGAAAACCCTGCCCTCAACCGGTGATGATGGCCAAGGCCGCCGTGGACCAAGGGGCCTTGGAGATTGAGGTGCACGTGGATAACGACATCTCGGCCCAGAACGTCCTCCGATTCCTCGGAAGCCAGGGGTTTACCTCGTATCGCTCCGGCGCGGCGACCGATATCGTGGTCTCGGGTCACCGGGAAGGAGGCTCCACCGGGAGCCAAAGGGCCCCCGAGGTCCCGATCCCCGTCTCCCGCTCTCCGGAAGGAATCGGGGTGCTTTTTCTGGGGCGCACCCTGGGGCAGGAGAGTCCCGAGCTGGGGGAGGCCCTTATCAAGGCCTTTCTCGGCACCTTGGCGGCCTCTTCCCCCCCACCCGCCACAGTGGCCCTCATGAACGGGGGGATTTTTTTGGCGCTGGAGGAGAGTTCCACTTCGGAGGTCCTGCGGGAGATGGAATCCCGGGGGTGTCGCGTCCTGGTCTGCGGCACCTGCGTGACGCACTTCGGCGTCGCCGATCGATTGGCAGCGGGGACCCTATCGAACATGTTCGAGATCACCGACGCGATGCTCCGAGCCCGTAAGACCCTCGTCTTAGGTTAGGGGAGCTCCCCGTGTACTTCAACAACGCCGCCACCACGTGGCCCAAACCTCCCGCCGTGGCTGAAAAGATGAGGGATTTTTTGACCCGGGGGGGGGCCAATCTCGGCCGAGGAAGCATTTCCTCTCGCGATAGGGCCACCCTGGATCTGGTCTCCACATGTCGAGAGCGCCTTGCGACCATGCTGGAAGGACACGAAGGGCGCGACCCCCGGTACGTCACCTTCACCGACAACGTCACCGCATCGCTGAACGTGGTCTTCAAGGGATTTCTCCGGCCGGGCATGCGGGTCCTCACCACGTCCATGGAACACAACGCCGTGGTCCGTCCCCTCCGCTCCCTGGAGGAATCGGTGGGCATCGAGGTGGTGATCTTACCCTGCGACCCCCGGGGGCACCTCGACCCCGGGGACCTGGAGGCCGCCCTGGCCTCCGGGGGAGACCTCGTGGCCCTCTCCCACGCGAGCAACGTCTGCGGCACCATCCAGGACATGGACGCCATCGCCTCCGTCTGCCACCAGCGCCGGGTTCCCCTGGTGGTAGACGTGGCCCAGACGGCGGGGGTCCTCCCCGTGTCCGCCGAACGATGGCACGCCGCCGCCGTGTGTTTCACCGGGCACAAGGGGCTCCTGGGACCCCAGGGGATCGGGGGCATCGTCTGGCACCCGGAGTTCGCGCACCGGACCCGTCCCTTGGTGGAGGGGGGCACGGGAAGTTTTTCCCACGAGGAACGGCAGCCCTCCGTGTTGCCCGACAAATTCGAGGCGGGGACCCCCAATCTGCCCGGCATAGCGGGGCTGGAGGGCGCCCTGGCTTGGATCGAATCCCAGGGGAGGGAGGCCATCGCCCGGCGAGAACACCTCCTGGGGGAGCGGCTCCTTAAAGGGCTCCGGGCCATTCCCCGGGCGACACTTTACGGCATGGCCTCCATGGAAGGGCGCCTCCCCGTATTCCCCCTGAACGTGGAGGGGTGGGACAACGGTACGCTGGCCTTCGAACTATCGGAACGATTTGGTCTCGAGGGCCGCCCGGGGCTCCACTGCGCCCCCTGGGCCCACCGCACCCTGGGGAGCTTTCCCCAGGGGGCCCTGCGCCTTTCCCCGGGGTACTTCACCACGGAGGACGAGGTGGACCGATGCCTGGAGGCCCTGGCCGTCCTCTCCCGGGAGCCTTCCCCCGTCTG
Organism: uncultured Synergistaceae bacterium; assembly: GCA_937868015.1. Lineage (GTDB taxonomy): Bacteria > Synergistota > Synergistia > Synergistales > Aminiphilaceae > CALMLW01. The sequence continues at coordinate 58,647 of CALMLW010000045.1, read as the reverse complement.
AGCTTTCAGGAGAGGGCCTGATCTAGTCCGCCTCCCCCTCCGCCCCCAGGGGCACGATACACCGCACCAGGGTTCCCTTTCCGGGGGAAGAGCGCAGCTCCAGCGTGCCCCCCACAAGGGCCATGCGCTCCTGCATGTTGGCCAGTCCCCGATGCCCCCGAACCCGCAGGGCGTTAAAATCTTCCCCCGGGGAGAACCCCTCGCCGTCGTCCTCTATCTCCAAGGCGAAGAAATTCCCTTCCCTGGTTCCCCGGAGCTCCACCCGACGGGCCCTACCGTGGCGCACGGCGTTATGGATCGCCTCCTGCGCCACCCGAAAAAGGGACAGCACCGCTTCGGAAGATAGGTCGTCCGCAGCAGATTCGCACTCCACAGAAATCGCCACGTCGAGGTGGGCCGAAAGGCGCTCCGCCAACTCCGTCACCGCCTGGGAAAGGCCCAGATCAAGCCAAGGAGGGGAGAGTTCGTCGCAGAGCCCCCGGAGCTCCCGGACCGCCAGATGGGCCCCCTCTTCCGCCATGGTCATCCTCCTGCTCCGGTCTTCGATTGATGGCGCCAGGTCGGCGAGGCGGAGCTGCTGGATCAACGCCGTGATGCTCTGTAGGGGGCCGTCGTGGATCTCCCGCGCCAATCGAGTGCGTTCTTGCTCCTGGACCCGCACCAGGTCCGTCACGGAACGGCGCATGAGCCGGGATTTTTCGATGGCGGTCTGGGCGAGATGGCGCAAGACTCCCCGCAGGCGCTGGAGCTCGAACACCGCTGGGGCCCCCTTGGCTGCGGGGGTCTCCTCCCCCCATCGCAGCCGGGATACCTCATTTTCCAGGGCCCTCAGGGGAGCGATGAGCCAGCGCCACAGGGCCCACACCGCCGCGAGCCCCGCCAGGGCAAAGCCGCTGATCACCAGGGCCCAGAGGCTCCCATAGCGCACCATGGGCCCCAATAAGGCCTCCCACGACACCGCCGCCACCACAAACCACCGGGTATCGCGCACGGGGTACGCCGCGATGGTGTACTTCTTCCCGTGGATGTCTTTGATGTCCAGGACATGCCCCACAGGCACCCCCCCGGGGGCAATCTGGGCCAGCGATTCGGCCCCCGGAGAGGCGGTCATGATCTGTCCCCCCTCGTCAATGACCGCCACCCATCCCGGCATGGAAAGACGCCAGGAGAAGAAGCGAAAGAGGAACTCCCGCGAGGAATCCAGGGTCCGGCGGTCCGGGTATTCCTGCCCAGGAAGGCCAAAACGCCCCCAGCGCAGGTCCAGGCGAGAGGCCACCATCTCCGCCAGATCCTGAACGTAGGAGCGGGCCACCACCCGGATGGCGCGCTCGTGCTCGATGAGGCTAACCCCGGAGGCCACCAAGATGGCCAACGACGGCAGGAGGATCGCCACGGTGAGGGCCAGGAGGAGATGCCTTCTCAATCCAGCAAGTCCTCCAACGTGACGATGCCGTACTTAAGGGCCAAGAGCATGGCCTCGGTCTTGTTTTTGGCCCCCAATTTATCGTAAATCGAGGCGAGGTGGGTCTGCACCGTGCGGTCGCTGATAAAGAGCTCCCTGGCGGCCTCCTTGCTAGAAAGTCCCTTGGCGGCCAAAAGGAGCACCTCCCGCTCTCGCACAGAGAGCTCCTCGGGGGAAAAGTCCCCCTCGATGTTTCGGGAAACCTCCCGGTCCAGATAGACTCCCCCGACGGAGACGACCCGGATGGCGGACGCCAGCTCTTCCGGGGTGGCCGTCTTGAGCACATACCCCTTGGCCCCGTTGCGCAAGGAGGCCACCACATATTGCTGAGCGTCGTAGGAAGTCAGCATGAGGGCCGCCGTGCGCAGCCCTTCTTCTTTCATGCGCCGCACCACGGAGACTCCGTCGCCCTTGGGCATGCGGATATCCATGAGCGCCACGTCGGGGGCCAGGGCCCGAATGCGCTCCAGGGCCTCCTCCCCGTCGGAGGCCTCTCCCACCAATTCCATGTCCTTTTCCTGCTCCAGGTACGCCGCGATCCCCGATCGGGTCAGGGGGTGGTCGTCGGCAAGAAACACCCTGATCATGGGCTTACCTCCTTCGTGGTATCGGCCCGAAGGCCCGGGCACGACACCCCTTGTCCGAAAGCACGAAAAAGGGAATCGATGCCACCTCGCCCCATTCTCTCGCAAGGGGAGGCTCTCCGTCCATAGGTCAAAAGGCGCACCCTGGGACCTTCACCTCCCCGGGACAAAAAATCCCCCAGGGCCCAGGCCCTGGGGGATAAAACACCGAAGGAAGGGGGATAACGGAGGGTTAGTTGCGGCCTATGGTGGCCACCATCACGGCCTTGATGGTGTGCATGCGGTTTTCGGCCTCGTCGAAGACCACCGAGTGACGGCTCCGGAAAACCTCATCCGTCACTTCTCGGATGTCGTACCCCTTTTCTTTCATGTCCTTGGCCAGCTTCGTCTCGAAGTTGTGGAACGCCGGGAGGCAGTGCAGGAAGATCACATCCGGGTTGCCCGTTTTTTCCATCATTTCCATGGTGACCTTGTAATCCGTCAGCAACTTCACCCTTTCGGGGATTTTGTCCTCTTCTCCCATGGAGGCCCACACGTCGGTGTATATGACGTCGGCGCCCTTGACGGATTCCAAGCTGTCGCTGACCTCGATGACCGCCCCGGTGATCTTGGCCTCTTCTCGCACCTTGGCGAGGATCTCGGCGTTGGGGCTCAGCTCCTTGGGGCCCAATCCCACGAAGTGCATCCCCGTCTTGGCGGCGCCGTACATGAGGGCGTAGGCCATGTTGTTCCTGGTGTCTCCGGCAAAGACCAACTTTACTTTGTTTAGGGGTTTGGCCACGTGCTCTTCAATGGTCATGAAGTCCGCCAGGATCTGAGTCGGGTGGTCTATGTCGGTGAGGCCGTTCCACACCGGCACTCCTGCATACTTGGCGAGGAGCTCCACCACTTCCTGCTGGTAGCCCCGGTACTCAATGCCGTCGTAAAAGCGCCCCAGTACCTTAGCCGTGTCCTCCAGGGATTCCTTTTTTCCCATCTGGGAGCTGCTGGAATCCAAAAACGTCACGTGGGCCCCTTCGTCCATCGCCGCCACTTCGAAGGCGCAACGCGTCCGAGTGGAAGTTTTCTCGAAAAGCAAGACAATGTTTCTCCCCGCCAACAGCGGCTCCCGCACCCCCGTACGCTTCTTTGCCTTGAGGTCGTGGCTCAGGTCCAACATGTATCGAACCTCTTCGGGGGTGAAATCCATCAGAGTCAAAAAACTACGTCCCTTCAGGTTAACCGGCATGATACTCTCTCCTCCTTTGACATCACGAAGCCCTGGCTTCGTCTACTGCTCCCCACGGCCCGGACGATTCCTCGAACGGGGACGAAAAAAAAGACGGCGATTACAACTGTTCTCTCATCAGGGGGTGGGTCATACAACGGGGCCCCCCGCGCCCCCGGCCCAGTTCGGCTCCGCGGATTTCGAAAACCTTCACTCCGTTTTCCCGCAGCACCTGATTCGACACCACGTTCTGGCGATAGGTCACCACCACTCCCGGCGCGATGGCCAACGTGTTGGTGCCGTCGTTCCACTGCTCCCGGGCCGCCGCGATGGGATCCCCTCCCCCCGTCTCAATGAAGCGGGGGTGGTCCATGTGCAACGTACGCCGGAGGCAATCCGACAGACTGTGATGGTCCACAATGCCCTCCAGGGCGCCGTCGGCGTCATAGCGCAGCTCGGCGATGTGCAAGTGCTCTTCCAGTCCCGGATAGATGGTGAAAGCGTCCCGATCCACCATGGTGAACACGGTGTCCAGGTGCATGGAGGCCCGGATTTTCGGGATATCCACCGCCAAAACGGTGCGGATGCCCAGTTTCTGGGCCATCCTCCGCCCCACGATCTGGACGGTGCCCGCCCGGGTGCGCTGACTCACCCCGATGGCCACCGTGTCCTCGGAGAGCACCAGCACGTCGCCCCCCTCGATGGTGTAGGGAGCGCAATCCCGGGGGTCGTCCCCAAAGATGATCTGGACATCGGCAAAATAGGGGTGGTGGCGGAAAATGGCGTGGGCGTAGAGGGGCTCCCGCCGCCGGGCATCAAAGTTCATGCAGCTTACAATGACTCCATTTTTCACGAAGGCGAAGGGGTCTCTCTGGAAGTACAGGTTGGGAAGGGGGCGGATGAGAAAATCGTTGACATCCGGGAAGCGGATCGCCAGGCTCCGGATGTCCCCCACGATGGCTTCCGTCTCTTTCTTCGTGAGACCCGAGATGAGCACCTCGGCCAGGTCTGCGGGGTTCATGCCCATGAGCTCTTTTTTTAGAGCCCCCGCCAGGGGAATGTCCAGGGCCTCCAGGGCCAACGCGTCGTCCAGGAGCTCGTCGCGCAGGGGTTCCTCCCGGAGGATGTGGGCCAGACAATTGCGGAAATAAACCACTTCCACGCCATTGTCCCGGAGCAGGTCGGCGAAGGCGTCGTGCTCCCTCTGGGCCTCTTCGAGCCACAGGATGTCGTCAAAAAGAAGCTCATCCTTGTTGTGAATGGTGAGGCGGTCCAGTTCCAGTCCTGGCCGGTGGAGCATCACTCGCCTCAGGCGCCCCACCTCGGAACCCACGGAAAAACCTCGGCTATCGCTTGTCATGACCCCACTCCTCTTCGGGAAGAAATGAACCAAAAAAGCAAGCCGGTTTACTCTTTCAGTTATATCATAGCCCTTCCATCCTGGCAAGGGTCATCCCTTTACCCTTTTCGTGGCCCTCCCCTCCGACCCCGGGCCGCCGCCCCCGTCGCCTACTCGCCGATCTGTTCCTGCATGTAGGGGGGAAGCACAAAAGAGGCGCCGTGAATGGCCTCGGAGTAGTACCTTGTTCCCTGGGGCACGGGGCTTCGGAGGATGCGAGGGTCGTGGCGACGGCTTCCCACCATGTAGGTCCAGGTCCCCGTAGGATAGGTGGGCATGGAGCCCCAGCAGAGATGGACCAAGGGGAAGACGCTACGCATCTGCTGAAAGGTGGGGGTGACCATGCGGGGTTCTGCAAAGGGAGATTCGGTCTGGGCCATCAACATCCCATCTTCTTTCAGAGCCTGGTACACGTCCCGGTAGAAGGGGGCGCAAAAAAGGCCCGCCGCGAAGTCCACGGGATCCGTGCTATCCACGATGATCACGTCAAAGCTCGCCTGATGGTCTTTCACAAACACCAAGGCGTCCTCGTGGAGTACGGTGACCCGGGGATCATCCAGCGCGCAGCTCACCGAGGGGAAGAACTCCCGGGAAGCCCTGGTCACTTCGGCGTCGATGTCTACCAGAAAGATCTGGGACACGGCCCCGTGCCTGGCCACCTCCCGCACGACGCCTCCGTCACCCCCCCCCACCACCAGCACTCGGCACGGGGCAGGGTGGGCGCAAAGAGGCACGTGGGCCATCATCTCATGGTAGGTGAACTCGTCTTTTTCGGTGATCTGGATGGCCCCGTCCAGCACCAACGCCCGGCCCCACTCTTCCGTCTCCACCACCAACAGTCGCTGGTATGGGGTCTCTTCGTGTCGCAGTACTTGCTTGATGCGCAACCCCATCCTCATGTCAGGGGTCTGTTCTTCCGTAAACCACAGGTCGTTCGTCTTGCGCTCCATCACCTGCATCGAAAGCACTCCCTTCTCCCGCGTCCTCGATCCATCTCCCCTTCGCCTCCGTCCTTCCGTCGCGGTGGCCCGCTTTTTCGTAAAGTTCCTGGGATCATCGGAGATCGCGCCTTAAGAGGCTCCTTCGTTCCCTAACCCACCGAAGAAGCATGCCGCCCCCACCGTAGCGGCCTCTTCTTCCCGGGCCTCGGCCTCCTCTCCCGCCAGGTACAAGGTCTCCACGGCGAGGTCGTCTTTTTCGTCGACTTCCCGGAAAAGGATCTCTTCCACCCGCATCAGCGCCTCCTCGGCCCCTCCGAGACAAGTCACCACCGCCGCCCGACGGGAACCATCCGCCAGGCACAGCACCCCCACCGCCGCCCCTACCACCGACTCCGAGAGAGGGGGGGCAACGATGGCGGCGGCGAGGCTCTGAACGGGAGGCGGCCCTTCGGTCCATGCCATTCCTTCCAGGGTCGATGCTCCGGCGGGCAAAAGGGCCTCTCGCACGGCAAATCCATCGTAACGAGGGGCCTCAGGAAAGGCCTCAAGGTCTTTCCCCGTGACCAAGACAAACCAAGGCCTCCGGAGGCCCGTTTCCTCCGAAGCCACCCCTTCGAGATCAGGAGTCTTGGAGGGGAAAGTCTGGCTTTTCTCTGAATCCATGGGGGTTCCTCTCCCTCTTTCAGATCTGCGGCGCCTACGCTCCATCTCCGGGGGCTCCGCCCTCCTCCGGGGTGCTGTCTCTCGAAGGATCCGCCAGAGCTCGGCGCAGGGCCTCCACCACGTCCTCCGGATTTTCCCGGGGCAGCTCGCCCAGAAACTCTCCCCGGCGAAAGAGGATCACTCCTCCGGGAGATCCGGCCACCCCCACATCCGCCTCCCGGGCTTCCCGGGGCCCATTAACTTCGCACCCCATAACAGCGATGGTCACTCCGTCGGGAAAGGAGTCCAGGTGGGGGCGAAGGGCGGCGGCGATGGCGCTCACATCGGCCCTTCGGCGGCCGCAGGTGGGACAAGACAGGAGCTGGGCCCCCAGAGCCCGGAGCTCTAGGGCACGCAAAAGGGCGTATCCCACGCGGATTTCGTCGGGCGAGGGCCCCGTGAGGCTCACCCGCAGCGTGTCTCCCAACCCCTGAGCCAGGAGGAGGCCAATACCACAGGCTCCCCGCACGATCCCCTCCACGTCGCCCCCCGCTTCGGTGATGCCCACGTGCAGCGGATAGTCCGGGTGACGCTGCCCCAAAAGGACGTTGGCCCGTACGGTCTCCGGCACCGACGTGGCCTTGGCCGAAAGGATGATGCGAGAAAATCCCTCTCGTTCCAGCGCCGCCAGCTGATCTTCCGCAGCGTGAAGCAGGGCCAAGGCTCGGTCTCCCTCCGCCCGGGCCATCTGGTCGTTGCTGAGCGATCCTCCGTTGGCGCCAATGCGCAGCGCGGCCCCCCGATCTTCCGCCGCCACCACCACCTCGCGAAGGTCGCGCTGAGACATGTTCCCCGGGTTCAGTCGCACGGCGGGGCACCCCTGCCTCAGGGCCTCCACCGCCAGGGCCGGATCAAAATGGATATCCGCCATGAGAGGCATGGGGCTCTTGCGACAGAGCTCACCCAGGGCTCCCGCCAGCTCTCGACGGGGAAAGGCCACCCGCACCAGCTCGCATCGGGCCCGATCCAAGCTTCGAAGCTCCCCTTCGCACCCCGCGAGGTCTTCCAAGGGGGTTTTGAGCATGCTTTCCACTCTGACGGGGTTATCCCCTCCAATGCCCAAAGCCCCCACACACACCGCCCGCGCACAGGCCATACCCATCGCCACCTTTACTGCGGCCTAGGACTTTCTTCCGGGGTCCCTCTCGGGGCCCGAACCCCGCTCTACCCCAAGAGTTTGACGAGGTCCTGCCACGTGATCACCAGGATAAGCGCCATGAGCACCGCGAATCCCCCCAGGTGGATGTACTGCTCCCACCTTTCGGGTAACCGTCGCCCGGTGATCATCTCGCCGAAGACAAAAAAGAGCCTTCCTCCGTCGAGGGCCGGAAAGGGGAAAAGGTTCAAAAGCCCCAGATGGAGGTTTATCACCGCTAAAAACGACAAAAAGGACCACATCCCCTGGCGAGCCGCCTCCCCCGCCAGGTTGGCAATGCCCACGGGACCCGTGACGTCGATGTCTCGGCGAGCGAAAATCCAAGCCACCATCCCCGACAGGATCTCCCGGCTCATCTGCCAGGTATAGCTGAAAGAATGCCCCAGGGCCGCCGCGAAGCCATAGGTGACCCATCGGGGGCGCACGCCGAAAAGGGGCGTCCCCTGCCGGGCGTCTCGGCTCAGTTCGCCGGAAAAGACCCTCACCGCCCCCCGGTGCTCCACCTCCAGCATCACGGCGCCCTGGGCTCCCTTTTCCCGGAGGCGCCGAGACATGTCATCCCACGTCGTCACCGCCTCGCCGTTCACCGACAAGATTCGGTCCCCCGAGACCACGCCCCACTGATCCGCCGGGTATCCCGCCATGACTTCCCCCACCACGGTGCTCTCCAGATCTAAGACGCCGTGTCCCATGAGGAGGGCCGCCGTGAGCCCCACCGCCAGCAGGATGTTGAGCCCCGCGCCGCTCGCCAGGATGACGCACCGCTCCCAGGGGCGCTTGTGACCGAAGGATTCTTCGTCGGCACAGGACTCTCCCTCTTGCTCCTCGCCCATGCCCGCCAACCGGACGAAGCCCCCCACGGGAAAGGCCCGGAAGGACCACCGCGTGCACCCTCGCTCCCGGGACAGGAGGATGGGGCCCATGCCGAAGGCGAACTCATGCACCCGGACCCCGATGAGGCGAGCACTGGCGAAGTGCCCAAATTCGTGGATCAGCACACACACGGCGATGACGAGGAAAAAGGCCAAAAAAGTCATCGACGAAACCGTCCTTCCCCCATCATCGCCTCAGCGCGTCTCTGCCCCTCTTCCACCGCCTCCAGGGCGTCTCCTAGGGAAGCGGGCGCCGCGCCCTTCCATCCCTCCAGGGTCTCTTCCACCACCGAGGCCACGTCCAAAAACCCTATGCGCCCCTCGAGAAAGGCCCGCACCGCCGCCTCGTCCGCTCCCACCAAGAGCGCGGGGTAGGCCCCTCCCCGGCGCCCCGCCTCGAGGGCCAGGGAAAAGCAGGGGAAGCGCCCCTCGTCCGGGGCGTCCAGGGCCAGATTCATGGGAGTGGGGGGAGGGGGGGCCAGCTCGGTCTCCATGATCGGCAACCGCTCGGGGAAGGCCATGGCCACCCCCGCAGGGATGCGCATGTCCGGAGTGGACAGTACCATCTTGCTGCATCCATCTCGGAAACGCACCACCCCGTGAACCAGGGATCCGGGGTGGACCAGGGCGTGAACCCGATGCACGGGAAGATTAAAAAGCTGCATCGCCTCCAGGACCTCGATCCCCTTGTTCATTAAGGTTGCGCTGTCCACCGTGATCTTGGCGCCCATGGCCCACGTGGGGTGACGGAGGGCCTGCTCTGGAGTCGCTCGGGCCATTTCCTCCCGAGAAAAATTCCGAAAGGGCCCCCCGGAGGCGGTGAGCCAGATCCGGTCCACATCCTCCTCCTTTTCCCCGAAAAGGCCCTGCCAAATCGCGTTGTGTTCGCTGTCCACCGGCCTCAGTTGATCCTTCCGGGAAACCAAGGGCAAAATCCACGGCCCCGCCACCACCACGCTCTCTTTGTTGGCCAAGGACACGTCGTCCCCCTGGACCAGGGCCCTTTCCAAAGCCCCCAGAGCCCCCGTTCCGGAGGACGCGAAGACCCAGTGTACCCCGGGGAGCTCGGCCACCATCCTATCCAGGGCCCCTGCTCCGCCGAAGACCCGCCCTTCCCCGCCGAGGCGAGACGCCAGCTCCGCCGCCGCCCCCTCTTCCGCCAGGACCACCACTTCGGGATTGAAACGGCGTACCAGAGATTCCATGGCGGCGACGTTTCTCTGGGCCGCCAGGGCCCGAACCCGGAATCTATCGGGGAATTTTTCGCAAATCCACAGAGCCGCCCCCCCCACGCTACCGGTGGCGCCGATGATGCCCACGTCTTTGGGCGTTCGCGTCATGACCATATCACCCCGAAAAGAAGATAAACTGCCGACACGCTGAATAAGAGGCTATCGAAGCGATCGAGAAGCCCCCCGTGCCCCGGCAGGATTTTGCCGCTATCTTTGACCAGAGCTTCTCGCTTGAGCGCCGATTCCGCCAGGTCTCCCACCTGTCCCCAGGTACCGCAGATGAGGCCGATGATCAGAAGGGGCATGGGGGGCGCCGCCAGGGCATAGGCCACCACCCCGCTGGCCCCCAGAGCTCCTAAAAGGCCTCCCAGGGCTCCTTCCCAGGTCTTTTTAGGGCTTATATCGGGGCAAAGAGGCGTTCGACCCCAGACAAGGCCCACCAGATAGGCCAAGACATCGCAGCTCCACGTGCATAGAAAAAGCGAAAACAGGACCATCTGTCCCCAGGGTTCCGTACGCATATCCAAGAGGAAGCTCCAAGGCAGGGCGACATAGATCACCCCTCCCACCGTTCCCCCCATGTTAAAGATGGCCTGGCTCGTTCCCGTGAGTTGTCTTCGAAAGACCTCTATTCCCAGGGTCCCCAGGGCCACCAGGGTCAAAATCAACAGGTCCACCCTCTCGGGCACCTCAAAAACCGACGCCGCCAGGATTCCCAAGCCTCCGAGCAACCCGATACCTGAGGAGACATGAAAGCGGCGCCGCAAGATGCCGTAAAATTCCCCCAGGGATATCAGGGCCAGGAGGGATACCACGGCGATCCACCCATACCCCCCCGTCAAGAGTCCCCCCACCACCGCTCCCACCACGAGACCCCCGGAAAGGGCCCGGACCAGGAGGACCCGTCCCCCCACCCCGCGCTTGGGAGATGGCAGAGGAGACCTCGGAAGTTTTTTCGTCCCCGCCGAGATCCCCGGGTCCCGGGAATCGTCCTGGGAGGCTCGAGTTTCGACGGAAGGGGCTTCTTTTTCTTCGCTGATCATGGGATCTCTATCCATTTTTTTCGGATCCTCCGACTCCGCCATAGCGACGTTCCCTGCCGGAGAAGATTTTCAGGGCTTTTTCGAGCTCCTCTCGGCCAAAGTCGGGCCAGAGAGTGTCCGTGAAGTAAAGTTCGCTGTAGGCTCCTTCCCAGAGCCAGAAATTGCTCATGCGATGTTCTCCGCTGGTGCGTATGACTAAGTCGGGATCGGGGAGGTCGGGGATGTAGAACTGGGACCGGAGGAGTTCTTCCGTCACGGACCCCGAGTGCCCGGAGGCCAAAAGGGCATTGACTGCGTCGAGGATCTCCCGACGCCCCCCGTAGTTGAGGCACACCACCACGTCGATGGCCCGGCAGGACGCCGTGGCATTTTCGGCGTCTTCAAGCGTCCGTATGACATCTTCGGGAAGTCCTTCCCGGCTCCCGGCGAAGCGCAACCGGGCCCCCTCTTCGCACAGGGCCTTCACCTTCATCGCCACGTAGTACCGGAAAAGACCCATGAGCCCCAGGACCTCCGCCTTAGGGCGCTTCCAGTTTTCCGTAGAAAAGGCGTAGAGTGATATCACGGGAACGCGCAAATCCTTGGCGGCCCGGACCGTGCGCTCCACCGCTTGCACTCCGGCGTGGTGGCCCATGATGCGGGGCAAGTGTCGCGCCTTGGCCCATCGTCCGTTGCCATCCATGATGATGGCCACGTGGCGCGCCCCCCCTGCGGCGCTCTCTTCTTGCCACACTACGACATCCCTCCTTTGGGGATCTCCGAAAGGCTCCCCCGAGGTCCCCACGCGTCCCATCGCTTGCGGACTTCCTGAATGTCCAACCAGGTTTGGTGCTTCGGGCTACCCACCGTGGAGGATTGGTTCCTCAAGAGATAGCTGGGGTGAAACATGGGCATGACGTCAATGCCCCTCCAGGAAAACCATTTCCCCCGAATCTTGGATATGCCCTCCGATGTCTTGAGGATCCACTTCGCCGGGGTACTGCCGAGGCACACGAGGATACGGGGGTTTAGGAGAAGGATCTGAGCCTGGAGAAAGCGGTCGCAGGCCAGCATTTCTTCCATCTGGGGGGCCCGGTTATTCGGGGGGCGGCACTTTACAATGTTCGTGATATATACTTCCTGGCGCCCGATGCCCGCCGCCTCCAAGATCTTGGTGAGCAGCTGCCCCGCAGCCCCCACAAAGGGGATCCCTTGGGCATCCTCTTCCGCCCCCGGTCCTTCGCCCACCAAGAGCAAAGACGACCGGCGATTCCCATCGCCCAAGACCACCCGATGCCTCCCCGCTCCCAAGGGACACCGGGCACAGGATTCGGCCTCCCGTTCCAGGGCTTCCCACATGCGGCCCCGCTCTTTTGCCACTTCCAGTCCTTCGGGATCGTAAAGAAGGTCCATCACAATACGACCTCGCTCACCACGACGTCCACCTTCCCCACCTCGAGTCCCGTAAAATACGCCACGCTGGAAGAGAGACGCTTCTGCAAAAACAGGGCCAAGTCCAGCATGGTCATCTCTCCCACAGATACCGCGATGGTAATGGAAAAACGAAGCCGATCCCCCTGGGAATCCACGCGGACTTCTTTCACGGAGGCCACCTGGGGCGTTCTCTGGGAAATCTCCCGGATGATTTGGGCCAGGGCCTCCGGCTCGATGGCCAAGTTCCCGAGAAACGTGAAGGGGGGCCGGACAATGGTCTTTTCCCCTTGGGGCTCCTCTCCGCTCCACAAGATGCGAAGCCTTCCCACCATCTTGCCAGCAAAGTTCTTCCGTACCTGGAGAGAAGACACGGGGATGACATGTTGCTTCTTGTGAATGCGCTCATTCCGGGCCCGGGCAATCTCCTCGGGGGACGCCACGTCTCGAATATGAACGAAGGCGCGAGGCGGGGGGATTCCCAGGCGCCGGGAGATGCGGCGGGCCATCTCTTCCGATGTGGCCACTAGCATGACCCGACAAGGAGCCGATGCCGCCAGGGCCCGGCGCACTTGGAGGCGATGCGCGGGAAACTGGAAGAGGGCTCGGCGAATGGCACAGATCTGGTTGCGCTCCGTCTTGGCGCTCCGGCCGCAGACAATCTGCCCTCGATGGATTAAAAGACCATCATCGATGAGGAAGTCCGTATCATGTTCCCCTGCCACAAGCTGGGCCCGCTGGCTCTTCCCGGTCCCAGCGGGCCCCACAAAGGCGAGAACTTCCACCCCGTCCAGCAAATCTTCCGGCATGGGTCAGCGTTTTTCTGGCCGCTTTAATTGTTTTCGAAGAGATGCCACAAAGCGATCGTTCTCTTCGGGTAATCCCATGGAAACGCGCAGGGCCCCCGCCATGCCCAGGTCGCTCCCCGGACGGACAATGATGCCGTCATGGAGAAGGTCGTCCGCCACTCGATCGGCGTCGGCCAGAAAAACCAGGAGGAAGTTCGTGTGAGTGGGGATCACCTTCACCCCCAACGTGGTGAGCTCGGTGGCCATCCGCTCTCGCTCGGCGATGGTCTTGGTCCGGGTCTCTTCCACGAAAATCTCTTCTTCCAGGGCCGCCACCGCCGCCTCTTGCCCCACACGGTTAACGTCAAAGACTCGCCGCACCTTGGCGTAGGACTCCCCCACAAGTTTAGGGACTATGGCGTACCCCACCCGAAGGGATGCCAAGCCATAAATCTTTGAAAACGTGCGGAGAATAGCCACGTTCCCCAACTGACGAAAGAGCTCTACCCCCGAGACGTACCGGGGGTCCACCACGTATTCAGCGTAGGCCTCGTCCACCACCAGAAGGGTCTCCCGCCCCTCCAGCGCCCCCGCCAGGGCAAGTAGTTCGTTGCGAGAAATGAGGGCCCCCGTGGGGTTATTGGGGTTGCAGAGCACCACCACTTTGGACTTGGGCGTACAGGCGCTGAGCAACTGGTCCGCCCCCGGAGCCAGGGCATCTCCCAGGGGCACCTCGACGCAACGCGCCCCGGCGGCACAGGCCGCGAGGCGGTAGAGCGGGTACGTGGGCGTGCAGTAGACCACCTCGTCACCCTCGTCCAGGGTAGCTTGAAAGAGGGAAAAGAGCACCCCTTCCGTCCCCGCCCCCACCACCACCTCCGAGGGGGATACGCCCCACTTTTTGGCCAGAGCCCGGCGCAGGTTGTAGGCCCCCGGGTCGGGGTAACGCCTCACGTCCTGCGCGGCGGTCGAGATGACCTGGGACAACCGTTCTGGCAGGGGCCAGGGGTTTTCGTTGGAGCTGAGCCGGATTACCTGCTTCAACCCCAGATCTCGCTGCACGTCGCTAATCGGCTTTCCGGGCCGGTAGGGTTCGATTCCCATCAGGGCCTTGCGACCCAAACGCTCAAGCCATGACATCTTCCGCGCTCCTCCTTTCAACTGCGAGACCGTACCCGTCCTTTTTCGTCGGCCCCGCCCTGCAGGGCGACGGAGCCCACCGAAGGCTCTTCGCCGAGGCGGGTCCTCTTCCGATCCCTCCCACGATTCCCCGATCAAAGGGCGGTGAGGGAGCTTTTTTGCAGGGACCGATCGCCATAAAACGCAAAAAAATCAGGCCAAGTCTTCCTCTTCCGAGGAGTCCAGGTTTATGGCAGCCCCCAGGGAACGGAGCTTCGTCACGATGTTTTCGTACCCACGATTGATATGTTGGATCTGAAAGACCGCCGTCTCCTCGGACGCCGCCAGGCCCGCCAAGATGAGCGCCGCCCCTGCACGCAGGTCCGTCGCCCGAACATCCGCCCCTCGAAGGTGGGGAACTCCGGTGATCACGGCGGTCCCCCCCTGGACGTCGATGCGAGCCCCCATTTTTTGGAGCTCGTTCACGTGGAGGAAGCGCGACTCAAAGACTCCGTCCTGTACGATGCTCGTGCCGTCGGCCAAAGCCAACACCGCCATCATCTGGGGCTGTAAGTCCGTGGGAAATCCCGGGTAGGGGAGGGCTTTCAGCGATAGGGAAGATAGCCTGGCGCTCCGCCGGGCTCTGGCATCACCCCCCGAGGCCCAGGCCTCCGCCCCCGCCTCTTCCAGCTTGGCAAAAAAGGCCTCCAGATGCTCCGGGGCAACGTCTTCCACGACAACTTCTCCTCCGGTGATAATGCCCGCCAGCAGATAGGTACACGCCTCGATGCGATCCGCAATGGTCCGCACGGTGGCGCCGTGCAGGGCGGTGTCTCCTTTTACGTGGATCGTTCCCGTCCCTTCCCCGGAGATGATGGCCCCCATGGAGCGCAAGGCCTGGGCCAGGTTGGTAATTTCCGGTTCTCGGGCGGCATTTTCAATCACCGTTTCCCCCCGGGCACAGACCGCCGCCATCATCAGATTTTCCGTGGCCCCCACCGAAGGGAAGTCCATATAGAGGCGACACCCCCGTAACCCTTTGGCCCGCGCCTGGACAGTGCCGTGCACCAGCTCTATTTCCGCCCCCATCTTGGCCAGACCCTTGAGGTGAAAGTCTATGGGGCGCCCTCCGATGGAGCACCCCCCCGGCAAGGGCAAGGATGCCCGGCCGCACCGGGCAAGCAGGGGACCCAGCACCAACGAAGAGGCTCGCATGCGACGCACCAGTTGGGGGGGGGTCTCCCAGGCGATTTCCGCTGGAGTGTGAACTCGCACCGCCCCGTTTTCGAACTGCGCCTCCGCCCCCAGATGCTGTAAGATCTGCACCATGGTACGCGTGTCCTCAAGATCCGGCACCCTTTCAAGCTGAAGGGTCCCCTCGGAAAGCAACAGCGCCGATGCCAGGATGGGAAGGGCCGCATTCTTTGCTCCCTGGGCCCGCACCGATCCTCGAAGGGCTTTCCCCCCCTGAATCACTATTTTCTGCCCTTCTTTCACCGTGAACCTCCTGCCGTGAGGCCGCCCATGGGCGACAAGAGCGCCTCACAAATTTTTTCTGCTGCGTCCCCCTTCCCGAAGGGGTTCATCCCCTTTCGAGCCAAGGCTCCGTAGGCCTCTGGGTCGGTCAACAAACGGTACGCCGTGGAGAAGATGCGTTCCTCGTCGGTGCCCACCAGCACCGCCGTCCCCTCCGTCAAGGCCTCGGGGCGTTCCGTCACGCTCCGCAAGACCAACACCGGCTTCTCCAAAACCGGAGCCTCTTCTTGGACGCCTCCGCTGTCGCTCAAGATCAGGGTGCTACGCCCCATGGCCCAGATGAAGTCCGGATAGGGCAAGGGGTCACAGAGCCGCACTCGGGGGTGGTGCCCCAGGAAATTTTGAAACG
This sequence comes from uncultured Synergistaceae bacterium, assembly GCA_937868015.1. GTDB lineage: Bacteria > Synergistota > Synergistia > Synergistales > Aminiphilaceae > CALMLW01. Next base: position 42,847 of record CALMLW010000045.1, on the reverse strand, counting down.
TTTCCCGCACCGCCGGGTTTCGATGCATGGGGACCACGCCCCATACGTCCGGGACCCGATCCAGGATACGCCCCATGGCCCGACAGATGCTCTCCAGCCCCGCCCCCCAAGACTCCCGGCGGTGAGCCGTGAGCAACAGAACCCGGGCCTCCGGCGGTAGATCCAGGAGCGCCGGGGTGGAAGGGCGGCCCGCCCTACTCATCGTCCACAGGAGGGCGTCGATCACCGTGTTCCCCGTTACCACCACTCGGTCGGGGCGGCATCCCTCACGCCTTAGGTTCTCTGCGGCCCCCATCGTGGGGGCAAACCACCAGGAGGCCAGCCGATCCGTCACCACCCGGTTCATCTCCTCGGGGAAGGGGTGTGCCATGTCTCCGCTCCTCAACCCCGCCTCCACGTGCCCCACGGGAATTTTGCGGTAAAAGGCGGCCAGGGCCGCCGCCAACGTGGTGGAGGTGTCCCCGTGCACCAAGACCAAGGCGGGACGCTCCCGATCGAAGACTTGACCGGAAAGGCCCAGCACGGCACTCGTCACATGATCCAAGGTCTGGCGCTCGCGCATAATCCCCAGGTTCTCATCCGGCACAAGGCCGAAGTACGAAAGGGGTTCGAGGAGCATTTCCGCGTGCTGCCCCGTGGCCAGAAGATAGGGGCGCACCTCCGATCGTTTCTTCAAGGCGCGAAAGACCGGCGCCATCTTGATCGCTTCCGGCCGGGTCCCCACCACAAGAATCACGGTGCGAGGCTCTGTACTCAAGGGTCTCACTCCTGTTTTATTCGATCTGTCCCACGCCTCTATATTCCCCCCGGAAAGGGGGCGAGCATGGAAAGGCGCAGCGTGCCGTACAAAAGGTAGATGCCTCCCCCCAAAAGAGCCACGTGGAGCGCACAAAGCAACAGGACCACCCCTCCCATGGGGACCCCTCCGTCGAGCAGGCGATAGTGCAAATGCCCCCGGTCCGGCGCAAAGGGAGATTTCCCCTTTAGGGAGCGTCTCAGGATGGCGTAGGCCGTGTCCAGTATAGGGACACCTCCCAAAAGGAACAAGACCGCCATGAGAGATAAAAGGGGGCGCTGGGCCATAAAATCCCCCCGGAACTGGACCCACAGGGCCCCCCACAGGAATCCCAGCAGGTTACTCCCTCCATCGCCGAGGAAGGTACGCGCCCGAGGAAAGTTCCACCACAACACCCCCGCGCAGAGGCCCCAGAGGGCCGCCCACATGCCCCGCCCCCCTAAGATCAGCGGAACGGCGAAACAACACCCCGCCAGGGAAAGGCATAGGCCGTTAAGCCCATCGATGTTGTTAAAGGCGCTGGTACATCCCGCAATCCAAAGGAGAAATAGGGCCCGCAACTCCCAGGGCCCATCCAAAGGTAGCACCGCAAGCCCTGCGGCGATCAGGTGAAACACGAGGCGCAACGCCGGGGAGAGGGGACGCATGTCGTCCACGTAGCCCACCAGAAAGACGATGGTGGCCCCCGTGAGGAGAAGAGGCAAATCCCGGTCTCCGGTCTGGGCGAACAGGGACCAAAGGACGCACCCGGACCAGAGCGCCAGCCCCCCTCCCCGGGGCATGACCTGCGAATGGCGCTTACGCCCCCCGGGATGGTCCACCACCCGGTAGTGCACCGCCAATCTCATGGTGAGGGGCGTGATACAAAGCCCCCACAGCAGGCCGGACAGAGCCGCAAAGACCACCCTCCACATGTGGTGATCCTACTTGGTGCCGAACAACCGATCCCCGGCGTCCCCCAACCCGGGGACAATGTAGCCGTGGTCGTTCAGGTGGCTGTCCAACGCCGCAGTGAAGATGTCCACGTCGGGGTGGTCTTGATGGACCTTTTGCACCCCCTCGGGGGCGGCAATGAGGCACACTAGGGAAATTTTTCTGGCCTTCCACCGTTTGGTGAGGGCAATGGCGGCCGAGGCCGATCCCCCCGTGGCCAACATGGGGTCGAGGATGAAGATATCGCGGTCCTCCACGTCGCCGGGAAGCTTGCAGTAGTACTCCACCGGCATGAGGCTCTCCGGATCTCGATAAAGGCCGATATGCCCCACCTTGGCGTTGGGAACCAGGCGCAAAATGCCGTCCACCATGCCGAGCCCGGCCCGGAGGACGGGCACCACCGCCAGCTTCTTTCCCGCCAACGACTTCACGGCGGTGCGCTCCAGGGGAGTCTCCACCTCGGAGTCCTCCAGCGGCAGATCCCTCATGACCTCGTAGACCATGAGCCCGGCGATTTCTTGCACCAACTCTCTAAACTCTTTTACCGTGGTGCCCTTATCCCTGATAATGCCCACTTTATGCTGAATAAGAGGGTGATCCACCACCACAAGGCGGGGGTTGGTGACGGCAGAGGCCCTGTCTGCGGCGTCCTCACGTCGCTGCTCGTAGTCCTGTATCTGACGGAACCTCCGGAGATGTCGATTGCCCTCGAAGGAGGTACCCAGCCAGACGTCCACGGTTTCAAGGGCGACCCCCTCTCCCAAAATTCGACCGCCGAGGACCAGCACATTGGCGTTATTATGCTGCCGGGATAGGCGAGCCTCGAAGGGGGAGTGACAGAGGGCCGCATAGACCCCTCGGACCTTGTTGGCCGCGATGGCCATGCCTATGCCGCTTCCGCAGACGAGGATGCCCCGGGGGGCCTTACCCAGGGCCACGGCCTCCGCCAGACGAAAGGCTATCTCGGGATAATCCGCTCCGGGAACCTCTTGTTCCACGCCGAAGTCCTCCACGTCGTGTCCCGCTTCGACCAGGTGACGGCGCACCGCCTCCTTCAGGCGGAACCCCGCATGGTCCGAACCCACCACGATTCCCATGTCTCGTCCCCCTCTTTATCCACAGAAAACCCCCTCGTGGGCCTTGTCCCGCGAAGACGAGCTCCCCGGCCCAAGGGAGGCGGCCTTCCCCTCCCCTTAGCCAAGGCTTCGGCCACCACCCCTATCCCTTAACCCCATTTCACGCGCCCAGGAGGAACCCGGGGTTTACCTCCCGTCTAGAGAAGGTCTTTTAAGATATTTTCCGCCACATCGTAGGGGTCGCGACGCCGCTCTTCCAGATCCATGAGGAGCTCGGGGGTGCGGATCTCATCCCAGGCGTGCTCCGCCACCCGGGCGATCTCCCTTCGCAAGATGTCTTCCACTTCTTTGGCCAGGCGCTGCCAACGGCGCCGACGTCCCGCCTCGCTGCGGAGGAGGAAATCCCGGTGGCCCTTAAGGGCCCCGCCCATGGCCCCCACCCCTTCCCCCGTTTCCGCCACCGTCTTTAGAACCGGCGGACGCCAGGGACGCTCTCCCAGAAGATCCAGCATAATATTCACTTCGTTGACGATGCGATCGGCTCCATCGCGATCGGCCTTGTTGACCACGAAGATGTCGGCTATTTCCATGATACCCGCCTTCATGATCTGGATGTCGTCCCCCATGCCGGGGACCAGCAGAAGGCATACCGTATCGGCAATCTTCATGATGTCTATCTCGGATTGTCCCACCCCCACCGTCTCGATGAGCACCACGTCCTTGCCGCAGGCATCGAGGATCAGGGCGGCCTCGTAGGTGGCCTTACCCAGCCCCCCCAAAGACCCCCGGCTTCCCATGCTCCGGATGAAGACCGAAGGATCCAGGGCGTGGCGCTGCATGCGGAGCCGGTCGCCCAGGATGGCCCCCCCCGTGAAGGGACTAGAAGGGTCCACCGCCACCACTCCCACGGAAGCCCCTTGCTCCTTGAGGCTCATGATCAGCTTGTCCGAGAAGGTGCTTTTCCCCGCCCCAGGGCTCCCGGTGATGCCCACGATGTGGGCCCGCCCCGTGTGGGGATAGATGGCGCGCATGATGCCGTCGGCCGCAGAGGACTCGCTTTCCACCAGCGTGATAAGCCGAGCCATGGCCCGCAAATCGCCCGCCAGGGCTCGCTCCACCGTTCCGCTCATATCCGCTTCGCTCCTTTTTTCAAGGGGCCAAGGGCTGGGCCCCCATGTCAAATCCCACGGGCCAGTAGGGAATCCAGTCCCGCAAGGTCAGGCTCCCCGCATCCACGTAGATCGAAAGCATCGCCTCGCTGGGGTACCCCGAAGGCAGGGCATCCACCGGCAGGGGAACCCGGATCTCCCACGAAGCCCTGGGGGCAGAGGGGAGGGCGTCCAGGCGCTCCGTGGGCATCACCCGTCCTCCGGTCATTCGCACCAGACGGGCCAAGGGCGCCGAGGGAATCTGGGTCGCCAGGGCGTAAACCCTTATGCCATTGTTGAGGGCCATGCTGAAGAGCCGCTCCAGATCCTCCGGCGAGAAGGGAATGGCCGCATCCACCACCAGACAGGAAGGGAGAGTTCCCGTGTCCTTGCACGCCTGACGCAGAGCCGAGAGGAGCATCGACCCGTCTTGAAGCACGGCGACGGACAGATCTTTCGTCTCTTCCGCCCTTCCCGCTCCTCCCAGCAGGAGCACTCCCCGGTCCTCACCGGAGGCTCGGGGGACGATGGTCCCCTCCATCTTGCGTCCCATCCACACCGCCGAAACGAAGCTCCTCCCCCGGGGAAAGAGTGGGCGAGCAGGCTCTCCCACGTAGGCCCGAAGCACGGCCTGGGGGTTTTCTCCCCCCACGCTCCCCGGGGCCGCAAGGCACATCATGGTAGCCATCCCCGCCACGGGGGGATACTCCACGCCGCTCCAGAGGGCGTTTCCCGCCACGTCCCAGATTATTACCCCCTGGGGAGATTCCGAAAGGGCCCAGGCGTCCTTCAGTCCCTCAAGGAGCAGCGATGGTTCTCCTTCGGTCCAGAGATAGAGCTTGCCTTCCTCGGACAAGATCATCAGGGCATTGCTTCGGCTCCACAGCACGTCCCTGGGGGAAGGCACCGAAAGCTCTTTCTCCAGCTGGCGCTTCTGGGTATCCAAGACGTATACTCGATTTCCCCCCCGGTCCGCCACCGCCATCAGGGGGCCCAAAGACGACACCGCCACGGGCTCGAAGGGGTGATGAGGATCCGCTCTCTGGGGATCCCAGCTCCAGTCCTCTCGAAACGAAGGTCCGTCGAAAAAGACCACCCGCCGTCGCCCCCAGTCCGCCACCCCCAGCAGGCCGCTCGCCACGCACTCCCCGTCGGCGGGGATCGCCGAAAGGGTTCCCCGGGGCTCCAGGTCCGAAGAATCCAGGCTCCCTTCCCACACCCCTCCGGAACGGGAAATAACCAAAAACTTTTTTAAATCCATCGGGCACACCGCCACCGGGGCATCGGTGGAAATCCTCCTCATGGAGGGAGACGCCCCGGGGAAAAATTGCGTCAGGGAGTTTCCCAGCTCGTCCGCCACCACTTGGGCCGGTCCCACCATGCGCGCCTTGGCGATCCCCCGGGCGTTCCAGGGCATCGTCAGGGGCAAACGAAAAAAAACCTCCACCGGAGACCTCTGGAACTGAAAACTCGGCGCTCCGATAGGACCCCGAAGAAGGTCTCGGACGGAGTCCCTCTCCTCCCGCAGGGAGGCGCCGATCCTCCGGGGGATCTCCTCTCGCGGGCGCACCTCAAGGTAGTGCTCCACCGCCGCCGTGGCTTCGGCCAAAAAACCCAGGCGGCGTAACACCAAACCCCGAAGGAGGTAGTAGTCCACCAAGTAGGTGTTTCTCGCCAACGCCTGCTCCAGGGCATCCAGGGACTCCCAGTACCTCTGGCGCACCAGGAGGTCGTAAGCGAGGAACAAATATCGTTCCGCCTCCCCTCGTTGGGCCTCCGGGAGCCCCTCTCCCCACGAGACCCCTCCGAGAACTAGTAACATCAGTCCCGCGATCCCCCCTCGCAGGCACGAAGATCTCATGAACGCCACAGCGAAACCCCCGCCAACGAGTAAAAACCCAGGACGAGGGCTCCCGTGAAAAAAAAGCCCACCAGTCCCCGGAGATAAGCCACCCAGGGGGCCCCGCCGGGTAGCGCGCCTCGGTGAACCAACGCCACCAATCGGGCCAGCCCCAGGGCTACTAGGAACGAAAAAAGCGCCGCCAACGCCTGAATGTTTATGTCCGACACGGGGCGACCCTCCTTCCGTCATCGGGGGCTCAACTTTCTTCCCCGGGCCCCTCGAAGGGGCAAAGCGCCCTCCTCGTAAGCATACCCGAAATTGGCACAAAAAAAAGGGGAGAACTCTCCCCTCAGGAAAAAATATGCTTGGAAGGCCTTCATCATCCGATCTGTCTCAGCCGGGCCCCCTCATTTCCTTCGGCGATCTGCCTAAGCACCGCCACGGCCACCTCCAACACCCTCTTACCGTCGCCGATGCCCACCAGGGGCTGGCGACCGTCCTGTACGCAGGAGACAAAGTGCTGTAACTCCAGCTTTAGGGGCTCTCTCTTGGGGAAGATGGGCTGCTCCACCACTTCCATGAGGCTGGTGCCGTTGTCTCGCACGCAGCGGTGGATGGACACGTCCTGGGTCTCGTAGTTCACGTTGATGTACCGGGCGGGCTCCATGATCTCCAGCTGGCGCAACCGCCGCTCGGAAACCCGGCTGACCAGGATGTCCGCCATGGCGCCGTTGGCAAACTGAATCTGGGCCGAAGCGATGTCTTCGTGGTCCGACCGCACCGAACGCCCCATGGCGGCGATATGGACGATCTCCGAATGCACCAGGGACAAGATGATGTCGATGTCGTGCACCATGAGATCCAGCACCACCCCCACATCGCTGATGCGAGGGGAAAAGGGTCCCAGACGCCGAGACTGGAGCACCAATGGTTCATTAACAATATTTGAAACGTACTGGGTGGCGCTGTTGAACCTCTCGATGTGCCCCACCTGAAGAAGGAGGTTTTTCTGGGCCGCCAGCCGTAGCAGGTCCTCCGCCTCGTCCACCCGGGAGGTCACGGGCTTTTCCACCAACACGTGAACTCCCCGCAGGAGAAGGGATCGCGTCACCTCGTAATGCGCGCAGGTGGGAACCACCACGCTCACCGCATCGGGCTTCTCTCGATCGAGAAAGGTGTCCAGATCTCCGTAAAAAGGCACCCGAAGGGACTCCCCCGTGCCCATGGCGCGGTCTTCGTTGATGTCCACCACGCCCACCAGATGGGCCCCCAAGATCTCCGTGTAAACCCGAGCGTGGTGATATCCCAAATGCCCCACACCGATGACTCCGACCCTTATCATGACGATCACACTCCGTCTCCGATTGGGGACTTCTACCGGTTCCTACAGAATGTTATCCCACCAAAATCCCTTTTGTGGACCAGGGGCCACGAGAAAATTGCGAGCCTCGAGGTCTTTCCGACGATAGGAGTAGAAATAATCCGAGGCACAGGCCGTACACCAGGGGGACCGGCACAAGGACTCCCGGGGCACCCCCAGGTCGTCGCATTGCTGACAAAGGATACGGCCGATGTCCACCGTCACAAGTTCCTCCGATAGGGGAGCAAAGGCCTCGGGGAAGAGGGCGTACCCCCGCTTCACCCAGGGATCTTCCCGGGACCGGGGGTAGCAGCAGGGGCCAATTCCCGGCCCCATCCAGACGCAAAGGCCCTCCCGGGCCCGGGGGCCCCGGCGATCCAGGAGGCGCCGGAGGTTCTGGGCCAACACCCCCGCCACGGCCCCTCGAAACCCCGCATGGAGCAACATCACCCAAGGAGTCGGAAAGGTCCCGGCCAAAATCACGGGCCAGCAGTCGGCGAAACGCAGGCTCCCCCACACCCCCGCGACGTCGAGCTCCACGCCATCGGCCTGGGGGCGCTGGGGGAGGGCCCAGATCCTTCGGCCAGAGACCACCGCCACGCCATGGACCTGCCGAGGAGCCACCAGGGGATCTCGGCGCAGGTCGTACCCCAGGGCCCTCCAGTGCGCCTCGGGATCCCCCTTCGCTCTTTCTGCGGCGTCGGAGCGCCCCATGAGGATCGCCACGGGGTCATCGACGCCCTTCAGGTGGTAGCGCACCTCCGCCGGGGAGGCCCCGGAGATCCGGGGAGGCCAGAGCGTCGCCTCGGGAAGGAGCCTCATGGCTCACCTCCCCCTTCGGTCAACAAAGGGCGCAAGATTCCGATCAGATAAAGGCTCCCACAGACCACCACGAGACGTCCCTTTGCCCGCGCCCGGGCCAGGGCCTCTTCCGGAGCCTCCACCGATGACACGTCGCGCCACCCCGCGTGCCGGGCTTGGCATACCAGATCGTCGGGGGCGGCGCTCCTGGCATTTCCCGTCACCCGGGTGCAGATCAGCTCCGATCCCACGGCGAGGAGCTGGCTCAGGGCCCCTTGATAGTCCTTGTCTTTCATGGAAGCGAAGACGATGGTGCGGGGAGCGCGGGGCCCCCAGAGGCGCCCCAGGGTCTTCGTCAGGGCGGCGACGCCGTGGGGGTTGTGGGCCCCGTCCAGCAAGACCGGCGGATCTCCGGGGAAAAGCTCTCCCCTTCCGGGCCATCGGGCAAGGGATAATCCCTTGCGGAGGGCCCCTTCGGTCACGGGGAGAAGGTCTCCGATGAGGTCCAACCCCGCCACGGCCAAGGCGGCGTTGCGGAGCTGATGGGGCCCCAGGAGGGATATTTCAAGCCCTTCCCACCCCCTGGACCTCCCGTAAAGGGAAAAACGCCCTCCGGCGGGAGAAAGGGCTTCCTCCCGGAGGCGCCACTCCGAGGAGAGCACCCGCCCTTCGATCCCTCCCCGGAGAGCGCGCTCCCGAAAGGCCCCTTCCAATTCGGGGGGCTCTCCCGCGAAGATGGCCCTTCCTCCGGGGCGAATCACGGCAAACTTCTCCGCCGCGATGGCCTCCAGCGTAGACCCCAAAAACTCCTCATGGTCCTTGGCGATGGGGGTCACCACGGAAAGGAGCACCCGGGACGCCATGTTGGTGGCGTCCAAGCGTCCCCCCAGTCCCGCCTCCAGCACGACCACATCGGGAGCCTGGGTGCGGAGGAGGCAAAAGGTCACGGCGGTCACCAACTCGAAAAAAGTCGGAGGATTAGCCCGGAGCTCCCGGTCTCGGTCCAGGGCCCCCCAGATCTCCTCCGCCGCCCCTTCCCACTCCTGGGGCGAGAGGGGATTTCCCTCCAGGGTCAGTCGTTGCCCGGGGGATTCCAGGTGGGGGCTGGTGTAGAGCGCCGTGCGGTACCCCTGGGCCCGGAGGATGGAGTCCAAAAAGGCACAGGTCGACCCCTTGCCGTTGGTGCCCACCACGTGCAGGGCGGGCACCGCGCGCTCGGGGTGTCCCAAGAGCCCCAAGAGCCGAGATATCCTCGCCAGCCCGGGACGAATTCCCGGGCTGGCCGCCTTCGTCAGTCGATCTTCCAGGAAATCCCAGGGATTTTCCGCCCCCATGAAGGCCTACCTCAGGCTCTCCAGGTTCTCCGCGATGCGCGCCATTCGAAGCTTGCCGTCTCGCATGCGGTCTCGCTCCTTGCAGACCACCTCTTCCGGGGCCCGGGAGAGAAACTTCTCGTCCCTTAGCTTGGCCTCGCAGAGTTCCACGTCTTTGGCCAATTTGGCCCGCTCTCCCTCCAGGCGCCGGAGCTCCGCTTCGACGTCCAGGAGCGATCCCACTTCCAGATAGGCCGCAAAATCCGGGGCGATGGTCACCAGGGATCGGGCGGGCTTGTCTCCCCTCGGAAGCACCACCAGATGGTCTACCTTGGCCAGAAGACACGCCAGGTCCTTGTGATCTTCCACCACCTGGCGCCTCCCCTCCCCGGGGATCACCACTTGGGCCGAGGGCACGGTCTGAGAGGGGGCGATGCGGGCCTCGGAGCGCAGGTTTCTCAGCGTGCGCACCACTTCCTGGAGCAGACCCATCTCCGGCCCTGATTCTTCGTCGCCGTTCACGGGGTCTTCGGGCCATCTCTCCTGGTCCATGGGGCGGGCCCCGAAGCCGAAGGCTTCCCACAACTCTTCCGTCACGAAGGGGATAAAGGGGTGGAGCAAAAGCAACGTGGTGCGAAAAACCTGGCGGAGGACCTTCTGGGTGGCCCGGCGGCGCCCTTCTCCCTCTTCTCCCCGCAGGGCGGGCTTGGCCATTTCAAGATACCAGTCGCAGAGCTCGGACCAGACGAAATCGTAGAGCCCCCGGGCCGCCTCCGCGTAGAAATACCCCGAAAGGTGGGCCGTGGTCTCCTTCGCCACCTCTCGGCTACGGCGCAAGATCCAACGATCGGGGAGCCGCAAGGGGTCCTCGGGATCCAGGGAACCTTCGGGAGCTCCCTCCAAGTTCATCAGGGCAAAGCGGCTGGCGTTCCAGAGTTTATTCATGAAAAATCTATATGTCTCGATGCGGCTCCGCCCCAGCAAGATGTCCCGCCCCTGCCCCGTGAGGGCCGCCAGGGTAAAGCGCAGGGCGTCGGCACCGAACTCATCGATGATGTCTAAGGGGTCCACCACGTTCCCCTTGGATTTGCTCATCTTCTGGCCCCGTTCGTCTCGGATGAGGGCGTGGATGTAAACCTCCCGGAAAGGAACATCGTCCATGAACTCCAACCCCATCATGATCATGCGGGCCACCCAGAAGAAGATGATGTCGAACCCCGTGACCAAAAGGCTCGTGGGGTAGTACGTGGCCAGATCCGGGGTTTTATCGGGCCACCCCAGCGTGGAGAAGGGCCAGAGGGCACTGCTGAACCAAGTGTCCAGCACATCCTCGTCCTGGGCCAACGTCGAGGCGCCGCAACGCTCACAGGCCGAGGGGTCCTCGCTGGCCACGGTGATGTGACCGCACGCGGCGCAGGTCCAGGCGGGGATGCGATGGCCCCACCAGAGCTGACGGCTGATGCACCAGTCTCGGACGTTTTCCATCCACTGGTAGTAGGTGTGGGTCCATTGCTCGGGGACGAAACGAATGCGTCCCTCCCGCACCGCCTGAACCCCCCGGTCCGCCAGCGGCTTAGTCCGCACAAACCACTGCTCCGACAAGAAGGGCTCCACCACGCTCTTGCATCGGTAGCAGTGCCCCACGGCGTGCTGGTGTTCTTCGGCCTTGAGAAGGAGCCCTTCTCGCCCAAGGGCCTCCACCACCAGCTTCCGAGCCTCGAAACGATCCTTGCCCGCGTAGATTCCTGCAGCTTCGTTCATGATGCCTTCGCCGTCGATGACCTGGATTTGCTCCAGACCGTGGCGCTGCCCCACCAAAAAGTCGTTGGGGTCGTGGGCAGGGGTGATTTTCACGCACCCCGTGCCGAACTCAGGATCGACCATGTTGTCCTCGATGACGGGAACTAGGCGTCCCGTCAGAGGAACCCGCACCCGACGCCCCACGAAGGATCGATTCCGGTCGTCCCGGGGATGCACCGCCACGGCCACGTCTCCCAGGATCGTCTCGGGGCGGGTGGTGGCCACCGTCAGGGCTCCGTCACCCTCCTCGAAGGGATAGGCCACGAAGTAGAGCTTTCCCGCCGTGTCGTCGTGATCCACTTCCAGGTCCGACAGGGCGGTATGGCATCGGGGGCACCAGTTGATGATGTATTTACCCTTGTAAATCAGGTCCTTCTTGTACAGCCGGACGAAGACCTCTCGCACCGCCCGAGAGAGCCCCTCGTCCATGGTAAAACGCTCCCGGCTCCAGTCACACGAGGCGCCCAATTTCTTCAGCTGGCTGATGATGCGGCTTCCGTACTGCTCTTTCCAGGCCCAGACGCGCTCCACGAAGGCCTCGCGCCCCAGGTCTCGGCGGGATGTCCCCTCCGAGGCCAGCTGGCGCTCCACCACGTTCTGGGTGGCGATGCCCGCGTGGTCCGTGCCGGGAAGCCACAGGACGTTGTCGCCGCGCATGCGATGCCAGCGACACACGATGTCTTGCAGCGTGTTATCCAGCGCGTGTCCCAGGTGGAGGGATCCCGTGACGTTCGGGGGGGGAATGACGATGCAAAAGGGTTTTTTCCCTTCTTCGTGGGGATCTGCCCGGAAGAGGTCCTCGGCCATCCACGCCGCATATCGGCGGTCTTCAATGGGTTTTGGGTCGTACGCCTTGCCTATCTCGCCACGCGGATCCATAGTAGTTTTTTCCTCCTCGATTCTCCCATCCCCTCACCGGGGTGATGGGCCACGCCTCGTAAATTCTTCGACCACCGGGACGATCACCAGGGCTCTTCCGAACTCGGCGCCCCAAAAGGCCCCGGAGGGCTCAAGCCCCCGGTCAGGCCCCTTCACCCGCCGCCCCACCCTCCGGGGCCCGGGGACTTCTGGCGAGCACCACGCCCTCTAAAAAGCTCCCCAGCTCCGCCACGCCCTGGCGTTTCGCCGCCCCGGTCACCAAAGGGGGGTAGATCGACACCATGCCCGGGTAGGCGTACCGCCGACAAAGCCCTCCATGGTGCGCCCGGGCAATCTTATCCGCTTTGGTGAAGACCACCTGCCCCGGTAGCGCCAGATCTCTCATCCAACCCTGCATCATGAGGTCGTTTTCGAGGAACCCGTGGCGGAAATCCACGAGCTGGAGCACCAGGCAGAGGGGGCTTCGATCTCGGACGTACTCCTCAATGAGGCGCCCCCAGTGGCGCCGCTCCTCGTGACCCCTTTTCGCGTAACCGTACCCTGGAAGGTCCACCAAGTAGAAGGACAGATCGGTGCGGGCCACCCTGATGCGAAAAAAGTTGATGCTCCTGGTCTTCCCCGGGGCCGAGCTCACGTGCGCCAGCTTGGTGCCTAAAAGGGCGTTGATCAGCGTGGATTTTCCCACGTTGGATCGCCCCGCCACGGCAATTTCCGGCAGCGATGGCGGCGGTATCTGGTCCGGGGTAAAGCAGGTATGCCCCAGAGAAACGTGCCAGTGCCCCATGGCTAGGCGCTCTGCCCGAGGGCCACGGCCACCACCTCGGACAGATGGTGCACGTAGCGCAAGGTGAGGCCCTTTCGTATCCAGGCCGGAAGCTGCTCCACGTCCGCCAGGTTGGCGGCGGGAAGGATGATGTCGAAAATCCCCTGTCGTTTCGCCGCCAGGACCTTTTCCCGGATGCCCCCCACGGGGATCACGTTCCCCCGGAGGGTGATCTCCCCCGTCATGGCCACGTCATGGCGCACCTTCCGGCGCCCCAGGGCGGACAACATGGCCACCGCCAAGGTGATCCCCGCCGAAGGACCGTCCTTGGGGATGGCCCCCTCCGGTACATGGACATGGACATCGGTCTTGTCCCAGGAGACCTTTTCCAGCCCATATTGGGAAGCCCCGGAGCGCAGGTACCCCAGGGCCGTCTGGGCCGATTCCTGCATGATGCTTCCCAGATTTCCCGTAAAAGTCACCGCGCCCTTGCCCTTCATGATCACCGCCTCGATGATCAAGACGTCGCCCCCCGTCTCCGTCCAGGCGAGCCCCACCGCCGCCCCTTCCGAGTCCTCGTCGGGGAGGCGCGTGTCCCGCGCCAGGGGAGCTCCTAAAAACTGCCGGAGAACCCCCTTCGTCACCTGAAGGGGAGAGGAGATTTTTTCTTTTTTCTCCTTGGCTTCCACCAAAAGGCGAGTGGCCTTACGGGCCACCTTGGCGAGCTGACGCTCCAGGTGGCGCACCCCCGCCTCCCGGGTGTAATCCGAGACCACCGTCTGGATGATCCGATCCGGGAGGCGCACGTCGGATTCCTTCAGGCCGTGCTCTTCCAGGACCTTGGGCCAGAGGTGTCTCCGGGCGATGTGGTGCTTTTCTTCGGCCACGTAGCCCGGAATCTGGATCACTTCCATGCGGTCCAACAGGGGGCGCGGGATGGTGTGCGCCACGTTGGCGGTGGTGAGGAATAAGACTTTGCTCAGGTCGAAGGGGACCTCCAGAAAGTGGTCGGAGAAGGTGGCATTTTGTTCCGGATCCAAAACCTCCAAAAGGGCCGCCGCCGGATCGCCCCGGAAATCGGCCCCGATCTTGTCGATTTCGTCCAAAAGCAACACGGGGTTTTTGGTGCCGCAAGATCGGAGTTTCTGGAGAATCCGTCCCGGCAGGGCTCCGATATAGGTCCGGCGATGCCCCCGGATCTCCGCCTCGTCCCGAATTCCCCCCAGGGATATGTTAACGAATTTTCGATTCATCGCCCGGGCCACCGAGCGCCCCAGGGAGGTCTTTCCCACCCCCGGGGGGCCCACGAAGCAGAGCACCTGCCCCTTGATCCGAGACCGGGCGCGCTTTCGCACCGCCAAAAACTCCAGGATGCGTTCTTTAACTTCCTCCAGGCCGTAGTGGTCTTCTTCCAGCACCTGTTTGGCCACGCCGATGTCCAGCCGATCCCGGGATTCATGGGACCAGGGCATGGCCGCCATCCAGTCGATATAGGTTCGCACCACCGTGGCCTCGGCGGACATGGGGGGCATCTTCGCGAAGCGGTCCAGCTCCTTCAAGGCGCGCTTTTCCACATCGGGGGGCATCTGAGCCCCCAGGATCGTCTGCCGGTACTCCTCGACCTCCGACATCCCCTCGCCGTGGCCCAGCTCGTCCTGAATGACCCGGAGTTGCTCCCGCAGGTAATACTCCCGGTGGCTCCGCTCCATTTCCTGGCGCACCCGGTCGTGGATATCGTGCTCCAACTCCAGAATTTCGATCTCTTCCAGCAATATTTTGAGCAAAAGAGCCAGACGATCCTCTTCGCAGAGGACTTCCAGGACGCTCTGCTTTTGAGGGACCTTGATAAGCAGGTGGGATGCCACCAGATCGGCGAATTGCCCCGGGTCTTCCACCGAAAAGACGGACATGGCCACTTCGTTGGGGATCTTGGGATGCAACGCCACATAGCGCTCGAAATGCTCCATGACGCCACGCCGCAGGGCCTCGATTCTCTCAAGGTCTCCAGAGGATTCGAGCACCGGCGACAAAAAGGCTTCGAAGTAGTCCTTCTCCGTGGAGAACGACTCTACCGCCGCCCGCTCCATCCCCTCCACCAGGGCCTTAGTGGTACCATCGGGCACTCGGACCATCTGCAACACTTGGCACAAGGTGCCGATGCGAAAAAGGTCTTCTTCCCTAGGGTCGTCCGTTATCATCTCGCGCTGGGCCAAGACCAAGACCTTGCGCTCTTTGAGCATGGCGTCCTCCAGCGCCTTTAGCGACCGGGGACGCCCTACGAACAGGGGGACGATGATGCCGGGAAAGAGCACGATGTCACGCACGGGCAACACGGGAACCCGGAGCGTCGCCCTATCGCCCATCAGGCAACCTCCTTGCCGTCACCGGAAAAGAGCGCCGGGTGGTCCTTTTCTTCCACAGTACGATCGTTGATCACGATGCGGGAAATGCCCTCTTTGGAGGAGGGGATGGTATACATGAGATCCAGCATCAAGGACTCCATGATGGTGCGGAGCCCCCGGGCCCCGGTGTTACGCTTGAACGCCTGGGCCGAGATGGACCGCAGGGCTTCCGGGGTGAACTCCAGGTCGATGCCCTCCATCTCGAAGACCTTGCGATACTGCCTGACGAGGGCGTTGCGGGGCTCCACCAAAATCCGCACCAGCGCCTCCTCCGAAAGGGGTTCCAGGGCCGCCAGCACGGGCAGGCGCCCCACGAATTCCGGAATAAAGCCGTAGGACACCAGGTCCTCCGGGAGAGTTTCCCGGAGAAGCTGGTAGGTCTCCGTCTTGCCGCTCCCCACTATATCCCCGCCGAAGCCGATGAGTTTGCGGTTCATCCTGCGGGCCACGATGTCCTCTAACCCCGCGAAGGCGCCCCCGCAGACGAAGAGGATATTGGACGTGTTAATTTGAATGAACTCTTGATGAGGGTGTTTGCGGCCTCCCTTGGGGGGCACGTTGGCCACGGTACCCTCCAGGATTCGCAGCAGGGCCTGTTGGACCCCTTCGCCGGAGACGTCCCGGGTGATGGAGGGGGATTCGGACTTTCTTCCTATTTTATCCACTTCATCCAGGTAGATGATCCCCTTCTCGGCGGCCTGGATGTCGTAATCCGCCGCCTGCAACAGGCGCACCAGGATGTTTTCCACGTCCTCCCCCACGTACCCCGCTTCGGTGAGCGTGGTGGCGTCGGCCATGGCAAAGGGCACGTCAAGCTTGCGGGCCAGGCTTTGGGCCAGAAGGGTCTTCCCTGACCCGGTGGGGCCGATGAGGAGCACATTGCTCTTTTGGAGTTCCACGTCCTGGTCGAGCTCTCCGGCGGAGGCGATGCGCTTATAGTGGTTGTAAACCGCCACCGAGAGCACCTTTTTGGCGAGGTCCTGGCCGATGACGTACTGGTCCAGGAACTCCTTCAGCTCCACGGGCTTGAGCATCTCCCGGGTGCGGGAAGCCCCCTCCATCCCCCCACCTTCGGCGCCGTCGCCGCTACTCAAAATTAGATTACAAAGACTGACGCACTCGTTGCAGATGTACACGTTAGAGCCCGCTATGATCCGCTGTACTTCCTTCTGCCCCTTGCCACAAAAGGAGCAGTGGGGACCACGCCGCTTGCCGTCTTTGTTGTCGCCTTCGTACTTAAACATGCCTGACCTCCCCAAGTTCCTAAAAAAAGCCCCTCTCGGTCTGCGGACCGTTTCACCCGGGAAGACCGATGATGACGCAAATCTCCGGGGGGCCCGCGAGGTCACAGAAAAGGGCCGCCCCCATACCCACCCCATTGAAGACTGATATTACTCCAATCTTCAAAGAAAGACAAACGGAGAAGCCCCCGGGCTCCTCCGTTTGTCTCGCGCACGCCCTTCTCCCTACCGCCGGTCTATCACCCGGTCCACCATGCCATACCGAACCGCTTCCTCCGCCGACATGAAGAAGTCTCGGTCGGTATCAGCGGCGACACGTTTCATAGGCTGTCCCGTGTGCTGGACCAGGATCCGGTTAAGGATGTCTTTCAGGCGTAGGATCTCTTTTGCCTGGATTTCGATGTCCACCGCCTGTCCCTGGGATCCCCCCGAGGGCTGGTGGATCATGATCCGGGCGTAGGGAAGGGCAAAGCGCTTCCCCGGAGCCCCCGCCGCCAAGAGGACCGCCGCCATGCTCGCCGCCTGCCCCACACAGATGGTGGACACGGGGCACTTGACGTACTGCATGGTGTCGTAGATGGCCATCCCCGAGGAGATGACTCCCCCGGGGCTATTGATATAAAGTGAAATGTCTTTGTCGGGATCTTCGCTTTCCAGAAAGAGAAGCTGGGCCACCACCAGGTTTGCCACGTGGTCATCAATGCCGTCGCCGAGGAAGACGATACGGTCTTTCAGCAAGCGACTGTATATGTCGTAGGAGCGCTCACCTCTCCCGGTTTGCTCTATGACATAGGGGATAAGCGGCATCAGGCGTTCCCTTCCCCCGAGGCATCGAAGCCGCCGTGCTTGCCCCGATACTCCTCCATAGGCATCTCCCGCACCGCCACCTTGGACACCAAGTGGTCCAGGGTCTTTCTGGTGCGCAGGGCCGCCATGAGCTCTCCCAGGAGGTCCCTGCGCTGGGTGTACTGCTCGTACACCTTCTTGAGCGGCGTACCGGTGCGGAGCGCGACCCTTCGAAACTCCATCTCCAGGTCTTCCTGGGAAACCTCGATCTGGTTCTGGTCCGCCAAAACATCGATCACGAAGCCGTTTCTGGTCAGCGCCTCGCCCCGCTCCCGCAGCCCCTGATCGTAGGCCGCCAAGTCCTTGCCCTGGGCCCTCAGGACCTCTTCCAGGTCTTCCTTGCCCTGGCGACGGAGCTCTTCCAGATCGTCCTGGCGGAGCTGGTTCATGTGCCGCAACACCGATTTCTCCGGCAAAGAGGCCACGGAAGCCTTCGCCACGAGTTGGTCGAAGGCCTCGTTTCGGACCATCATATCGACCCGGGACTGCACCTCCGACTCGAGACGGCGGCGCATGCGACGGCGGAGCTCTTCCACAGTCTTCGCCGCTCCAGAAGTGAGCTGAGGCACGGTCTCGTCGGTGAGCTCGGGGAGGATTTCCTCCTGGATGTCGGTCACCACGAAGTGGTACCGGACGTTTCTCCCCGCATAGCGGGGATTGGCGTCCTCTTCCATGGACACCATCACGTCGACCTCGTCTCCCTTCTCACGGCCCATAAGGACGTCGCGGATCTCCTTCCGCAACTGGGGAGCTCCTAGGGCGATGGGAGAGGTGTTCGTCTCCACTGGATCTTCTTCTCCTTCCACTGTGGCGGTGTATGACACCATCACCGTGTCGCCCTCTCCCGCCGGACGCCCTTCCACCGAAGCCATGGTGGCCCTAACCCGACGGAACTCGTCCATGGCTTTCTCGACGTCATCCTCGGCCACATCGATCAGTGGTTTATCCACCTCAATCTCTTCCAGGGGAGGCAGGGTTACTTCCGGGCGCACCTCCAGGGTGATGTCCACCACGAGGGGCTTTCCCTCTTCCGCCGAGATAAAGTTAAAAGAA
The DNA here is from genome assembly GCA_937868015.1 of uncultured Synergistaceae bacterium. Lineage (GTDB taxonomy): Bacteria > Synergistota > Synergistia > Synergistales > Aminiphilaceae > CALMLW01. The sequence goes on along the minus strand of CALMLW010000045.1, from coordinate 24,593 downwards.
GGGCTTTCGATCGGCGCCAGGTCATACTCCTCCGCGAGCTCGTTCACCACGCGGGGCATGAGTTCTTCCAAAGCCTCGTTCACGATGGCTCGAGAACCGAAGTACATATCCAGGGCCCGTCGTGGCACGTGCCCCTTGCGAAACCCCTTCAACTCCACGTTCCTTGACATCTCGCGCACGGCATCGCGCACCGCTCCATCAAACCGCTCCTGCTCTACCTCCACATGCAGGACCACTGTGGTATTTTCCTGAGACACGATTTCCGAACGCACCGTCGTAGCGCCCCTTTCTTAAATTGCCAAGTGGTTTGCCTTACTCACACAAAAAAACCCCGATGGTGAGCCCATCGAGGCACGCTCTCCCTTTTTTCTGCAATCCGAGCCAGAAAACGACGAAAGGTCACGGTCCTCTTCATCTCCTTTTGCATCCTAGCATGGGGAGTCTCAATCGTCAATCGCCCCCCAATCTTGGCTCGTCAGTGACATGGGGGCGTTTTTTCGCCGCCCAGGTCCCCCGGTAAATCATGGTTTGGGGTCTTCCACCAGGGGAGTTTTCCCCCAAGCCACCCATCCCTCCAGGGTAACTAGCACCACCGCCGTGCCTATGAAGGCCGCTCCTCCTAGGGTAGCGGGCGTGGGGATTTCGCCGAGGAGCCACCACCCCCAAAAGATGGCAAAGAGCATCTCCGTCATGGAGAGCAACGACACCACCGCGCTGGGAACGCGCCGGAGCGCCCACATTACCAGACCGTAGGCCCCCAGCGTGGGGATCAGCACCAGGTAGGCCAGCAGGGCCCACCCTTCCCAAGGCAGGGCCCGGAGATGAGAGAGGGTCGACGTGAAGCAGGCCAAGCCCCACATCACCGCCGTCCCCGCCACGTAGGTGTGAAAGTAGGTCCCGAAGGTATCGTCGGCCCCGGGGGCATAGCGTCCATTCAGCAAAAAGACCGCATAGGAAAATCCCGCCACCAGCATGGCCACAGGCCCCCACAGGCCGTACCCGAGAAAGTGGATCTCCCCTGCGGACCACCACACTCCCCCCAGGGCCATCCCCACCGACACGATGCGCAGGGGCGTCAGGGGTTCCTTGCCAAGGACATGGGCCAACACCACCACCCACAGGGGGGCGGTATAAAACAGGACGGTGGCCAACCCCACCGGGATGGTGATCAGGGCATAATTGCTCAAGACGTAAAGTCCCACCACTCCGAAAAGGCCATTTACGGCACGGTAAAGGATCAACGGGCGCGGGCAGCGCAACGACTTCCCCCTAAGGAAGCCTATCCCCCCGAGCAGCAACGCCGCTCCCGTGGCCCTCACCAGAGAGATGTCAAAAGACGTCAATCCGTAAGAGGCTCCCTGGCGCATGATGGGCCCCATGACGCCCCATATGAAGGTACAACAGAGCACCGCCAGCACTCCCCCCATCGCCATCTCCCCAATTCCTCCTGTTATATCGTTTAAGCCAAAAAGTTTATTATAGCAGACAAAAGAAAAAATGTCCTCCCCCTTATGGCCCTTTCTGCAAAAAACTCCCCCATGGTAGAATAATGGATTATGATCGCCTGCCTCTACCACTTTACCAAAAAGCCCTCCGGAGGCAAGACCTTTCGTTTTCCAAAAAGGGCGCGATCGGAGAGGAACCTCCTCCTAAGCGCCGGGGAGGGCTCCGGGGCAACGGCGGAACTTCTTGATGCGTGGAAAAATTCTTCGAGAGAGGAGGGAATATCCATCCCGCCCCCGACCCTTGCGGGGCCAAAAAAGAAAGGAGGGCGTCATGACCCCACACCCTTTCATCCAGCAGGGCTGTGCCCTGGTGACCATGAGTACCGGATTGCGGGCCCAAAGCCTGAAGGAGCTGCGCCAGGGCGTGTCTTTGGCGAGCGACCAGTGCTTGCACTACCACTTCTGGGGCCGTCTACTACGTCCCCAATTCGGCGAGGCGGATTTCGCCAACGACTTTGCCGCCTGGGTGGCGGGCCCTGTGGGGGATCCCGCCACGGCCGAGCGCCTGAATATCCTCAATCCTTCCCATGTCCCCTCATTCGAAGACCTGCGACGAGATATCCTCGACATCCTCGACGATCGTCTATCCCGAGAGGACTTCCTCTCCTGGGCCCGAGCCGATCGGGATTTTTTCTTCACCGACGCCGCCATGATCGTCTTCGACACGGAGCTCCGGGCCCACTCCCCCGCAGAGCTGGCCTCCCTGGTGGAAAACGCCAGCCAGGGGTCGCTATTTTTTCACTTTGTTGACGCCCGGCGGCGCACGCCGGACCACCACGACGACTTTTCCTCCTGGCTCGTCCACGCCTGTGAAGACCCCGAAGATAGCCCTCGTATCAGGGCTCTGAGAGCCCTGGATCCCTTTCTCCTGAGGGTCACCGAGCTCCGTCAGCGCGTGGGAGCAGCCCTGAGAATAGGCGAAGAGGAGGCCCCGGCATGAAAACTCTCCTGGCATCGTATCGGGAAGTGGTGGGATCGGAAGAGATCGCCGTATTGGAACAACTGGCTTCGCGCCTCCAGGGCCGCCGAGTGGTGCACGTGAACTCCACTCGCGAGGGGGGCGGCGTGGCTGAAATATTGCAGCGTCTCATCCCGCTTCAGCAGGAACTGGGGTTGGAGGCCCGATGGGAGACCGTGGACGGCCCCCCGGAATTCTTTCAGGCCACTAAAACTATCCACAACACGTTGCAGGGCGCCAAGGGGAACCTGGCCGCGAGGTACCGAGACGCCTTCGAAGGCGCCGGGCTCCGCAACAGCGAAAAGCTAAAAAATATCCTCGAAGGGGCGGATTTCGTCTTCATCCACGACCCCCAGCCCGCTCCCCTCATCCAACACTGCTCCGATCGCCGGGGGTGCTGGATATGGCGGTGCCACATCGATCTCAGCTCCCCCAGCAGGACGGTGTGGCGTTACCTGCAACCCTGGGTGGCCTCCTACGATGCCAGCATCTTCTCGCTACCAGACTTCGCCCAACCCCTGCCTCACCCGGTCTTTCTCATTCCCCCGTGCATCGACCCCTTAAGCGATAAAAACATCCTTCTCCCCGAGGAGGAGGTCCTTTCGGTGTTCGACCGCTTCGGGCTGGATAGGGCCCTTCCCTTGGTCCTACAGGTCTCGCGCTTCGATCACTTCAAAGACCCCCTGGGAGTGATCGAGGCCTGCCGCATTGTCATGAAGACCGCCCCCATGCAACTCGTCCTCGCCGGAGGAGGGGCCTCGGACGATCCGGAGGGAGAGGCGGTCCTCCAAGAGGTGCGCCGCGCCGCCGAAGGCATACCCCACGTCCACATCCTGGTCCTTCCCTCGGACGCCCATCGCACCATCAACGCCTTGCAGCGAGCCGCCGCCGTGATAGTGCAAAAATCCATAAAAGAGGGCTTCGGCCTCACGGTAACCGAGGCCATGTGGAAGGGCAAGCCCGTCATCGGAGGGAACGTGGGGGGCATCCGGCTCCAGATCATCCAGGGGCAAACGGGCTATCGGGTTCACACCCCGGAGGGGCTCGCCTTCCGCTTACGCCACCTCCTACAGCGCCCCGAGGAGGGCCAGGTCATGGGGAAAAAAGGGAGGGAGTACGCCCTGGAAAACTTCCTTTTGCCCCGCCTCGTGAGGAACGAGCTGGCTATCATGCTGCTCCTACTCCAGGAAACCCCCCATCGACTGGAGGTCACCGTCTAGATGATCTCCGCCGCGCTCTCCGTCGCCGGGGCCCTCCGGGCGAGCCTACTTCGGGCTTCCCGGAGGGTACTGGGACTGGATTTCGACGGAACCTTGGCCCCTTTTCGCCCTCGCCGCATGGAGGTAACCCCCTACCCCGGCGTCGTCCCCATGCTGGAAAAAATCCACGCCCAGGGGGACCTTTTGGCCTTTTTCTCCGGCCGCCCCGTGGCGGAGGTGCGCCATCTTCTGAAGCCCTTGGGAGATCGGTGCCCCATATTCGGATGCCACGGCGGAGAGGAGGGGTGGCCCGGAGAGGAGCCCTTTTTGCTCCCCCTGCCAGAACAAACCCAGGAGGGGTTGGCCGTTGCCGAAGCCATGTTTCGGGAACGGTGGAAGCATAAAGGGTTCACCCTTCCCTGTCCCCTGGAGCGCAAGCATGGGACCTTGGCGCTTCACACGAGGAATTATCGACTGCCAGAACAGGATTTTTCCGTGGAGATCTGGGCCTCGGTGGCTCGGGAGACGGGATTACAGATCCTGCCCTTCGACGGGGGATGGGAGCTGCGTCACAGAGCCTTCAATAAGGGCAAGGCCCTGGAGCGATACCTCGCCTCCTTGCCCCCCCCCGAGCCCCCTTCCGACTTCGTGGCCTATCTGGGGGATGATCTCACCGACGAAGACGCCTTCGCCTTCCTGGCCCGCCGGGGTCTGGGAATCCTAGTGCGATCCCGGTGGCGTCCCACCCAGGCCTCGGCGTGGTGCGTGCCCCCGGAAGAGGTCCTTCAATTTCTTTCTCTGTGGGAGAAATAATTCAAAAAAGGAGAGGTCTAATGACAGAAAATCGTTATGAACGCCTAGTGGTGGTATCGAACCGTCTCCCCGTGGTGCTCCATCGTCAGGAGGACTCGTGGCAGATCAAGGGAGGATCGGGGGGCCTCGTCAGCGCCCTCGGCCCCGTACTTCGAGACCGAGGAGGGGTCTGGATCGGCTGGCCCGGCACCTCTGAGACCATCGGAATCCGGGAAGTACGAAACATCCTAGGCCCCGCCTCCGAGAGCAGCGGCTATCGTCTCTTTCCCGTTTTTCTCTCGCCGGAAGAGGTGGAAAGCTTTTACCAGGGCTTTTCCAATGGCATCATCTGGCCCCTCTTTCACGATCTCCAGGGAAAGTGCGAGTTCCTCCCGGACCATTGGCAGGCCTACCTCCGAGTCAACGAGCTCTTTGCCTCCGCCGTGGCCCGGCACACAACCCCCCGCAACTTGATCTGGATCCACGACTATCATCTGATCCACGTGGCGGAAATGCTATCTCGCCAGGACGTGTCTCGGCGATGCGTCTTTTTCCTCCACATCCCCTTTCCTCCCCTGGATATCTTCGCCAAGCTTCCCTGGCGCATGTCCCTCCTGCGGGCTCTCACCGCCTACGACCTGGTGGCCTTCCAGACCGCCCGGGACCGGAGAAACTTCCTCACCTGTCTTCGGGCCTTTTTCCCCTCGGCCACCGTCCACGGACGGGGCCCCGTCATGACCTCCACGGTGGAAGGGCGATCTTTTTCCGCCGCCGCCATCCCCATCAGTATCGACTACGACGACTTTGACCGCACGGCCCGCAGCGCCCCGGTGAAACGCCAGGCCGCCCTCCTCCGGGAGCAATACCGCATGGAAAAGCTGGCCCTGGGAGTGGATCGCCTGGATTACACCAAGGGCATCCTAGAGCGCCTCATGGCCTTCCAAAGCGCCCTAGAACGGCACCCCGAGCTCCGGGGACGCCTATCCCTCGTCCAGGTGGTGGTGCCCAGCCGAGAGACGGTCAAGGCCTACCGCGACCTCAAGGAGCGCATAGAGCTCCTCGTCAGCGGCATCAACGGAAAGTACACCAAAGACGGATGGATCCCCGTGGTCTATCTCTACCAATCCATGGATCGATCCCAGCTCGTCGCCCACTATCTCGCGGCGGACATGGCCCTGGTGACGCCCCTAAAGGACGGCATGAACCTGGTCTGCAAGGAGTATTGCGCCTCTCATGTGGATCGGCGAGGGGTGCTTATCCTGAGCGAGTTCGCCGGGGCCGCCGCCCAACTCTCCGACACCATCCTCATAAACCCCTACGACACCGAGGGTACGGCGGAGGCCATCTGGAAGGCCTTCGAAATGTCCGAGAAGGAGCAGCGCCGACGCATGGTCTCCCTAAGGAGGCGCATCCAGCGCCAGGACGTGTTCTGGTGGGTGGGCACCTTTCTCCAGGCCGCCGCCGGGGTGGAGCTGGACGACTTCCCCGAGGTGGAGCTGGCCCCCATCCTCCCCCTGCGCCGCCACGAAGGGTCCTGAGACCGGAAAGCCCTCCGCCTGGGGCGCCCCAGTCCCTTGGGGCGTCCCGGCCTCTGGCTAGGCAACGGCCCCTTTATTCTCCCGCCTATACCCCTCCGAAAGAGGGGTTCGCGGGGGGCTTCAGGTTAGTGGACTTTTTCTCTCCGAAAACTTATGATAGCCCTCAAGGTCACGAAAGGAGGATCCACGCCGTGTCGATGACGTCGCTTCGCGAATTTCTCCTCTGCCACGTCCTCTGCCCCTGTTACACCAGTTTTCACCCCGGAGGGCACGGCCCCTGCCCCACGGAAGAGGGGGCCCTGGGACTCCTCTTCCCCGATCCCGAGACCCCCTATTCCGCCCTGGTGGACGTGGGGTGCGGATCGGGGCGGGTGCTGGCGTGGTGGCTCCAGCATGGTTTCGCGGACAAAAACCTCACGGGCATCGAGGTAAACCGGGGGATCGCCGCCTGGACCCGCCGCCGCTTCCGCTCCAGCCCCCAGGTGCGAGTCCTCTCCGGGGACGCAGTGCGGCTGGTCTCCAATCTCCCCCCTGTCCCCACGCTCTTTTACCTTTTTAACCCCTTCGACGCCTCCACCCTGGGGGGCTTTCTTCGGGAAGTGCGCCTTCGTTACGCCCCCCACGGGGCGGAGATCGTGTACTACAACAGCGAGCACGCCTCCGCCTTCCTCGAAGATCCCGCCTGGACCGTGACTCCCCTGGCGCTCCCCGACCCCCACTGGCCCGCCCTGCGGGCCCGCCTGGGCCCGATCCCCCCGTCGTGATCACTCCTCGCCGGGGTAAAGGGGAATCGCCACGGCGCTCCTTTCCGTAAGAAGCTAGAAGACCGCCAAATCCGAGTCCCGGGGGTCACAGAGGAACATATGCCCCGGGGCGTGGGTGATGGCGAAGGGGGGGCGAGACGCCATGAGCGCCGCCTGGGGCGTCACGCCGCAGGCCCAGAAGACCGGTACTTCCCCCTCCCGGATCGGCACCGGATCGCCGAAGTCCGGGCGTTGCACATCGCCGATTCCGATGGCCCCGGGATCCCCCACGTGAACGGGGGCTCCGTGCACCGCCGGAAAGCGCCCCGTGGCCAGCACCGCCCGGGGTACCAGGGAGGCGGGGATGGGACGCATGCTCACCACCATAGGGCCGGAGAGCCTTCCCGCCGGGGCGCAGGGGACGTTGGTGATGTACATGGGCACGTTGCATCCGCACTCGATGTGGCGCACCGGCACCCGGGCCTCCGTCAAGGCTCCCTCGAAACTGAAGGAGCACCCCAGGAGAAAGCCCACGAGATCGTCCCGCCAATACTCCCCGATCTCCCGGGGCTCCGCCACACACTGGCCCTGTTCCCACACTCGATATCGGGGCAGATCGGTGCGCAGATCCCCTCCGGGGGCCATTTTCCGGGGTTCGGGATCTCCGGGCTCCGTCACGTCCAGTACGGGACAGGGCTTGGGATTACGCATCGCGAAGACGAGAAAATCATAGGCCCACTCCCGGGGGAGGATCACCAGATTCGCCTGAACATGCCCCGGAGCCAGCCCCGGCGTGGGGGCGTCCCACTCCCCCCGACGGATGATCTCCCGGATCTCCCTAGGAGAAAGGCCTTGCATATCGGAAAAGCTTTTCATCACCGCACCTCCAGAGCCCTAATCTCCACGCCCGCGCCTTCCAACGCCCGGCGAACCTCCCGTGCCATGGTCACCGCTTCCTTTGTGTCGCCGTGGAGGCACACGGAATGGGGGCGCAGGGAAACAAGGGTGCCGTCGATGGCCTCCACTACCCCTTCGGTGGCCATGCGCACCACCCGAGCCGCCGCCACGGACTCGTCGTGGATCACCGCCCCCGGCTCCCCCCGGGGCACCAGGGTGCCGTCGGCCCGGTACGCCCGGTCGGCGAAGGCCTCCGCCGCGAAGGGAACCCCCACCGTCGCCGCCGCTCCCCCAAAGGCCGAATTAGCCAGCCCCAACAGCATCAGCCCCTCGCCTCCGTCCTTCACCGCCCGGGCGATGGCCTCCGCCAATCGTGGGTCCTTGGCCGCCTGGTTGTAAAGGGCCCCGTGGGGCTTCACATGCCGCAGAGACACCCCGGAGGCCCGGCAGACCGCCGTCAGAGCCCCGATCTGGTAAAGCGTAAAGGCGTACACCTCGTCCGGAGAGCAAGCCATGTTCCGCCGACCGAAGCCCACCAAATCGGGGTACCCCGGATGGGCCCCCACCCCCACGCTCCGCCGGGCGGCGGCCCGCACGGTCTTCAGCATGACCTCGGGATCCCCCGCATGGTAACCGCAGGCCACGTTGGCCGAGCTCACCGAAGCTAGCACCGCCTCGTCGTCCCCCATGGTCCAGGCGCCAAAGCTCTCTCCCAGGTCGCTATTGAGATCCATCATCATCACCGCCACGGCTTCCCCCACCCCCTTCGTCAACTCCGGGCCCTCCACGTCACCGCGTAGGCCCTTTCCCCCACCGTAAGGGTCCATCTTCCCGAAGCATCCCATCCCGCCGGGAATCGGGGCCTCGATCGCCAAGTACTCCGGGCCCGTCGCAGATTTTCCAAGGCATCGCCCTCTTCCTTGGCCCATCGCAGGGCCTCGGCAAAGGTCACCGCCACGAAGCGTACCGTATCGCCCGCCATCCTTTGGGCCAGGACCCCCACGTCGTCGGAACAGATCACGGCAATTTTCGGATAGCCCCCCGTGGTCTGACGATCCGCCAGCATGCAGATGGGGCGCCCGTGCCCCGGAATCTGGATGGCCCCCAGGGGCACGGCATCGGAAACGATGTCCGCCCCTCGAGAATGGGCCACCGGAGGCCCCTCCAACCGATACCCCATGCGGTCCGCCTCGTCGGTGACCCGATAGGCGGAAGAAAAGAAAATTTCCCGCCCCTCGGCGGTGAAGGCATCATCCTGGGGGCCCGGCACCACCCGCAGGGGGCGATCCGCCGACCGGTCGAGATCCAGATCGGGGGGGCAGGAAAAACCCTCCCCCGCGAAGGCGAGGGGGGGGAGGTCGCCGGTCTCCAGCACGTCGCCCGCGCGCAACGCCCGTCCATGAAAGCCCCCCAGGGCTCCTCGAAGAAAGGTGGAGCGACTCCCCATCACCGGAGGCACCGCCACTCCTCCGGCGAAGCAGAGATACCCCCGGCATCCCCCTCCCCGGGGCCCCGCAAAGGATATCTCGTCCCCGGAGCGCACCCGCACCGCCGTCAAAAGCGGCGCCGGAGCCCCGTTTAGGGCAAAGCCCAGGTCGGCCCCCGCCGCCGCCACGATCCCTTCTCCTTCAAGGACGCCGAGGGTGGGCCCCAGGACGGTGATCTCCAGTGCCGCCTCTTCCGGCTCGTTTCCCGCCACGAGGTTTCCTCGCCTGAAGGCGGGTAGATCCATGGCCCCCGCCACGGGAACGCCCTTTCCCTGGTACCCCCAACGCCCCCCGTCCTGCACCGTGGAGAGCAACCCCGGACGCCGCACCTCAAGCCTCATGGTTTCCCTCCCTGTCTCGGACCTCGGGAACGTAGGCCCCTCGGCGCACCTGGTCGGTCACGGCGGCGTACTCCCCCTCATCCACCGCCACAAAGCGCACCCAGAGCCCCGCATCCAGCAGCGTGGGAGGAGTCCTGTCGGGATCGAAGAGCCGTAGGGGCGTCCGGCCGATGAGCCGCCACCCGCCGGGGCTGTCGATGGGATAAATGCCCGTCTGGGCCCCGGCGATCCCAACGCTTCCCGCAGGGATCTTCGTGCGGGGGTTGGCCAGTCGGGGCGTCGCCAGCGTTTCATCCATGCCTCCCAGGTAGGCAAACCCCGGAGTGAACCCCAGCATGTAACAGTAATAATCGCGCCCCGTGTGGCGGGAGACCACTTCACTTTCCGAAAGCCCCGCGTGGCGTGCCACCTCGGGCAGATCGGGGCCCCGCTCTCCCCCATATCCCACGGGGATCACCACACACCGCCCCCCCGTTTCTGCACTACCCTCCAGGCTCGCCGCTCGGCTTGCCAGGAGTTCCGGCAGCCCTTCCCCCACCCGGCGGGGATCAAAGTACACCGCCAGCGATCGATAGGTGGGGACCAGCTCGGTGATCCCCCCCAGGGGTCTCGCCTCTAGATCTCGCCGTAACTGCTGCACCCGGGCATTCACGGCGCGATCGATGGCCGTGCCGAACTCCACCACCACGCATCGATCTCCGGCAAAAAGCACCCGGGGTTTCGTCGGACCGTCCACAGTCCTTCCCCCTTCAAAAAGAATGGAACGGGAGGTTCGCGTCTCCCGTTCCCCATGGTATACCCTCCGAACTACTTTTGGAACATGGTGAAGATAGGGCCCAGGGAAGTGAACCCCATCCAGAGCGTGAAGGCCGCCATGACGTACCCCGCCACGGACATCCACATCGGGTGTTTGTAATCTCCCACGATGTTTTTACGGTGGGCCCCCAACAGGACCGAAATGAGGGCCAGGGGCAGAATGAGTCCATTGATGGCGCCAGCGAAGATAAGCAGGGTCACCGGCCTTCCCACCGTGACAAAGATCGCCGTGGAGACCGCGATGAACCCGATGATCCACCAGCGATGATAGCTCTCGATGGGAGCGGCAAGCGTTCTCAAGAACGAGACGGACGTGTAGGAAGCCCCTACCACCGACGTGATGGCCGCCGCCCACAGGATGACGCCAAAGATTCGATATCCCAGCTCTCCGGCGCCGATGCGGAACGCCGAAGCCGGAGGATTGGCCGCATCCAGAGGAGTCCCCATGACCACCACGCCCAGGATGGCCAAAAAGAGGAGAAAGCGCATGAGCCCCGTGATGCCGATGGCATTCACCGCCCCTCGGCTGATGTCCCCCAGGGCCCGGGGGCCGGTGATCCCTGCGTCGATGATGCGATGGGCCCCCGCAAAAGAAATATACCCCCCCACCGTGCCCCCCACCAACGTCAGGACGATCATCCAATCCACCGTGGAAGGCAGCACCATTTCCTTGAGCGCGGTTCCCACGGGAGGATTGGTGCGAAAGACCATGTAGCACACCATGGCGATCATGACAAACCCGAGGACCTGGGCAAAACGGTCCATGGCCCGTCCCATTTCCTTGCTCAAAAAGAGCACCACCGCCAGCCCCGCCGAGAGGAGCGCCCCGGGAATCAGAGGCACCCCCGCCAAAACGTTGAGCCCCATGGCCGCCCCCGCCACGTTGCCGATGTTGAAAACCAGCCCCCCCAACGACACGGCGAAGGCCAAGAAATATCCCAGCCCGGGGAGCACCTTGTTCGCCAGATCCTGGGCCCGAAGGCCAGAAACCGCCAGGATGCGCCAGATATTGAGCTGCACCACCACGTCAATCAGAATCGACGCCAGAATGGCAAAGGCAAAAGCTCCCTTTAGCTTTTCCGTAAATACCGCCGTCTGGGTGAGAAACCCCGGCCCGATGGCCGACGTCGCCATGAGAAACGCCGCCCCCAAGAGAATCGCCAGCGTCCCCTTCCGATCTTCCGCCGCCCCCAGAGGAGCCCCCGCCGTACCCTTTTCCTCCGCCATGCCGTACACCTCCACACAAGGATGACTGCCTACCCTTGTATATGCAAAAAAGTTGCCGCCGCAGAGCACCCCGGATATTTTTCCGCCCCGTCCTCCTTTCCCTTGCCCGAAAGCCCCGCCGCTTTCGAGGCATCTTCCCTTTCTCCCCAGAGTCCCAAAAAACCGTGCGCTTTCCGCACGGGGGACGTATCAAAACCGCACCCCTACCCCCCGCACCGGAGGCCGTGCCAGGCCACCGTCCGGGGAGAAAGGGCCAGCTCCCGGGCCACCTCCGCCCAGGAGCGTCCTTCGTGCCGGGCTTGCCGAAGAAGGTGCCGCAACGCCGCCACAGAAAGATCCGGGCGCCCTTGGAGCGGCCGGGAGAGAAGGTGCCCCAAAAGCACCGTCCCCCGGGGCGTGACGGCCCAGGTGGAGCGTAGCACCCGGGAGAGCGTGCTCGGATGATAACCCATCTCTCGGTGAAGATCGGCCAACACCAGGGGCTCCGGCGCGGGAAGATCTCCCATGAGGTACGCCCGTTGTCGTTTCGCCAGAAACCTTCCCACCTCCACCCTTCCCCGGTAGCGCTGAGCCAGGGCCCCTAAAACGGCGCGAGCCTCGTGCCAAGCGGCGTGATCGTAGCCGCTCTCCCCTGGGGAGCGACCCTTTGCCTCCAGCGCCAGCCGAGGCAGGTTTTCTTCCGCCAGATGGACGGAAAGCTCCTTCCCCGGGCCTAAAGGGCGGAAAAAGAGCTCCGGCCGTACCATCACCGTCTTGCGAAAAGCGTACCCCGGATGGGGATCCAAGGCCTGGAGCTCTTTCAACGCCCGTTGAAGGCGCTCCGAAGGCCATTCTAAACGGCGCGCCAGGGTGTGCTGGTCTCCCCGTACCAGGTCCTCTCGACCCTCCCGTAGGATACGCCCCCCATCTCCCTCCTCACCAAGCTTCCGGCGAAGCTGAATCAGCAGGCACTCCGTCAAGTCTCGCGCAAAAAGCCCCGGAGGGTCCGCCCACTCCTGCAACGCCGCCAGAGCCCGGGGGGCTTCCTCCGGCGAAAGGCCGAGATGAACCCCCCAGGGCACCAGGGGCACGTTGAGATATCCCCGGGGGTCTAGGGTCTCCCCCAGCTGGGATGAGTCGAAATCAAAACCATCTAGGGGATCCTCGGCGAGTTGCCTACGCAAGTGGTCGTCCAGCGAAAGAAGATCTTCCGGGATCCTCTCCTCATCGTTCTCTTCGCTCTCCGAGGAGTCTCCCATCTCGCCCCCGGGGGGGATCACTCTCACCAGAGGGTTAGAAGCCAGCAAGTCTTCTAGATCCCGGGTGAGCCCTTCCAGCGGAGAGGAAGCCAGGGCTATACGGGGCAAAAGGAGAGGCAGGGGCAGCAGGGCCGTCGTCAGCCGGGGACCCTGGAGAAGCGAAGGCCTATTCGAGGGCATGGCGCTGGAGGCGACGCAACAGGGCGAATCGAGATATTCCCAGCGCGGAGGCCGCCCGGGTGCGATTGCCCCCCGCCTCCTCCAACGCTTCCCGCAAGAGGCGGCGCTCGTAGTCGTCGAGCCGCTGGACCAGTCCCCCTTCGCGGATCCCCTCAAGGCACTCCTGGGGAAGGGGCTCCAACATCTCCTCCGGCAAATCCCCGAGACGCACCAACCCATCTTCTCTATCCCTAAGGATATAGAGCCGCTCCACCAGGTTTCGAAGCTCCCGGACGTTCCCCGGCCAGGCGTAGTGCCGTAGGGCCTCTTCCACCTCTGGAGTGACCTGGAGGCAAGGTCGATTAAGTTTCAGGGCGAACTCCTTCAAAAACGACTCCAGAAGTTCCCTCACATCCCCTTCTCGGTCCCGTAGCGGAGGAATCACCAGCGGTAGCATGGCGATTCGAAAATACAAATCCCGCCGAAACGTTCCATCGGCCACTCGGCGCTCTAGATCCACGCAAGTGGCCGCCATAACCTGTAGCGACAGACGGATCTCCTTCGTGGATCCCAAGGGGCGCAGGGTACGCGTTTCCAGGAAGCGCAACATCTTCCCCTGCAGTACCAGAGGCATGTCGCCGATCTCATCCAAAAACAAAGTCCCCTGCGCTGCGGTCTCCGCCAGCCCCTCTTTGTCCTGCCCGGCCCCGGTATAGGCCCCCCGGCGGTACCCGAAAAGCTCGGACTCCAGCAACGCCTCGGGCACCGCCGCGCAGTTCAGGGCCACGAAATCCCCCCGAGCCCCCGAAGCAGCGTGCAACATCCGCGCCACCACTTCCTTCCCCACACCACTTTCCCCTATGAGAAGCACGTTCAGATCCCGAAAAGGGGCCACCTTGGCCACAAAGGCCCGGACCCTCTCCATGGCAGCGGAACTCCCCACCAGCGGAAGGGACTCCCCCCGAAGACGGGCCACCCGCCGGGAAAGCTCCAGGGACTCCACCGCCCGGGAAACCATGTTGCGGGCCGCCTCCAGAGGAAAGGGTTTGTCCAGATAATTCCACGCCCCCTCCCGGATGGCGCGCACCACCAGGGACGAATCTCCAAAGGCGGTCATCACCACCACCCGCGCCTCCGGGGCCTCCCGGAGCAGATGGGGCAGGGCGGCCAACCCATCTCCGTCCGGAAGCCGAATGTCCAAGAGCACCACATCCGGCCGTTCCTGGGCCAAGGCGCCGCGCACCTCCCCCAGACGGTCCAGCACCCGCACCGCGTACCCGTCGCGCTCAAAGGCCCGGGCGAGTCCCTGGGAAAGCCCCGCCTCATCCTCCACAATCCACATGCGCATCATGGGGCGTCTCCTTCTCTCTCGGGCAACGTGACGGTGAAAATTGTCCGCCCCGGAGATGAAACCACATCCACCGCTCCACCGTGGAGCTCGGCGATGCGGTGCACCAACGCCAATCCCAACCCAGTACCCTCGGGGCGGGTCGTAAAAAAAGGATCAAAAAGTCTGGGCAGGAGCTCCGAAGCTATACCCTCCCCGGAATCCTCCACGCTCAAAAACAGCGCCGCTCGGCGCACCCCCCCCGGCCCATCGTCTTCTCCGTAGCGCGTCCCCACATGGAGCTCTCCGCCCCGAGGCATGGCATCCAGGGCATTGAGCACCAGATTCAAAAGCATCTGCCTCAACTGAGCCGCATCTCCTGGCACTGGTCTTGCCCCGTCGAAGCCCGTCTCTCGCCAAGAAACCCCCTGCCGCGACATGCGATCTCGCACCATCTGGTGGCACCAGGACACCACCTCTCCCAGGTCCACCGGTCCTCCTATGGGGGGGCGGGGGCGGGAAAAGGCCAAAAGTTGAGACACGATCTGGTTTAATCGATCCACTTCATCGCCAAGAACGCGTAGCGAGGGTTGTCCCGCCGGGAGCACGTCTACCTCCAATAGATCAAGGTGAATGCGAAGGGACGCCAGAGGATTCCGTACTTCGTGGGCCACCCCTGCCACCACCTGACCCAGCGCAGCGAGTCGCTCCATGCGTCCCACCTGTCGCTCCACCCGTTGCCACTGCTGGAGGCGGTCCACCATATGACGAAAGGCCTCGTGGAGCGTGGCGATCTCATACGTCCCCGACGCCCCCTCCGGCCCCAGGTCGGGCCACCGGCCCGATCCCATATCACGACAGGCCCATGCCAGGCGCCGCAGGGGTCGCACGATGGCGTACGCCCAAAAAATCGATATCTCCAACACGAGCAACAGCGTCACCAGCGCCACCACCAGAAGGGGTCGATTGCTCTCCAACAACTCCTCCCACAGGACTTCGTCGTTAGGGAACGCCGCCCACATCTCCCCATCCCGGGAGCGCAAGATCTCTCCCCCCGATCTCCCCGCCGTTCCCGGAAAAACCCTCCATGCCGGTCGGAGCATGGCCACCACTATTTCCGCTTGGGGGCGATCCAATGCCTCTAGGACCGATCGTACCGTATATAGCCATCTCCGGTTCTCCTCCCACCTAAGGGCAAATCCCTGGCCAATCGACACCGCCAGCGTGACCGCCGTGAGCAAAAGCACTCCCGCCACCACCAAAGCCTTTATCTGGCTTTCCATGTGTCGCGGCCGCCCCATGTCAGGCCTCCTCCCCCTTCCGAGAAAACCACCGCCACGACAGACGTTCCAGCAAGAGCGAAGGCAACAGGGATCCCTCGGGCGGTAGGTGCAACCCGAAGACCAACACTCCGTGGAGCACGAGAGAAAGCCCCATGGCCTCGAAAAGCCCCTGGCGACGCCCGGAAAGGGGCCAAAAGAGGGGAAGAAAAAAGCAAAGCGCCACCACGGTCCAGCTGAAGCGCCCCACAGTGAGGATGTCTGGAAACGGCAACAGACTTCCTCCCAGCGCCAAAGTGGCGATGACCGTCACCGCCAGACGGTTGCGGAACAGGAAGATGTCCTCCGGCAGCGTAGTTCTCCATCGGTCCATCAGATCATAACAAAAAGACGAGGCCGCCAACAGCAGCTGAGAATTCGCCGTGCTCACCGCTGCGGCGATGAGGGCCACCAAAAAGAGCGACGCAGGGGCAGGGGGCAACACCATGCTCACCATGTGGAGAAAGGCCGCCTCTCCTCCCTGACGAAGCACCGGGGCCGCCACCAGTCGCCCCGTCGCCGCAAAGGCCGTAAGTCCCAGATAGATCACCCCGAGAAAAAAGGGCACGATGGCCAGCATCCCCAGGGCCACCCGAGGAGAGCGGGCGGAGAGGATCCGCACGGCGTACTGAGGATTTGCCGCCACTCCCAGCCCCCATCCGAGCGTCATGGCCGCCATACCCCCTAGCACTTCCCACGGCGCGGCGGGATTCAAAAGCTCTGGGGCCTCCGTCGCCAAGCGTCGGACCAGGACCTCCACGCCGCCCACGCGACCCACGGCCACCACCGCTGCCACCGTCACTCCCACGACGATGAGCCAGAAATTCAGCACATCGCTGCGAATCACCGAAGGCATGCCCCCGAAGGTCGTGTAGAGCACAAAAAGATAGACCAGGGCGGAGGCCCCCACGGCGTAACGAATGCCCAGCAGATGGGACACCGCCCCTCCGAAGGATCGAAACTGGATGAGAATATACAGAACATAAGCCAACAGAAGCGCCGCCGCCGTCAAACGACGGAGCCGAGGATCGTCGAAGGTCTTCCCGATCCACTCCGGCAGAGAAAGGGCCCGGGATCGGCGTAACACCGCCACGATCCACGGCAAGGGCAAAAGCCCCAGAAGCCAGCCATTCACCGCCCCTCCAAAGGCCACCATGCCATCCCAGAAGAAAGATTCCGGATAACCCAGCAGAGACGCCGCGCTCATCCACGTGGCGCCAAAAGTGGCCACAGAGGCCCAGAGCCCCGCCCCTCGCCCCGCCAGATAAAAACGACGGCGGTTCTCATTCCAGACAAAGCCGGGGCCGGTAAGCAGGATCACCGCCAGCGTATAAGCCCCAAAGACCCCTAAAGGAGCTAAAAGGCCCAAGAGCTTCATGGATGATGACGCCCTCCCAAAGGCTCCCGCATCGCCTCCGCCGGAACAACCATTGGCACGACAAAGGCCAAGGCTCGCTCCGGGGCCTCGGCCAGTTTTTCTAAAAGAACGCCTTTTATCTCTCTCCCTGGAAGCTCGGCGGCGGGGAATTCCATCGGACCAGACCCTCCCCCGGGGCCTGCGACGATGCTTAGATGGGACGGGCTCCGCCTTCCGGTATCGTTTCTCACGGGTTATCCCCTCTTTCCTGAAAAGGTCTGCCGCCACCCCACCTCCTGAAAGAGGGATACATCATGGTGATCGTTTTTTCAAGGTGTCCTGGAGAACAACGGTAAACTTCCCCGGCATTCTACCCATGAAAAAAGGGGGAGGCTTTTATCCTCCCCCCACGAGCGGGAAAATCGCCACGGTGTCTTCCTCCCGCAGCGGCGTCGCCGCGCCGCCGGAATGGGCTATGTGGCGACCGTTCACCAGGACGATGAGCTCGCTCGACAGCTCCCCTTCGGGAAGCGCTTCGGTACGAAAGCGCTCCCCGTAGCGCGTGGCCAGTGCTTCAAAAAGGGATATAATCGTCGCCGCGCCCTCCACGGCGGTTTCCTTCTCGCCCGTCATATCCCTGACAAATCCAAAAAACAGCACCTTCACAGCGGCCCCACCCCCTCGGGAAACGTGTCCCGCCCCGGGCCATCCCCGCCCGGGGCGGGCTTCGCCTTCCAAGCCCCTGGAGTTACCCCTCACCGGAGGGCATCATTTCCGCTATATGCCGAGGGACCTCAGTTTTTCCGGCGTGGGCACACCCTTTTCATCCCAGCCCCGCAGCCGGTAGTACTCCGGCACCATCTCCGCGACCCGGCTCGTTTTGCCCTTCATGGGGCCCGAGGGGATGGGCTCTTCTCGCAGGCGGGAGGGCAGCGTATCTTCGGCGGCGGTGAGCCCCTCCCGCAGGTTAAAGAGACGCTCCAGGGTCCATATCCGGTCGCCGCAGGTCATGACTTCGTCGGCGGTGTAGTCAAAGCCGGTGGCGGCCCTCAGATAACCTGCGTAGTCCTCGGCCCCCAGGGCGAAGGAGGTGAAAAGGCAGAGTCCCGCCGAATCAATGGCCGCCGACAGGTCGTGGAAGATCTTCGCCCACTGTGGCTTGGCGCCGATATCTTCGGGGTCGAGCTTATCCGGTATCCCCAGCACCTCGGGAGATATGAGATAGCCCCGCACGTGGCACCCCCCCCGATTAGAAACCGCATAGGTGAGGCCAATTCCCTGAATCGCCCGGCCATCATAGGCGGGCATTTCCTGCTTCTTGACGCTCATGGAGAACTCGGGATGACCGTAGGCTTCACAGAGACGATAGGATCCCAGGGCGAGCCTCTTGCCCAGAGGGGTCTCTCCCTTACCCATCATGGTGACCCAATGCACCATGGCATCCCCGTCTCCGAAGAGGGGTTTCGGGCCGCCTCCGAGGTCTCCGTCGGGGATAAAGCCCTTTTCGTACAGCTCCATGGCCGCCGCCACGGTGACTCCGGCGCCGATGGTGTCGATCCCCAGCTCGTTGCAGACCACGTTGGCGCGCAATATGGGCTCGAGGTCCTCGACGCCGCAACAGCTGCCAAAGGCCCAGATGCTCTCGTATTCGGGGCCTTCGCCCTTTTTGCCATCCACTTCGGTGACGCGGCCGCAGCCGATGGGGCAACCGAAACAGGCGGAGTTTTTCTTGAGATACTTATCGGCCAGCGTCTCTCCCGACTGGGAATCGGCCTTTTCCATGTAGGCATCCTGCCAGTTGCGATAGGGATATCCCCCGGTCTGGTTGATGATGTTGACAAGCACCGCCGTGCCGTAGGCCGGGAGCCCCTTGCCGGTGACGCCATTCTCCTTTAGCTTGTGAACACCATCGCGGAGGGCGTCGCGGAGGGCATTAACGTCGTGCATGTAAGGCATGCCCGTGCCGCGCACCACCACGGCCTTGAGATTTTTCGAACCCATGACGGCCCCCACACCGCTCCGTCCCGCCGCCCGATCCTTATCGTTCATGATCGCCGCCAGGAGTGAAAGCTTTTCCCCCGCCGGGCCGATACAGGCCACCCGGGCCTTGTCGTCGCCGACCTCGGCAAGCAGCATGTCGGTGGTCTCATGCCCGTCTTTGCCCCACACCTTGCTCGCGTCGCGGAGCTCCACTTTCCCATCTTTTATCCAGAGATAGGTGGGGGCGTCAGCCTTGCCTTCGAGGACAAGGGCAAAGATCCCCGCCTTGGCCAGCTCCGCCCCCCAAAACCCCCCGGAGTTGCTGCTGGCGATATACCCCGTGAGGGGGCTCTTGGTGACCACCATGTATCTCCCGCTCGCAGGCGAGCTCGTACCGGTAAGGGGGCCGCAGGCAAAGATGAGCTTGTTCTGCGGCGAAAGGGGGTCGGTGCCCTTGGGAACCTCGTCATAGACCATCTTCGTGGCGTAACCCCGACCGCCGATGTAGTCCCGAAGCTGATTTTCGTCTACGTCTTCCCGGGTAACGCTCTTTTTCGCCAGATCAATGCGCAGGATGTCACCGAACTTTCCCATGGTCTTTGTGCCTCCTTTTTTTGTTTTGGTATATCCGTCCGGGCAGCCCCCCCAGGACAGGGGGATAAAACAGCGCTTCCGTGATTAGGCTTCGACATCGCACCCCCTCACTTCCGAGATGGATCACGATGGGCCCATCTCTCAAAGATCCCCCGCAGGCCGAGGGTCCCCCCGGCGAAACCGTCGGGCAAACCCTCCGCCAGCGGCCCAAGGCAAGGACGTGGAACGCCCCCCAACCCCACACCGCCGCAAAATCCGCACCCTCCGACAGGCCGCGCCGACCTGCCCCCAAAAAATACGCGAAGGGAGACCCCCTGGGGTCTCCCTTCTTCGCAAACGCGGCAGGCGAAAGGATCGCTCCTCCCACCCATTGCCCGGCTCCCCTACAAGAGGCAAACCGGGTCGAAGGTTCGTATGGGCGATATGAACTCCGGGGCAAAGGGTCCCGAAGTTTTCCATCTACCCCGGTAATATACACTCCTTTCGCCCTTTTGTATACCCCTAACGCCTTCCGCCGTCGACAAATAACAAAAAAACCGTCTCGTCGGGCGAAAAATCGCCCGGAACAAGCCTCGCAAATCACCGAAAGGAGGAAAGGTGCTCCGCGCAAAGCCAAGCCCTGTGGGCCGGATCGTCGTCCTCCGGAGATCCCGAGGCCCTCCGGGGGCCCCAAGGATTCAAAGGCTTCGCCGGCGGGAACGTCTTTTCAAGAGCACCAGGGCCGCTCCCGCCGGAGCCACCATCAGCACGACAAAAAGTAGGGCCTGCACCGTCAGAAAGGTCAAGTCCGGCGACTCCGTTCCACTATCCACACCCCCAAGAGGGCCAAGGCCCCTCCGCCGATGGCCAGAGGAAGGGGCCTTTCCCCGATCCACAGCCAAGAGATCAAAAGCGCCAAGGGTCCTATGGCATAAAACGTGGCCGTGGCGTGGGCGGGCTTGAGTCGGACCAGCACCAGGGACCAGCACAGATAGGCCAACGCCGCAGGGAAAAGGCCAAGATAGATCGTCACCGCCGTGGCTTCCCAAGGGGCCTTGGCGATGGCATCGAAAAGCCCCCCTCCGAAGGGCAGCATGAACGCGGTCCCCGTCCACATGAGATAGGTCCCCGTCTTCAGGGGGCCATACTTTTTCAGCATCCCCCCCTGGAGGACAAAGGCCAGGCTCTCTGAGACCACCGACAGCAAGACCCACAGGGCTCCCACGGAAAAGCCCCCCAATCCCCCCTCGCTTAGGGCAATGAGCCCCGCCCCGAGGAAGCTCACCCCCAGGCCGATCCATCCTCCTCGGGAAAAGGGGTTTCCCAGGATCGCCGCCGCCAGAAGGGCGGTGCAGACCGGCGCCGTGCTCATCAATAGACTGGCGGCCCCCGCCGAAATGGTCATCTCTCCCAAGTTCAGAGGGATGTGATAAAGGGTGATGGCAAGGCACCCCAACCCCGCCAATTTCGGCACATCTCGCATCTCCGGTAGGGGCATGCGCACCGCCAGGGCGTAGAGGATCAACGCCCCCGATGCCACCAGGAAGCGAAACAGAGCCAGGTGGGTGGGGGAAAACCCCGATAGGCCGATGCGGATGGCGGGAAAGGCCGAAGACCAGGTAAAGAGCATGAAAGTCAAAGCCCCCCACAGCAACCTGTCACCCCTTTCGGAAGATTTCGCCGCCGAAGCGTCCTGGGGCGTTACCATCGCGTCCACCACGAAGCCACAAAGGGAATCACCAAAAGGACGAAGATGAGGCGCACCATCTGAAAGAGCAGGGAAATGGGGCTATCGCTCCCCATGGAAGCCCCCGCCACGGCCAGACCGGTGAGCCCTCCGGGGGGCGTGGAAAAGAGCGCCGTCATGGGGTCCAGATGACAAACTTTTTCCAGCACCTTGGCCAACACCAGACTCGCCGCCGTGAGCACCGCAGCGGAAAGCACCGCCACAGGCAACAGACGAGGAAAGGCCCGCCACGCCGAGAGATCCGCCGAGCAGACCATGGCGTAGGCCACCAGCACCTGCCCCACCACGGTCACCGCCTCCCCTCCGGGAAGAAGGTCAAGCCCCGTGGCCCCCTTGGCCAGAAGCCCCCCCACAAAGCCCCCCACAAGATACCCCGCAGGAACGCCCAAGGCGTTTCCCCCCACGCCGCCCCCCAGCACCGCCAACGCCACCAAACCCTGCTGAACGTTCAACAAACATCCCCACCTTCCTCACTTCGTACCGAGACATGCCTCTAAGAGGAAGCATATCGTTTTTGGAGAAAAAAACAAAAGCCGCCCCCGTTTTTCGGGAAACGGCCAATTTTTTCGACGCGGTGCTCCCCTCCGGGGCCATGGAAGACCCACAACACCCCGCAGGACCTCGTGACGTCGGGCCTTACCGCCCCATCCCCGCCCGCAGCAACCGCTCCGCCAGCATCAACGCATCGACGGACCAGTAGCAGTCCGGGCGGGGATGGAGAACTCCCCGCACCCCCGCCGCAGGGCGACAGGAGAAAAGACGCTTCTGCCAGCGTTGGGGTACCCCGTCCCGGCCAAAGACCGCCCCGAGCAGCGCTCCGCAGATGGCGGCGTTGGTGTCGGCGTCGCCGCCCCGCATGACGGTGTCTTCCAGAGCTTCTTCCAGAGAGGAGGAATGGCGCAGATGCCACAGGGCGTTCTGCAGGGCCACGAGCACCCATCCGGCATGAACGGTCTCGACGGGACGCTCTCTCCGGGCGATCCGGGGAAAGAGCTGGCGGATCGCCGGGTCGAGCTCCCCCTCCTCCGCCCAGCGGGCCATGTGGTCAAAGAGCCCTTCGCCGCTTCCCCCGTTCCGAATGGCGTGGGCCACGGCACGGGCAAAAAGGGCGCTCGCCTGGGAACAAATGGGATGAATATGGGTGAGGACCGCATCCTGCGCCGCCCAGAACGCCACGTCCTCCGGCGAACAAAAGGCACCGAAGATCCCCAGGGGACTTATGCGCATGAGGGCGCCGTTGGCCTGGCTGTCGGGTTGGGGCTCCCCCAGGAGGGCCTGACGGGTGGTATGTCCCACGTCGAAGGGATCCGAAGCAAGCCAGGCGCGATAGGCCTGGGCCACGTGATCGACCCGAAAACTCCCGTCGGCCACCAGGGTGCGGGCCAGAGCCAGAGCCATTTCCGAGTCGTCGGTGGGTTGCCCCGCGATGGTTCCCCAGGGGCCCCCACCGACGAGGTCTCGCACGCCTCCGGGATGGAGGCGACGGATATCTTCCGGAGATTCAAACTCCACCAGGCTGCCCAGGGCATCTCCCGCCAACTGCCCCAGCAGGCACCCCTGGGCCCGGGCGAGAACATGGGGATCCAGAGCTTCCCTGCTCCGCAGAGGACGACAGAGGGCCGACGGACTCCCATCACTTTTGGGATATGTCACACGGGACCAGTCCTTCGACCGAAGATGCTCCACCAGCCCCCGGGGCCCCCCGAGCAAAAGGCTCTGGCCTGGAAACTCCCCCCGGCGGTCGTAGCGCAGGGGAGTGCCGGAGACCCCGTAGAGATCACCGCCGGCGGCCAGCAAAATGGCGTGCCCCCCCGCCACATCCCAGGACACGGGACCCATCAGCGCAAACCCCACGTCACCCTCATCCACCGCCGCCAAGGCCAGACGGTAGGCGATGCTGGGCATGACGCGAAAGCGCAGAGGGTGGGCGCACTGCAAATTTGCCACGGGGTTCTTCTCTCCTCCGGGGGCGACAATGACCAGGGCCTCGTCGGAAGGAATTTCGCGCCACAGACGTTCCACTCGGACACCGTTTCGGAAGACGAACCCCCCTTCCACCACGCCCACGATCAGATCCCCCCGGTCGTCGGGGTGGTTATAGGCATAGACCACCCCCAGGACGGGAATCCCCTCCGCTACCAGGGCCACGGAGACCGCTGGCCCCCGAAAGCCCTGAAGAAACTCCCGGGTGCCGTCGTTCGGATCCACCACCCAGACGCGCCCGGAGGTTCCGGGGCGTATCCGGACTCCCGTCTCCTCTCCCAGCCACCCATCCTCGGGGAAGTTCTCCGCGATGAAATCATGGATTCCCCACTCCACCTCTTCATCGATCTCCGCGTGGCCCCCACTGCCCCGGGGCCCCCCGGGACGATCCGCCTCTTCGCGCAACAAGGCCCCCGCCCAGCACGCGGCCCGGAGAGCTCCGTCAACTTCCCGTCGCCACCTTGCGGGTAATTGTCCTTCGAGAAGAAAGGGACAACTTTGATCCTGCACCGACATTTTATCGCGCCTCCTGTCCGAGGAATGGCTCCCGAAAAATCGCCACGGAAAACGAAGAACCGCCGCGACAACGCGACGTCAAACCCCTCGCTTGTTATCCAGCAAATTTTAATATTTTCTCGAAAAAAAAGAAAGGCCGTCACCCCTTCTTGAGTGACAGCCCATCACCTACCATCTTTCACACGCCGCACCCCTTCGGGGCGTTTGGTCGCCTGGTGCGAGAGGGGGGACTCGAACCCCCACGCCGAGGCATAAGATCCTAAGTCTTACGTGTCTACCAATTCCACCACTCTCGCGCACCGCGAAACAAAAAATGGTGGATCGTATAGGAATCGAACCTATAACCCCCTGATTAAGAGTCAGGTGCTCTGCCTATTGAGCTAACGATCCACGCGCTCGCGCTTTCCTATTTGGCTGTGGGGAAAACAAAAAAAATGGTGGATCGTATAGGAATCGAACCTATAACCCCCTGATTAAGAGTCAGGTGCTCTGCCTATTGAGCTAACGATCCACGCGTTCCCTTGCTGGCGCGCCCGGCAGGATTTGAACCCGCGACGAACGGATCCGAAGTCCGACGCTCTGTCCACTGAGCTACGGGCGCTCAATTGTAATGGGGTGAACGAGGGGACTTGAACCCCCAGCCTCTGGAGCCACAGTCCAGCGCTCTAACCAATTGAGCTACGCTCACCATAACTGCCTCACATTTCACCGACCGCTTTCGCAATGTGGCGCGCCTGGCAGGAGTCGAACCCGCGACCTACGGATTAGAAGTCCGTTGCTCTATCCAGTTGAGCTACAGGCGCACAAGGAACAATCTATGGAGCGGGAAACGGGACTCGAACCCGCGACCTACGGCTTGGAAGGCCATCGCTCTAGCCAACTGAGCTATTC